>PKXU01000057.1:480-2875 GCA_003132445.1 Acidobacteriaceae bacterium | reverse complement strand
GGTGACAGGGCAGCGTTCTAACAGAAGTGTCCATTCGGTTTTTCTGTTTGGGCCCCGGGGTTGTTCGCCATTGTCTGCTAACGCCTCTGTGACATGCTTAGGGCATAGATTTCAGTTTGCCCGACCGGCCAGAATCCAGCTCTTGACCAATACGTTCGCAGCTTGCGCACTGCATTGTCCAGATCAGTGTTAGGCGGTAGCAATCTCTGAAGTTTTCGCCGATTGTTTGTAAACGCTGGAGTAAATTGCAGCGGCCAAGGCTTGCAGGCGACTAACCCGCAACCCGGGCCGAAAACGTCGATAGTCCGACCGACAGCCGCTAAACCAATTTCCTGACCTCGGAAACGAGGGTAAACCTCAAGGCAATCAATAACTAGCAGATCGGTCCCGAGAATCTCAAAGGCGTCCTGTATCGCACCTTTCCACCGTCCGGTTTCGACATCGAAGAGATGCTCCCAGTATTCGGCGATGTCTCCGCCAATGCCATCCCCCAGACGGTCTGGAGTTATTCCGTGGTCCAGTGCATCCCCGAACTGGACTAGGGTCGCAGTGATGTATCCTGCGCCCGACTCCCGCTCGTCATTGTCGTGACGGGCCAGAATCTTACCGGAAATTGACTGCAGAAAATCCTTTGCTCCATAACTTTCCTGGATCGCGACGCTCAAGGTGAATTGGACTCTTGCTGAGAACGGCTCTTTGACTGTTGATGACGAACACATCTTGCCTCCTACGCCCCCGAGTCAGCTCTTGGCCGCTCTGAGTGAGAAGAACCTAAGGCCGAATCAGATTTCGGTCAAATCCGCCCTCATTTGGCGTGTTTTGACCGAAATCCTGATCTCGGGTAGAACCCACCATACGGTGTACCAGCAGCCAGAATTACAAGGAGTATGCGATGTCAACCAGCCAACATTCACAAATATCCATTGTGCCTGGTGCCGGTCGGCGCGAGCAGACCGAACAACCTGATAATGGGTTCGAACCGACGATCGGACTGAAGGCAGTTGCGAAGATTTTGGACTGCTCAGCGGAGCAGTGCCGCCGCCTCGCAGAGGCAAAGAAAATCCCAGTGTTTCGAATCGGCTATCGGTGGAAATCCACCACTTCTGCCATTGTCAGGTGGCGTGAAGAACAGCTAGCATTGATACGCCATTCGCGTCCTTCTGAGGAAAGGTAATCAGTGAGGACGAGATACCAACATGGAACGATTGAACTGAAGGAGCGTGCCCGAGGTCCTGCAATCTGGCAATTCCGCTGGCGGGATACGACCGGCAAGCGGATGTCAGAGGACGTCGGCACAACGAATGAATATCAAACGAGGTCTGCGGTTGATCGGTGTTCGAAGGTCGCCTACCTGAGAATGAAGATCAACACAGACCAACCAGCAGCACCAGAGGAGAGATTTGGCGTTGTCCTTGAGAGGTATGTGCAGGAAGAGATTCCAAGGCGTTTCTCGACCAAGCATGCCTATCTTTCCTATATCAACAATCACATCCGTCCCAAGTGGGGCGAATTCCCGCTGACCCAGGTAAAACCGTTGGCCGTGCGCGATTGGCTCAAAGGACTCATGGACAAGAAGGGCTGTCATCCATTGGCCAGCAAAACGAGGGGTCACATCAAGGGTCTCATGCACCGGATCTTCGATTGCGCCATGCTGTGGGAGTACCTGCCCCCGGACCGCAATCCCATGTCCCTGGTGCGCATCGAGGGCAGTTCGAAGCGGAGAAAGAAACCGCGAGTTCTCACGCCCGAGGAGTTCTCGCTCCTCGTCGCTGCAGTTGACCGGGAACCATGTCACACCATGGTCATCCTGGCGCTCTGCACCGGCGTGAGATGCTCGGAATTGGTCGCTTTGAAATGGAGCGATTTTGATTGGCAAAATCTCTCCGTCCATATTCGCCGGGCGATCGTTTCGGGTCGTGTCGACGATGTGAAGACCGAATACTCGGAGGCACCCCTGCCACTTGATCCAGCATTGGCGGAGGTGATCTTCGAGTGGAGGCGCAAGACCGAGTTTTCCGCAGACTCGGACTTCGTGTTCGCATCGCCCTACATGGCGGGCGAGAAGCCCTACACACCCTGGAACATGCAGCACAACCATCTATGCCCGGCCGCAGTCAAAGCCGGCTTAGGACCGATCGGCTGGCACACGTTGCGCCATACCTACCGGGCGTGGCTCGGAGACAACGGCGAGCCTCTTACGGTGCAGAAGGAACTCATGCGGCACGCATCCATCCAGACCACACTCAATACCTATGGCGGAGGGATGATGGACTCAATGCGGGAAGCTCATGGGCGAGTCGTGAAGCAGGCGATGGCGCGTTAATGGACGTCAGTGGACGTCAGCCCATCGCGTAAGTCTATTAGCATCAACAAAGAACTGGCGGAGAGAGTGGGA
>PKXU01000057.1:0-472 GCA_003132445.1 Acidobacteriaceae bacterium | reverse complement strand
TTGCACGCTATTGCACGCTGGCAAGATCAGATATCTAAATAAGCCTTGATGGTCAGGCTGCTCGTTTATGCCTCGAAAGGACGCAAGCCTGCGGCTGTTGGGTTAGCTGCGCCCCGTCCGTTCTTGGGTCACGGAAAGAGGCAAGGTACATGCAGACGACAGATGGCTCGGTTCGTTAGGGGCGGTGCCACGTCTATACCGGGGCGGGGGAGACGCCCGAATAAGGGTGTATCGTCGGTGTTTGACCGCGCCAAGGAAATCGCTACAATTGGTCATGGAGAAAGGAAATCGGCCATGATGATTGAACTTCCAAAGAAGCCTGAAGCGGCCCTGAAGGTCCAGGCCAAGGCGCATGGCGTTTCTCCCGCCGGCTATGTTTGCGAGGTTCTTGAACGTGATCTCGCGTCCTCGCTCGAAGGCCAATCATCGGGTGTTTCGTTCAAAACGGGACGCGGTATGTTCGCCAAATACG
>PKXU01000175.1 GCA_003132445.1 Acidobacteriaceae bacterium | reverse complement strand
AGCTCGTTGGGCTCATAACCCAAAGGTCGGTGGTTCAAATCCACCCCCCGCAACCAAATCTAAGACCTTCAAGCTACGTAGTTTACGTGGCTTTTTTTATTGCGCCACGCATTCCCCGATTTTGGGTCCATTGGGTCCAACAACGAAATTCAATCCAACCTTGCTGGCAGCTAGACGGCGATATTCAAGCTCTTGGTGAGTGTGTGAATACCTGTCTGTTGTTCGCAAAGAGGAATGCCCAATCCACTGCTTTTGCAAGTCCTCTGGCGTGCCGTTCTTCCGCAGCATCGTGACTCGCGAATGCCGGAAGGCGTGAAGCCCAGCCTTCGGGAGTTCGAGACGCTTCAGCAGCGGGTGCAGCACACGCTTTAGGACGTTCTGACCTGAGATTGGAGAACCGTTTCGCGCCTCGAAGACACGACCAGCCCTCTTTTCTCCGACGTGCTGCCTCAACATCTCAGCAAGACCGGAGTCGATATCAATCTCCCTGACTGCGTTGGTGGTCTTTGGGCTTTGCTCCCTGCCATTCCAGACGCCCCGGCGAACACGAAGGACGCAATTGTCCAAATCCAAATCATCGACATGCAGACCAGAAGCCTCGCCGATTCGCATTCCGGTTCCCGCCAGCAATGCAAAGAGGACGCGGTACTGACCTGTTGCACCTTCGACGATCTGTTTCAACTGCACTTCCGTGAAATACCGTTGCTCTGGATGATCTGGCTTCCCCAAATCCAATTCCCACGTAATCCAAACCTTCTTGCCAAGGACGAGTTTGATGACGCCGACGAGATTGAGAATCGTCTTGCGGCTCAACTTGTAGCTCTTGATTCGGTCGCCGTTTGGCTTCTTCATCTCAAACGTCATCCTCTTGAGGTCGGCTACAAACTCTTGGACCGCCGTTCTCCAAACCGACGGCTATGCAGCGTATGACCAAATTGGTGGGCCGAGAATGGTACATGCCGCTTGTTGGTCTCATGCACGAAGACAGTTTTTCGAAGCAGTGCAACTAAATCCCCGAGATCCGGTTGCAACCCCGATTGTGGCTCAGATCAACGAACTGTTTGCCGTCGATGCAGAAGCTCGCCGCAAAACGCTGACTACTGCGGCGCGCCATATCCGGCGTCAGAAAACAGCGAAACCTCTTCTNNTACGCGCTCACGCTCTGGAAGAAGCTCACCCGCTTTTTGAAGTATCCCGAATTAGAGCTAAGTACTAACCTGGCGGAAAATTCCATGCGTCCGGTAGCTCTTGGTCGAAAGAATTGGTTGCACATCGGCAGCCCACAAGCGGGACCGAAGGTTGCGGCGATTCTCTCGGTCGTGGAAAGCTNNGCCGTCGGCTGCAAGTCCCGGTGTGCGATTACTTTTCCACGATTCTCCCCGGGCTTGCCGATCTCCCGATCCGGCGCCTTCCAGACCTTACTCCCGCTGTGTGGGTCGCTCGGCATTCATAGACTCAAGCGACCTGGGTTAGCGTGAAGGGATTTTGCAACCACAACACTATAGTTTCCTGTTTGCCGACAAACTGCTCGGTGACTGCCGATGCCGAGGTTGGGAGTGTACTCGGGAAACGTTATCGATAGCTATCGTCTGGTTAGCGTCAGGTCTGCCATCAGTGTCAAGGCAGTTTCCCATCGGTATCTAAGTTACCTGAGGGCTCTCATTTCTTAAGTTACTGTTACGGCTTGTTCTTTCCACTCTTTCTGGCAGCTGCCTTCTTTGGCGCTTGCGGTTTTGGCGTCCAGAATTCCGGATCGCCCGCCGCAAACTCTTTCGAGACATGGGACTTATCGGGGCTAATAGCGTAAAGGTTGCTCTCTGTGTGCGCGTACGCTGCGCGGGCGATCTTTTGCATGCGCTCAGCGGCTTCCCCTTCTGCTTCGTGCAGCACATCCAGTAGGTTCAGCAAATCATCGTTCTGCGCTAGAGATCTCATCGGCACAAAAGCAAAAAATGTTGGCGTGGACATCCCCACGTTCACCTGGTACACGACCCACGACAGATCGGATTCCTTTTTTTCGTACGCTGCAGTAAGCATCTTAGAGGCTTCGGCGAACTCACCCTCGTGGCCGGGATGCAGGCGAACCTCGATCACTCGCAGGAAACGTGCTTTCGACAGATCAATGCGGTTCGCGCGGTAGCTTAGGTCATCTCGCCTCTCAGCGACTATCGTACGCTGGCTCGCCAGCGCGCCATTGATCTGGGCTTGAACCTTTCCAAGCTCGGGGTGAGCAGCGTAAATGGGTTCCCACCTAGCGAAGGCTTTGCCGATGTGTGCAAATGAATCGAACGGGTCGAACGACAGCACTTCCGAATCTCCGGTGACCGATTCCAGCACAATCCATGAATTCGGCACATTCAGGTTCGCACAAGCACGTGCTGCGGCCGCGAGCGCCTTGCCGCTTTCAGTTGCTTTATCGAACGGGAATCTTTGATAAACGAGCATTACCAATTTTGGGGGAGCCGTCTAAGACTCTATGACATCCTTTGTCTGGCCGGTTGCACCACCAGCGCAGATCAGCACGAATAGGGCAACCATCGCAATACAGTGCGCAATTGTCATTACGCTAAGGCCTCCGCGGCAACCATCGAAATGGGTGGCTAATTTTAAGTCAGCTGTTAACGATCGACTAGCCGTGACGAGTTCCCCGGTTGCTGATGGATGACGGGGAACTCTTTTCTAATTCGATAAGAGAAGGTTTGCCGACTACATGCCCGTAATGAGCCGACCGTTAGGGTCAAACCCCGGACAACCCCTGTGAAGGTCCGTCACGAGCGAACCGCACGTCGGCCGGGCTACGCTCGACTAATTCGCCAAGTGCTTTGCTTTCTTGCCATTTCGGAGCGTTCACACCCATCACGAGGAGCCACAGGAACACGGATGCTTCCGCGAGAAGGGCGCAGGCCAGATTGTAGGGGGACAGATAGCTTACCAGCGGATTTGACAGATAGGTCAGCCAGCCCAAACCGGCAAACGCCATCAGCGCGCCCAGAATTCGAGGTACAAAAGTCGACCTGAACATGAGGTAGCCGATCAGGAGGCAATAGAATCCAGTAAATACCAGGGCGACGTCTACGCCCCGAGGATTCAATCGAAGAGCCTCAAAGGTGAGTCCCACGAAGTTGAAGAACGCCGCGAGCAAAGCGAGACGTTTGTCTACGGCTTAAAGATGGTATAGAGGATCAGCGGCACGGGTGGCGAGATCCTCAAGTCTTTTCTGGATGACAGTGAATCGGGGAAAATTGTGGGGGCGATTGCGGATACAACCATCAGTCTCACCGCAGACCAATTTGCAGAAGACCAGACAGAGCCGAAAGGGTCAGAGTCAAAAGACAAAACACAGGCACCGCAAATTGCTATGGACAGTTCCGACGATCCGATTCCGGATTCACTCGCGTATGAGAGAAAAATGATCGAGCAATTAGCGGTGCGTAAGAGCAAGAGCGGCAAACGAGGCACTTGTTTGCCAGTGGGTCGCACCCTGGCGGCCCAGCACCTCGGGTTTTGACGAATCGGCGCCGTTCACGTAATCGCAACGACACCGGCCGCAAGGAAAACCTTGAAGCTCGTATTCCCTGGGTTTGCAGTCAGGGGTTGGCAGTCAAGGTTTGGCAGCCAATGGCAGCTCACTGTCGAGTGCATCTTTACAGCCGCTGCCTTCTTTGAAAGTCCGCTCGAATCACCTGCGCGGGTGTCGCATACTGTATGCGCGGCCGGCCCGGTGCTGCCGGGCCAGCAGGTTGCCGTCCGCCGAACCAGTCCTGGTACCAGCGCTCCGCAGTGAGCTGATTGAGCCAGATAATCGGATCGTAATGGCTGTAGCCCTCGCCGTTTGGACCAGCCCTGGGAAAAAAGACGTAGATCGGCTGTTCATAAAGGCCCTTGAACTGCGCCTCAGCTCCGTGCTGCACCATCGGAGTATCCATCCTTGCATTGAGGATCCGCTGGATTTCGGGGAAGCCCGGATTGTAGTTGTGCGGAGCACCGTCAAGCATGTCACGGATGATTTCATTCGCGCGCGGATTCTGCCCTTCGATCATGTCGAGCAAATCGTAATCCGAATGGATATATTTGCGGTAGCGTTTCGCGCAAAAGTAATGCGGAGAGGCAGGATCGATGTCAACTGAATAACCGTCTCTTCCCGCCCCGGTCTGCACGTAGTTCTGGTCCAGATGCGCCGCGCGAAACTCGTCCCAATACTTCCTCGCATCGTTTATGTCGTCGAATCTGACGCAGTCATCATAGTGATTAAGGATCGGCCACCAGGCCGGCGATCTCGTATCCGTCCGGGACATCTTTTTTGGCAGTTTTGGCCTTGCAAGAGATTGACTTCGGTATGTAATTATCGTTGCCGCGGCTTTTCTCGTCAGCCCATTTAAGAGACGCGGGGTTGGTAAGTCGGACCAGCAACCAAACGTTTTTCTCGCGTGCTACGTCTTTGAAAACTTGCTGATCCTTCATTCTCATGGCAGCCTCTCACAGTCGGCGCACATTTTCTCCCCATTCTTCTCGCTTAACGCAAAGTCGTCATTATTGTGCACCGTCTCGCGTCGAAAAGCGGAACCCCGCTTTCTCTGTTTCTTAAGTATTCGTCTTCACAGTTTTCGCTCACTCCGCCACAGCAGCGTCCTCAAAGGGTGCGAATTTAGGCACGTTGAGGCTGACACGCTTCGATGTCAGCGGTGGAGCAGGATATTTTGCCCACATCACATGCTGCTCACCCGGCTGCAATGTGCCCCACCACATATCGAGGATCCTTTTGCCGTCGATGGTGAGATTGTTGTATTTCTTGTTCCCCGCAGGATCGATGTAGTAAACGTCATCCCAGCTGAAGTCATATGCAATCGGCTTTGTCCCAGTATTAACGATGCGCCATCTTGCCAGCAAAGCCCCTCCGCTAACCCGCTTCACCTCCAGCAGGTCGCATCGCAGGTTGGGATCGTTCGCGTATTGCGAGCTGGCGATGACGGAGCCCGACGCCGGGGTAGAGGCTGGCGCGGCCGGATCGGCGGCAGGGGCAGCGGCGGCGGCGGAAGCGGGTTGAGGCGCGGCCGCCATAGCAACGGTCGGATCAGCCGGCGCAGATTGACTTGCTGCGTCTGTCGTCGCGAGCGCTGGCGGAGGGGTCGTGGATTGTGGTTCGGCTGCGGTCACGCTGGCGAGCAGGTCAACTTTCTCACCGGTTCCTTCAAACGCCGCTTGCATCACGGTATAGGCCCACGTTCCGGCAGTCTTTTCGGCCGTCACATAGACTGTGGCCTTACCCTTCGGTCCGGAGATGGGGACGGAAAGATTGGCATCGCCCGAAGCGGGCGTAACGTTGATCGAGCCTCCTACGAACCAGCCTTCGCTGATGGGATTTCCGAGCCGCTGCGTAACCAGCGCGTTCGATTGTGCTCTCGCAACCGCTTCTTTCGCCACGTCGGACCCCCGCATGGCCCCTACAATCAATGTGACAATTCCAGCTATGAAAAGGATCATGCATACGAACGCGGCGGCCAGTAGCTTCCACCAGTTTCTGCGCAACCAGCTTCTACGTTGGTTTGGCATGAGTCCTGGAGTTGGCGCGGAGACTTGCGGCATACGGCTAGGTTGTGTGGACATAAGCTCCTCCTCACATCATCGAGTCGGCGGATTTTACTTTCGAGGCCTATAGAACTATTTCGCAGCCGTTTGGGAGGCTGTGCATTCTATAACGCGCAATAGCAGATCGAAATAGCTCACTCAGATAGGATTTTTTCTATTGGCGGGAGCTGGTTGATTGGGCACGCGCAGTCGGCAGGCTTGGGGATGCTGCGCGGTCTGATCCTCGCGGTAACAGTTTTTTTGCTCATGAGCTGCTTCGAAAAAGTCTATATTCTCGACACCTTATTTGAGACTCTCGCAGGTTGAGCTGGGCTCAACTTACTGAGATTCCTGGCGCACCGAGCGCGCGCACTTCCTCTTCCAAGGAATCGAGGCGTCGTAGTTCGGCCTCAACTGCCGGGGCACCTTCCTCACGTACTCTTTTCGCGCGGGCCAGAGCCTGCTCGGCGATGCGGGTAACCTCGTGCAGTAATTTGCGAATCTCAGTTTCTAACCGTGCTCGGCTTTCCTGAACCCGGTTGAGAATATCGCTTTGCACGCGGGTGCTGTTGTATTCGAGCAACCTACTGAGGAACCTTCGCGCATCGTTCTTGATTACCCTCCAGGCGCCCACCAGGCCAAGAATCAAGTCAGCGAGCCAGCGCACCGGTGAGGCAGGCTGCGCAACATCAATGAACTCCAAGAAAGTGAATTCTGAGCGAACGCGAAACCCTTTCTCCTGGTCGAGAGCATGGGGCATTCGCGCAAGTTCGGGAATGCCGGCATTCGTTAGTTTCTTCAGAAACTCATTTGCCATCCCCACGAACCGCAACGCAATACGCCGATACTCTTTTTCGCCCTCTTCGTGCTCGGGTTTCAACCATGGTAGGACCTGACGTCGCGCTAGTTCCTGTGCCTCGCGGAAGGTACGCCGCCGATACGATGGACCTAGCCAGCCAGGCATGGACCGCAGCACAATCTCGAACTCTTTGCCCGCCTCCGGCATCACGCGCGCGAGAAACGCCTTGTGTCGGTCGACAAACATGTCCGAGAGATGTTGTTGTTCGGCCATGAAGAGATACGCAAGCTCTCGCATCGAACGCTCTGCATCGGCCATAGTCTGCTTCATAGCCGCAATACGTTTCTCAGAGTCTTCAATCGGTCGCCGAAGTGCCTCCCTTTCCTCCGTGATAATGGCGAGAAGTTGTTCGCTAATGCGCTCAAGACCGCGGTCGCAAGCAGCCCGAATCAGTCTCCGGCCCGAGCCTTCAACTAACTGCTGTAGTGAAGCGACCAGTTGTCCCCATTCCCGACCGGTGCCTCGACGTTCGAGCTGTTCAGCGGCGCTGATTTCGAAGAACGGTTCCACGGGGTGCTGCAATCGTTTTTCGAGTTGCTTTCGTGCAAAGGCCATCGCCGCCGATCGTTCTTCGTCCGTGGTGCGATCGGCTTTGTTTAAGGCGATGATGAGATCTTGAACGTGCCGCGCGACCGCCTCAACCAATAGAAGTTCCTCTCCTGCTAGGGGAGGGTCCGCGCCGATCACAACAAGCGCTGCGTCAATATGAGGAATGAATGCCTGGGTTGCTGCTGTATTGCCAGTGAATACCGATCCCAGTCCGGGCGTGTCCACGAAGCACATGCCCGTCGCAAGTAGTGGACTGGGCACAAAGATTTCCAGTGCGGCGACGTGCTTGGCATTCTCGGGGTTCTTTTCTTCAGAGACATACTCATCAACGGTGTCGACAGGAATATCTGTCCACTCACCGGCTTCAAAGCGCACGCGAGCGGCTGCACGGCGACCGTAACGGAGGATTGTTGGGATGGCGGTGATCGGCACGATTCCTGTGGGCAGTACGCTGTTGCCGACCAGCGCATTCAGGACTGAGGATTTGCCGCGCTTGAACTGACCGATACAAGCAACGTAGAAGCGCCCTTCGGATACCCGTTCGGCCACAGATCGCGCATCGGCGGCAACTTGCTCGGCTTCAAACTCCTCGGCTAACTCGGCCAGGCGAGAGAGAGACGACTCTCCGTGAGAACTCTCAGCAGCCACAGGTCGACGTTCGGACCCCGATGTCAACGCCGAAGTAGCGGGCCTTTCAAGCAACAAGTTTTCTTTCGAGTCAGTCCGCATACTTCATCTCTCTAAATTAGTTTGCTGTCATCTGTAACCTTGCTACGACGCTGGAGAGCGCACTCCTTCCTGGTGCACATAGCGAATCACCTCGACCTCGGACATTGCAATCAGCCCTTCATCCACCATTTCGTCCAGAGCGGGAAGCAATTTCTTAAGATTCTCCTCGGTATCTATCACGGACACCATAATCGGTCTATCTGAGGACCGCAGCAGATGCGCCTTGTGAATCCGCGAGCTTGCTCCGTAACCCTCGATGCCGCGAAACACCGAGGCGCCCGCGATATCGAGTTCACGGCACTTGGTCACAATCGCCTCGTACAAAGGCTTGTCGTGCCACTTGTCATCCTCGCCAAAATGAATGCGCAACAGCTTGGCTTTTCCTTCGAGCTTCATAACCGCGCCTCCTGCCGTCTCTCGGCTTTCTCGTAGTTATGTGCGTACTTGATGATGTCTACGTCGGACAGAACGACTAAACCCTGCTGTACCATTTGATCGAGAATGGGCATGAACGCCTTCAGCTTGTCCTCGGTGTCAACTACTGACAGCAGGATGGGACGATCGTGTGAGAGACTCAGCGCAGCGTCTTTGTGAATTCGTCGATTCGCGCCATAACCGAGAATTCCCCGATAAACGGTTACGCCGGCAATATCGTTAGATCGCAGGCCGTTGACAATGCCTTCATACAACGGCTTCCCATTCCACTTGTCGTTTTCCCCAATGTAGATTCGCATCATCTTGGCTTTGCCCTCGCGCTTTAATGCGGGCCTCTCCGGCTCCGCCTGCTTCTGTTTGTTGTCGGCAGGTTTGACGATCGTAGTGTCGTGCATCTCGATCAACCCGGTTCCCACCATCGCTTGTAGTTTGGGCAACAATTCAGCGACTTTTTCCGCGGTTTCGATGAACTCGATCTTCACAGGAAGATGGACTGCCAAGTCCACAAGACTGGTCGTGTGAAGGTGATGATCTGCTCCAAATCCGGCGATACCGCGTGTTACGGTTGCGCCTGACACACCGTGGAAGAAGAGAAAATCCAGAATAGCCGCATAAGAGGCGCTCCCGTGGTAGTGCTGATCTTCAGCCACGTAGATGCCGACCTTCTTACCTGGTCCCGCTGTGAGCATGTTGTCCTCCTGACATTAGAGTCCCCTCTGACCTACCAGAAATTCCGCTACGCGGCCCAGCAATCCGCCACCGGCATGTACTCCCTGCTTGAGTTGCTCATGAAAGGCCTCCAGTTCCTCGCGAAGCTCCGAGCGATTCCGTTCCACGACTTCATCAACGAGTGTGCGATACCGCAAAGGAACAAATTCCTTTAATTTCCCGGCGTGGTCCAGGCAAAGGCTCCCCTGTGTTTTCATCCATTCGACGAACATAGGGCGCTGGAACTGCTGCGCCAGTTCACGCAAGCGGGTCACTTCTTCTTCTCGGACGCGGTGGCATAGAGCACAATCATCGCTGCTCACTTTCCCAGCGGGAGAACTTTTTAGCATCTCCAGAAACACACTCGAAACGCTTTCGCCAGGCGTAGAGCGTTCAAGCGAGCCGCCCCTGGAACGAGCAAGCGCCCAAGTATGAAAATTGCACAATCGCAGAGCTGCCTGCGGTCGCACGATGGCAGCTAGCGTCCACTGGAAATCCTTAAGTATCCCACAGATAGGACACGCGCCTTTGGTCAGCGCCTGACTTACGCTCGCCTGTGTAGCGGCTTCAGCTTTCACGAGATTGCCCTCCCTGCGATCATGCCTCCCCAAACCGCAACGAACCCGAAAACCACACTTGTTGCAACATAGAGAAGCCCCAGTCCGACTTGGCCATCCTGAATCGACCGCAGCGTCTCATACTCGAAGCTGGAAAAGGTCGTGTAGCCTCCGATGAAGCCAATTGGGATCAAGTATCGCCAGTTGGGACTCCAATGTGTCTTCACGGTCAGCAACGCAAAGATCAAGCCGATGAGAAACGAACCGGTGACATTTATGACGAGCGTTCCGTAGGGAAAGCGAGTTCCCATTTTGCTGCCGATGTAACTGCCAAGCCAAAAGCGCAGAATCGACCCTAGACAGCCTCCAATGCCGACGAATAGATATTTCAGCAAGTCGCTCTGCTCCTTTCCAATTCAGCAACAGCTACACGCACACGTCACGAAGCCAAGGTTTTTTCCCCTAGTGCACTTTCTAACGATTCCAAGTCGCGGCGAATGCTGTCTTCGTCCTGACCGGTTCGCATTTCCTGGCTTCCCAGCGACCTTTCCACTTGAGCACGATAGCTGTTGGCATAAGCATCGAATCGTCGTTGGACTTGTCCCAGTGTCCTGTCGGACCAGTCATAAAGCAAAGCGCGGTATGCGGACAAAGATCTTGTAAGCTGAGCGCCGATCAGCGCGGTCAGCCGCTTGGTCGCAAACGATTGGGACGCCTTTCTCCCGAGCAATCTAAGTAGCGCTGACCGTCGCAGATGAAACGTAAGCTGTCCAAGATCGAACACTGGCATTTCTCGCAACACGCTGGCGAATTCCTCCTCGGCAGGGACGTCCGTTATCTCCAGAACCTTGGCAGCCGACTGAAGAGTTTCATTGAGTTTGTGAGCGAGCACGGCCATGCGTTGACGCAGAATTTCCGTTTGTTCCTGAACCGTTCGTGTTACCGCGTTGCTCACAATCTCGGCTGCGGGTTTTTTGTCAGAGTCTGGCGACGACCACGACTCAACCAGACAAGCTCCGGCTATTTGAAGCATCTTCCGGGAACTCGAATGCTGCAACTCGTCCGCTGCACGCCGCGCAGTCTTTTTCATTTCCTCAAGCCGTCCGCTGGCTTGACGCAGTTCGGCTTCGACCACTCGCAGTTGTTCAAGTTTCTTGATGGGAATCTGGTCCTTGCGGCGAAGTCGCCCGCGCAAGGCGATTTCTACCGACTGTCGCAACCCTCCGAGTTTGCGGCGGATTGAGCGGATCTTCAGATCTTGCCGTTGGCTGTACAAAGGGGCAATGTCATCTTCGAACCAGCGGGTGAGCAACTCCTTGCCTTCACGAACGACGCTGACGGCACGTATCGCTAGATCAACGTTCAGTTCCTTCTTGATCTGGTCCTTTACATATTCGACTAAGCGCGACCGCTCTTGCGTGGTCAGTAGATCGGCTTTACTCAACAAGACCGTCGCCGGAATCGCCGCGTCATAGAGAATCTGAATGGTCTGAAGATCGTCCGGGGTTAGTGTCGATCCGGCATCAATCAGAACCACGCCCAGGTCGCAACGTGGTAGGTAGGCCAGCGTCTCAGCAGCTCCGCGAGTGGCCAATGATCCTAGTCCGGGCGTATCCACAAAAGTGATGCCATCCCGAAGGCGAGGTGAGCCAAGCTGGACCACGATTCTCGTTACGTGTTTCTCATTGCCTGGATTGAGCTGCTCAGCGACGAATTCCGGTAGGAGGGAGATTTCATAACGCTCGGGTGAGCGGTTGGCAAACCAGACGCTGACCGAAGGCGATTCGGCATAGGCAAGCCGCGTCGGGACCGCAGTAATGGGAGTGACACCGACCGGAAGTACGTCGGTTTCGAGGATCGCATTCAGCAATGACGACTTGCCGGAACTGACGCGACCAAACATGGCGATCTCGAAACTGTTGTCCTCAAGCCGATCAAGAATCATCGACAACGTGGACCGAAATTCCACCAACCCATGTTCGGCGATGACCGTCTCAAGTTTCCGGAGGAAAAACACTTCGTCCCCTGTTTGCTCCAACTTCTCTAGCCGCTGCTGCAGGTTCTCTCCCGCGCCGCGCATAAGATAATGATCCAGTTGTCTCACCAGACCTTGGAGTTCCCCGGCGATGCCGTTTAATTCGACCGCGGCTTGGGGTGGGACTTCGCCGTAGCCGCGCATGTATTCAGGCTTCAACTCCTCAACCGCGATGTCTACGAAGGTAAGCGTCGAATGAAGCGACCGTCCCACAGGAATATCGGCCGACGGCCGTTCGATGTTTTGACCATCCAGCACACGAATCAGTTGCGCCCGGATACGACCGATGTAGTCCTCGACCACGCGCCGCTGGGCAGAAGTGAGATCGGGAATATACCGCGGGAACGCGAGCCTGGACGCGGAAATACTCAATATGCTCTCCATATCGGCGAGCAGCTTATCGATGTAGCGGCAGGTCACGCTCAGACGGCGCTCATGATTCGAGTTGAGCGAATTTGCCGATCCTTGGGGCATCGTGTCACATCACTTGTAGTATCCGAACTCCGTCTTACAAAGAACCAACCCGCCCTGTGCCAACAGCGAGCCATGCATTGCAAATCATCCAGCTACTCTCCAATTCATGCGAAAGTCGATGTAGAGTGGGCTGATCTTGATGTGTTCTTCCGAACGATATTTGGGGTGCTTCGCCGTCTCCACCAGCGCCACAATTGCTCCTGGGTTTCCCTCGCTGAACTGCAGGATCTTGTCGAGGAACTCATTCATGTTCGATGCCGTAAGATTTGTGCGTCTGACGACCTCGCGAGCGAACTGCTCTGCCACCGACTTCTCGAAGTTTCGAATTTCGTATTTCTCGGAACGGTCTGAGTAAAGAGGCTGGAGAAAGCCGGTGTCCTCCATGTGACTTGAGCGGGCCACCGCACTTACGGGCGTCGATCCCCAGGTCATGATTTCGCGAACAGCCGCCGCGAAGGAGTGCGAAGGATGCGCTAAGTGGTCCAGCACAATCGTGTACTGCCCCTCAGTTAAGGCAGCCATCACAATTCCTTTCAAGGAGACTGCCGATTTCGTCTTGATGGCCTCCTCGCTCCGAAAGGCGGTCCGCGCGCGCGGGCTGCCGAGACGTAGCAAGCTGCGGGCGAGACTTCTGAAGACTATGTGCGTTGTCGAAGAATCTTCGCAGTAAAGCACTGACGGTAATTCCGGCAGCAAGCTGCGCAACAGCAGAGTCTTGCCAACAGCAGTGGGTCCATGAATAAGGAAGGGGCGCCTCTTCGCGAGGCGTTGCCTGATACTCTGTTTTTCTCCTTCACGGTCAAAGATAAATTCCGGCATCATGTGATCTCGCGCCAATGCGCCAGGTTCGCTGGCGGCTGCATATCCCTCACCCAAGCTAGTGAACTACCATCACTGGACAGTGCGCGTATCTCAAAGCTCGCTCGGAGACCGAACCTAACATCATCCGTGAGATCATGGAGCGCCCGCGCCGGCCCAAAATAATCAGGTCAATGCCGTCCGCCTCCGCCCGGTGAATGATTTGTTCTGCCGGATGTCCCACCGCCATGTCGGTCTTCACGTCGAGGTCGCGCCCGCGGGCCTTTTCCATGAGCTTCTTGAATCCCTCTTCAAAGTGTTCCTTCGCGTCGTCCAGCACAGCTTCCAATTCGACCGAAGTCGACGGTTCCGGGGGCCGCGCAACCGCAAAGATCAGCACGGTCGCATCCAGACACTCTGCCAACGAGAAGGCTACATCCACCGCTTTTTCCGCCTGCGGAGACCCGTCGTAGCCCACAAGCAACTTGCGAAAATACGCGTTCTGTCGTTTCCCCGTCATGCT
This sequence comes from Acidobacteriaceae bacterium, assembly GCA_003132445.1. GTDB lineage: Bacteria > Acidobacteriota > Terriglobia > Terriglobales > Acidobacteriaceae > Sulfotelmatobacter. The sequence goes on along the minus strand of PKXU01000175.1, from coordinate 13,107 downwards.
CCCTCCTAGTTTGCGTTTTCACTTACAGGTTGAGGCAACGCCGACTTTCCCTTTGCCTGAGTGGCAAGCAGGTGCCTCGGCATGAACCAAGCATTGGCAATCATGGTCGGTACGACGGCACTCCCGATCACCGTGGCGACCAAATATGAATACTGCGCTTGGGTGATGACACCGTGATTCAGTCCGAACAGCGCGGAAATAGTCCCGAACGTTAGGCCCGTCGACATCATTAGCGTGAAGTACAGCCCTTCTTCCTTTTGATAGTCAAATGCCTTCACCGTGGGGTACAGTGGAATTACTTTCGACAGCATCTTGGCAAAAAACAACACAATGAATACGAGCGGAGCCGCAATTAATGCAGGCACGGATACAAACGATCCCGCCCGAATGAAGTAAAACGGCGTCAGTAATCCGAACGTCAAGGTGCGCAGGCGCCTTATGAGGCTGTGGTCCTTTCCCACGGTTCCCGCCAGCACCATGCCGATGATGTATGCTGGCAGGACCGCTTCGCTGCCGGACCACACCGCCAGTCCCCCCATTGCGAACAGTAGGAAGAGTATGTACTTGGCCTCGAGCTCGGAAACTCGTCCTCCATACTTCTTGAAGAATCGGGGGGTGAGAAAGGGGAGAATCGCGAACACCACGACACTCACTCCTATGAAGACCAAGGTCTTCAGGGTGAAAGGCGAGAAGATCAGCCCTAGAGCAATCACCGTTCCCAGATCGTTAACGAAGCAGGCCGCCAACACTGCCTTCCCAAAGTCTGTAACGTTGAACCCCAATTCCAACATCACCGCGTAGACCACTGCCACGGAAGTGGTCGAAAGCGCAACGCCCGCCAGCCAGCTCGATCGTGCCGACCAATGCAAGATGTAGTGGGCAATTGCCGTGCACCCAAAAAACGGTCCAAAGAAACCGACAAGTCCTATTACCGTCGCCTCTTTCCATTTCGTCCGGAAGATCTGCGGATCGAGTTCGGCCCCGGCCAGAAACGTAAGAACGATGGCGCCCGTGCCGGCGAGAAAACTAATCCAGCTCGTCTTCCCGCCGAGGTCAGCGTGCACAAAAAGCGCACCGATCACCAACTGGGCGACAGTGCCGACAACAATTTCACTCAGGGCAGTGGAGATCCGGAACCAGATGGCAACCAGCGTCGCAATCAAGGCGAGGCCCACCCAAACGGCGGCCATTACCCACACATTCTCCATGAAGCGCCACCTCGACTAGTTTCTGCGGATCGTTGCCGGCACTATGACTCCGTGACAAGGCAATCCGCTTGTCAGGAGTCATCAGCTGTTCCGGCTTAAGAATTGGGACAGCGGTTGGCGGTGAACTCCTTCACCGTGGTTAACAGTTCAAGTACAGCAAAAAGGACCTGCCGAAGTCAACGCCATTCATCACACGAGTCGCGTCAATAGATGCCGAGCAATTCGAGCATGAGAAAGCGGAGCGACAAGAGATCCTGAAATTCGCTCGGGCCAAAATCAACAGTGGCTCGGTGGTTGACTCATGTGAGCCTTATTGCTCAGAAGTTCATTTCCCAGACGATTACCTTAGAATCGGAAATCTGCGTAGACGTTAAACAGAGTTCGTAGGCTCCGCTGCTGGCAACTACTAAAGTCGAGTTCTGGAAAGGACTGTTCACTGATGGCGACACGGGAAAAGGTTCCACTTTTGACTGTGCTTCTTACTGCCTGCTGCCTTCCCGTCGCGGTGGTCTCACAGACAATGCCCAACGGCGCCGCCATCGACGGCGAAGTGAGCAAGATCATGGCCCAGACTGACGCCAAGGGCATAGCGGTTGCGGTTATCGATCACGGCAAGGTCGGTTATGTCCACGCCTACGGCACCCGTAACGCCAAGGGAGATCCGCTGACCACGGACACCGTCATGTACGGTGCGTCGCTCACCAAGACGGTGTTTGCATATACGGTGATGCAACTGGTCGATCAGGGCAAGCTCAACCTCGACACACCCATCAAGGATGATCTCGACAAGCCGCTGCCGAGCTATGGCCCCGATCCGGTTTTCCCTGACAAGTACGGGCCATATAAGGATCTAGCCGACGATCCACGCTGGGAAAAGATCACGCCGCGCATGTGCCTGACCCATTCGACCGGCTTCAGCAACTTCTGGTTCACCGAACCCGACCAGAAGCTGCACATCCATTTCGAACCCAGCACGCGCTTCAGCCATTCGGGCGAAGGTTTCATCCTGCTGCAATTCGTCATTGAACACGGCCGCGAGGCGCAGGGGCTGGGGCTTGATGTCGGCGACCTGACCAAGGCCAATTTCGATCGGCTGGGCATGACCCGCACCAGCCTGGTGTGGCATAACGGTCTCGACGCCAATGTCGCCGATGGCTGGAACGATCAGGGCCAGCCGCAGCCACATGACAAGCGCAGCAAGGTGCGCGTGGCAGGCTCAATGAATACTACGATTTCCGACCTGTCGAAGTTTGTCGCCGCCTTGGTGCGTGGCGATGGCCTGAGTGCGGCCTCACGCGCCGAGATGACGAAGCCCAGCCTGCACATCACCACAGCCCATCAGTTCCCCTTGTTCCTTCCCGACCTGCCGGTGAGTGAGCAACGCAAGGATCTGTTCGCGGGTCTCGGTGTCGTCGTCTTTGACGGCCCGCAGGGACATGGCTTCTACAAAGGAGGCCACGATGGCCAGACCACCAACACTGTGGTCTGCATCGATTCCGGTCAGCGTTGTGTTGTCATCCTGTCGAACGACGTTCGCTCCGAAGCGGCCTTCGACAGACTAGTCACGTTCATCCTCGGCGACATGGGCGTACCCTACGATTGGGAATATGGCGATCACGGCGGTAAGTCCTGAGTTCACCGTGACTGGCAAAAGCTAAAAGCCAATCCCTGTCCAATAAGCCATCCGCGCTTTCGCCTCAAGTGGTCAGAAATCGCCGTTACGCTCAAAATCGGCTCAAAACGTGGAATCGCCTGGTTTTGCCAATTGACTCCCGGTTTGCCAGTGATCTGGGAGTTATCGAACGGATGTTTCGAACTCAAGTCCGCGCCGCATTTTGAACTGTCGGGTTATCGACCTAGATGCACAGAAGATACAGCCCTGGCCGTTAAGAGACGCCGTCAGAGGAGTGCTTCATTGCTACTGAGTGACCGGAAAAGGCATGTTTCTGTCCTCCCCTACAACTGACTCACTGCAGCACAAGCGTCAATAGATGAGCTTTAGCGAAAACTGAATTTGCCGCGAAGTTCCGGCGGTCTTGCTGATCATGCCAAACCCTGTACCCTTGATGATGTTCGCGGGTAGCCCCATGTTTACGATGTTGAACAGGTTGAAAAACTCCCCGCGAAACTGGAGATCCGCGCGCTCCAGACCGCTTTCTCGGTGGCCAATCGGAGTTGTCTTGATGAGCGCAAAATCGAAGTCGTAGTATGCCGGCCCGCGAAACGTGTTTCGACCGAGCGTTCCAAAGCGCCCGGAGTTCGGTCCGGTTCCTCCCGCTATGTCGATGGGAATGGAAAAGAAACTTCCGTTGTTGGCACCGAGCCCAAAATAATCGTCTCGCGGTCGCCTTGAATTCCCGGCCGTCGAAAGGTCCGGTGTTCCAACCTGGTCCGGCCGGTCCGCGCCAACCGTTCCCGCGCCCGTCTGCTGGATTCCCGAATACACCGTAAACGGCGAACCACTGGTGATCGTCGAGATGCACAACAACTCCCAGCCTTTCGTCAACAGCCGCGTTCGATCCGATTGAAGTCCCAAATGTTCCAGGTGCAGATCCTGGGCCACGCTCAACGTGAACGCGTTGGTCACATCAAAGCTCGACGGCCCTCGTTCCGCTTGTGTATCGAACGGGTCTTGCGGACTAAACAGCGTCACGGCACCCGTGGATCCTGTTCCTCCCAAGATGCCGCTGACATCATCGATGGATTTGCCCCAGGTGTAGCCTGCTTGCAATGACGGACCACTGTGCCCAACTTTTCCCGACAAAGAAGTCTGCAACGCGTTGTACGACGAGTGCGACGTGGCCGTCATCACTGTCTCGAAGCCGAATCCTCCCGTCACCACTCCGCTGGTGTCGAATTTTGTGTACCGCGCGAACCCTGAGCCCGCTCCGGGATAGGCGTTCGGATATGACATTCTGGGAAGTCGAAACGCCGATGTTCCAACATATGCGACATCGGCGGTCAAGCCGCCGAACGCGCGCTCCAGTCCCAGCGTCCAGGTCTGCAAATAGCCATTGCCGAAGCGTGGGTCGATTCCGGCGAGACTCAACAGCGAGAGCTGATGGTTCGGTGCGAGTGCGGCCAAATCTTGCTGGTATCGATTCACGTCCACCACCGTATTCGGCGGCACCTTTTTCGGATCGCCACTGGCCAACACGTTCACGCCCGCTGTGTTGTAGACCGGCGGCAACTCGTCCGGCGTGATTTGAAATCCGTAGGAGATCTCCCCATTTTGCGTCGCATTGACGCGTGGATAGACAACATAGGGAATTGCTCCGGTCAGCAGATTGTCTTGCCAAATATTCGGGGGAATTACTGTGATCGCCCCGCCCATCTGCACATGGACCGCGTGGGGCGCGTTCCAGTCCATGTGTACGCGCGGGCCCCAGCCGTTCCAGTTTGTCTGATAGGTGGGCTGTGGATTGATCGAATATTCCTGGGCAACACCGCCGGGCGGAAACGGATTTAGAAAGTTGGACGTCCGGTCTGCCCGTTCCGAAATCGGCGTGTACACCTCGTATCGCAGTCCATAGTCAAGCGTCCATTGCGGATTGATTTTCCATGTGTCCTCGACGTAGGCGTTCACATTATTCCGGTTGATGGCGGCTGGTCCAATATGCGCGCCATTCGATGCGTAGGGCGGTGCCACCGCAATCGTGTACGCGTACGGGTACCCTATCAACAGGCTGCTCAAAGTGTCTGGCAGAGGCTGGCCAGCCTGAATGTCGTGCTGTCCGCTCGCAGAAGGAATGAAAACTGGCGAATAAACCGTTCCGCCGCCAAAATCGTATTCCCCGTTTGGGCTGATCCCAAAGTATGTCGTGTCGCGATTGAGGCGTGCTTCCGCACCCCACTTCACCGCGTGCCGCGGTGTCGTCCATGCAAAATTCAATTGTCCCTGAAACAAATTCCCGAACGCCGACATTACCGAGCCCGCCGCACTGTTGTACGCCTCGTACAGACCATCATTGAACTTGAGGGCCGGGTCCGTGTGGTTCGGCGTCACAAACGAAGGCGTCGTCCGCGTGAAACTCACCGAGGTCGACCAGAGAAAGCGTGGAGACACTGTGCTCGTGTAGTTGACCACCCCGTTTCGTTGGCGATCCACATATGTCACGCCGAAGGTGGGATCGAGCAGCGTCTGGTCTGGATTTGTCGTCGGTCCCGTCAGATTGTCGTAATTGAATCGGCCAAACAACTGCCTCTTTGCGCCCAATTTCTGATCGATGCGAACAGAGAATTGATCTGCATTCGTGACCACGTTCGAGGGTGCCGCATAGGTACGCGCACCATATGCACCCGTGGGATTGTTGGGTAATGGATAGCCTGCCAGTATGGCAGCTATCGCCGTATTTACTCCCGGACTATTCGGACTCCCCGCGATTTGCAGCGTGTCCGTGGTACCGTCCAGATACGTGACCACATCCTCGCCCGCCCTTTCGGCTGCTGTAGGCACAGCCAGCACCTGTGTTGTTCCAAGCTCCTGCCTGAATCCCTGATACTGCACAAAATAGAANNGCAATCGACGGGTGATCGAAATAATTCCGCGCATCGAGAGCAGAGTTTCTTAAGAACTCGAAGAAAGACCCGTGAAATCCGCTGTTCCCGGATCGTGTCACGATGTTCGTGAAACCTGCCGCGCCTCGCCCGATGTCGGCCGGCATCCATCCCGAGCTTGACTGCAGGTCCTGAATCGCATCTACGTTGAAATTCGTGAATGTGCTTCCACCCATTTCAGGATCACTAATATCAGCCCCGTCCATCGCAAATACCGCCTCAACGCCCCGTTGTCCATTAATGGCAAACTGCTGGGTGAAATTTGTCTGCCCATTCACATCCGTCATCGTACCCGCTGCCAACAAGAGCAACGTGCTGAAGTCACGGCCGTTCAAAGGCAACTCGCTTACCTTTTGGCTGGAGAGTTTTTCGCCACTCGTTCCGCCCGCCGCATTGGAAACTCCCAAGGTAGCTTGCGGATTGACTACGATAGACAGCACGTTTTGGTCGGATACCGTCAGGGCAACGGAAGCGCTAGTGATATTCACCGGCACTGGTTTGGTCGGACTGCGACCGGCCATCTGCACAGTCACGGCATGTGGCCCTATTGCAAGGCCTTCAATCGCGAATTCTCCATTGGTTCCCGTCACAGCCGTTTGTTGTTTTTCCTGGATTGTAGAGACCGTCACTTTCGCTCCGGCCGTAGGCTGACCGGCAGACGTGCGAACGACACCGGTCCAAGTCGTCCCAGGCTGCGCGTTGAGTGGAACCGCGATTCCCATTAGGCTCCAAAAAACAAACCTCTCCAGGGAGCGGAGCACCTTGTGAAAGGTCCGAGCCATTAAAATTCCCTTCGGGTTGTTGGATCCGAGCCGATCGTCAGCTTCACTGGGGAAAAATTCTCCGTCGCCTTTACCGCAGCAGGACTAATGTTCTTCATTGCCGGTTTCCTTTATCTCTTGTGCTTCTCGAGCGCGTCGATAACTCGGGAGCGTACAGCATCCCGTCGGAGACCGGCTTTCTCATCCCATCTGGTTCCGATAGTCAGCCCGCGCGGTCGTATAATAACCTTGTCGGCAAAAGGTTGTGAAATTGGTGGGGAACCCAGCGTCAGACCTTGAGAATCGCATAGAAGAGAGATTCGGAGTCTTTCCCAATTTCTTCCGTCTTGCACGCGAGACTCCAGAGATCATTGAGAAACTGCCTTCGCTTACCACTCGCAAAGAATCATCCGCGCTTGACTCGCTCGCGATATCGCGCAGAATATAAGCGTTCACAATCACCCCACATTCTTCGTGGCACCGGTGGCAGGATCTGGTCCACAGCGGAGCCTAACCTTTTGGGGATTCTGCCGAAGATCGTCGCTACTCCGACTTTCTTCTGGTTTGATTTCATGTTCGGTGCTTTGCATTCGCGTTTCTTGCGCCTGCTTGCGGCAGATCCTATGAGATCAAGCCCTGACAAACTTGTGACCGGACGCATGTGACTAATGTCACGGGAAAACTTGAAAGGTGCGATCTCTTAATGGATTCGAAAAGATGTTGTTAGCGACCGTTTTCAGAACCACGGACCTCCGAATCGACGCGATCGACAAAGGCATAGAGTCCCAGGCAAATCAAGAACATCACACCCGAGAAGATCGCGGCTGGCAGTGCACTATGGCGGTTGCCGCTCAGGAACGATTCCAAAGCGGCGCTCAATAACCAGATTTGCACGATCAGAAGGACGGTGATCAAAGACATCGCTCCCACGATGGCGGTCAAGCCACGATTTTGGGGAGGTCGGTCGTTTGAAGTTGGCATTTCGTTAACCTTTTACCTCAATCGCCACTAATTGTTCGCCGCGTGCTTCGAGAACAATGCGTGGCAACGGGCGTGATGGGGGCCCTTGCAGAACGGCGCCGTCCTTGATCGAGAAGAAGCCTTTGTGGCACGGACATTCAAGCCTGTTTTCCGCCTGAGAGTAATAGACTGCGCAGGAAAGATGAGTGCATTTCTGGCTGTAGCTTACGTATTCGTCCTTGCCGGTCCGGATCATGATGCAGTGGTCATCTTTTGTTGGATAGCTGAACAGCTTCACTCCCCCGACCGGAATCTCTCCGAGTTGGGCCACAGGTTGCTGCGGGTAAACGGGAACTTTGTAGAAAAGCGAACGAATCAAAATCCAAATGTTGCCCACGAACATCCCGAGGCTGGTCAGAACGAGGAACTTGGTGAGCTGCCGACGTGTGACATAGCGCTCGTCAGCCGTGCGAACCGAGAACTCTTCCTTCCAAAGCGGTTCGCTAGGCGTTCCTCCGCTACTGCCTCGCCGCAACCAATTCATGGTTCTCCTCCCACATGTAATCCACAACATCCAGAGCGATAGCCTCTCGTTCGGCTGGGGCCATCATGTAAACCTTGGTCGTGATCTTCTGGCTGCCGAAATAGAAAATATTTGTCGGCTTCTCCCGGCGGCTGGCGATCTCCTCTGGTCTAACGTAAGACAATGCCTGGCTCGGACAGACGGTCGCGCACATCGGCCGCTTGCCAATGGAAGTGCGGTCATAGCACATGTCGCACTTCATCATCTGCTGCTCGGGAATCATCATCTTTGGGATGCCGAAGGGGCAAGCCAGCACGCAGTTGTTGCAGGCGATGCATCGAGGCTTCAGCGATGAGTGGACAATTCCATCCTCGCCCTTTTTGATGGCATCCGCCGGACAGACTTGCGCGCAAGTAGGCTCATCGCAATGCCAGCACACGTACGCGGCAGAGCGGATGCTTTCCTTGCGTTCAATGAAGTCGAAGTTGATCATCGACTTTCCCCGGTGGGTATCGCATTCCTCACACGCCTGCAAGCAGGAGCGGCAGCCAATACAGCGCGAGGGATCGACATAGAATTCGTATCCGAACACTAGTCGCCTCCCCGCGTCGCGCCGTTTTTGTGTGCGCCCCGATCATCGGGGGACGCATCAGGTCCCGTCGCTTTGGCGATGCGGCATGCAGAAACCTTGAATTCCGGAATTTTGCTGCGAGGATCGAGAGTTCGATGAGTGAGCCGGTTTGCACTGCGAGTGCCAGCCCAGTGATACGGAATGAAGACGGTGTCGGGGCGGATGGTTTTCACTACCATGGCGCGAATCGTCAGATCATCGCGTCGTGTCGTAACCGTGATCCAGTCGCCGTCTTTGATCCCATACTGTTCCGCCAGACGCGGATGAACTTCTGCCCGAGGCTCAGGGCTCTGATCCACTAATGCCCCTATGCGTCGGGTTTGTGTTCCCGACAAGTACTGGCTGACCACTCGTCCGGTGGTTAGGAATAAGGGATATTCATCACCAATCGGATCCCCGCTTGGACGCCACTCTGTGACGTTGAAGTGCGCTTTGCCATCGTGAGTATAAAACTTCTTGTCGACGAATAGGCGCGGGGTTCCGGGGTGGTCGAGTGACGGGCAGGGCCAAAAAATGCCCATCTGCTGATCCACTCTCTCGTAGGTGATGCCGTAGTAGTCCGCCACACCGCCGCGCGAAGCGACTCGCAGCTCTTCGAAAATGTCAGCAGGATTCTTGAATGGAAAGAACTGCCCGCGACCCAGTCGGCGTGCCAAGTCGATGATGATGTCGGAATCGCATCGCGCATCGCCAGGCGGATCGACGCTCTTCTGCCAATGAATGACGCGCCCTTCGGCACTGCAAGCGAGTCCATCTTCTTCCTCTTGCAAGCTGCCGGCCATAACCACGTCAGCGTGATGAGCCGTTTCAGAAAGAAAGAAATCGACTACGCCGAAGTACTCTAGCTTCGACAACGCTTCGCGGGTGAAGTTCGCGTCGGGAAGCGAAACGAGCGGATTGAAGCATAGCGAGAGCAAGCCCTTGATTTCGCCGCTGTGGATGGCGTTCATGATCTCTTGCGCGCTGTAGCCCGGCTGTGGAAGTTCTTCCGGCTTAATGCCCCAGACGCCGGCAATATACTCGCGAGCCGCGGGATCGGCGAGAGAGCGCTGACCGGGAAGTTGGTCGCATTTCTGGCCATGCTCGCGTCCACCTTGTCCGTTTCCCTGGCCGGTAATCATCGTGGGCCCCGCGCCCTCGCGACCAATGTTTCCCGTTGCGAGAGCGATGTTGAGCACAGCCAAGCAATTCTCCACACCCTTGGATTGATGCTCTAGCCCGCGAGCGTGCATCATGATGGCCCGCTTCGATTTTCCAATCCAACGCGCCGCCCTCTCGATGGATTCGGGCGGCACGCCCGTCATTTCAGCGACCTTGCCAAGATCCCACTGCATGACGGACTCAGCCACGGCCTCAAAGCCGGTAGTGTATTGGCTGATGAACTCGCGATCCTCCAGTCCATCACGCAGGATGACGTGCAGCATCCCCATCAAGAGTGCAAGGTCGGTGCCGGGCCGCAGTGGCAGATAGAGATCGGCATTTCGCGTGATGGGAGTCATCCGAGGATCGGCGACGATAAGTTTTCCGCCGTTATCACGACAGCGCCAGATGTAGTCGGTCGTGATGGGAGCACACTCGCCGATGTTCGCGCCGATCACAAACAACACTTCCGCTTTGGGGATCTCGCTCCACGGGATTGGACTTCGGTCGACGCCAAACGCTAGCTTGTAGGCCGTTCCGGCAGACACCATGCACAATCGTCCGTTGTAATCGATGTGGCGGGTGCCTACAGCCACGCGGGCGAATTTACCGAGCAAATATGATTTCTCAGTCGAGAGTGATGCTCCGCCGTAGACGGCAACCGCGTCCTTGCCATACTTCTCTTGGATCTCGCGCATTCTGCAAACCGTGAAGTTCAAAGCTTCGTCCCACGACGTTGGACGAAATCCTTGCTCGCTCCGCATCAATGGCGCCAGTAGACGATCTGGATGATTGCCCTGCAGATAACGCTTCACTCCCTTTGGGCAAAGCATGCCATGGTTAAACGGGAACTCTTCCCATGGCTCGAACCCGATCACCCGATTTTCGCGGACCTTTAATTGGATCCCGCATTGTTGACCGCAGAAGCAGCAATGCGTTTTGACCAACTTCTCCGCGGGATGGACGGATTCGTCGCCCCAACCACCGGGCGGTTGGTAGTTCAGATGCGGCCCGAATTTCTCTTTGAGAATCTCTTCGGAGACAGGAGCCTTAGCCATTCGCTTCCTCTTTNNCACTGGCCCCGACATCGAATAGTTGAATCCGACTTGCGGCAATACGCGTTTCAAATCCTCAACATGCATGAGGGATGCATAACGCTCGCCACAACGGGCGCAGATTGCGCCCTCGCCTTCTTCGCCGGCGCGCTGATACAGCTTCACGCCCAACTGCGCGGGCCGCTGAAAGATGTGAAAGAACTTTCCGAATGGAAGATAGAGCAAAGCGGCGATTACCGTGATCGCGTGCAAGATGGCAATGAAATCATAGAAGCTGCCACCTAGCCACTCCTGGGAGACGGTAAGAGCCAAGCCGGTGATTGATATGGCAAAGAGCAAAATTAACGGCCAGAAATCCATCGCCAAAGTTTGAACGGCTCGCGCACCTTCATCCCGCATTCGGCGCCACAGCGAAAGCGCAATTCCACCCAGAACCAATACCGCCGCAACGTCAAGACCATGAAAAAGCATCAGCGCAGTGAACGTATGCAGATGGAATCTGCCGGCCGGAAACCCGAAGAGGTAGGTCACGTACGTCATTTGATCGTTTGGAGCGCTGCTGAAATGAATCCATCCAAATACCAACGGGAAGGTGATCATCACTGCAAGGACGCATCCCCAGAAAATCAACTGATGCATCGCCCAACGGAGCCTGGAACGTTTCGCGATGAATGTCTGAGCCAGAAGATGAGTTCCTGCCAGCGTAATGACGTGGCTGAGGCTTCGAAATACTCCTCTTTCCTTAAACAATTGCCATCCGCGCCTCCAATAGACATAGGTGGGAGGCTTTCGAATCCAAACGGAGTAGTGGTAAATGACACCCCAGGTCGCAAAAATGATTGCGAACGTGTAGATCACGAGCGCAGGGTCGAAGTTCTGCAGATTACGTGAGCCTAGGACGATGGCGGCGATCAGAACAAGAGTCCATAGCGTGGCCCAGGCTCCTGCGCGTACCTGGTCGGCGGTGCGGATAAGGGCAGGAGGAAGTTTCGCAGCCAGGACTTCTTCGCGAGCTAAGAAGACGCGGCCATTCATCCACCAGAGAACACAGGCAACCGCTGACAGCAACAAAAATCCCGGCCAAACCACCCCGAGCCGGTCGCGAAATATGCCTAGAAGCAAAGGCGGAAAGAATCCACCCATCCCGCCCATCGCGCCCACCAGTCCGGTGACCGTGGCTCTCTGGGTTGGAAAATATCGGGGCACGAGCTGAAACACTGCTCCGTTACCGATGCCGAGCAAAGCAGCGCAACCGAGCGCGCCAACCGTGAAGGGCAGCATCGCCTGCACGCCGAGCAACAATCCGAAGGCAGCCACTGCTGGCAGAATCCATGAAAGAACTCGTGAGCCACCAATCCGGTCAGACAGCCATCCACCGAGCGGACGGCACAGAGTGGCGAGCACGACGAATCCGGCCGTTCGGAAACCGGCATTCGCAGGTCGCAACCCAAATTGATCGCGCAGTAGCGTTGGCAGATAGATCGAGAAGGCGACGAATCCACCAAAGGTTAGAAAATAGAAAGCGGCGAGCGCCCACGCCAGAGGTTCGTGTGCGAGCACGCTGAGCATTTCTGAAAGGCCCTTAGGCTTGGCTGCCTGGGGAGCGTTTCGAGCGAAGATAACGAACAGCACTGCCCAGGCCAAAAGGATGGCCGACATTCCCCAATAGACGGTGCGAAACCCGTACGCAGCAGCCACCACCGGCCCCAGGAAGACCGCAGCGGACTGGCCAATGTTTCCTAATCCGTACATCCCGAGCGCACTGCCCTGGCTCTCCATCGAAAACCAGCGGGAGACGTAACCGACGCCAACAGCAAATGACGACCCCGCCATTCCCAGAAGGAACGCCACAATGAGCAGATTCCGATAGCTGGCGGCGGCCGGGACCAAGGCCACCGACACGGCGACAAAAAGCATCAGAACGGTGAAAACAACACGGCCTCCAAAGCGGTCGGCCAGCATTCCAATCGGAATGCGCGCGAGCGCGCCCAGCAGAACTGGTACTGCCACCAGAAAGGCGGTTTGTGTCGCTGAGAGGCGAAACTGTTGACGGAAATGCGGAGCGAAGGCACTGATGAGGCCCCACGCCGCGAAGCAAACCGTGAAAGATACCGTGCCGAGCAGCAGATGCTTACTCTGCGCCGACTCCGGATTCTCCGCTTCGATGCTCGTCGGCAGGGCCATTTGCAAATTGTATTCCTCAGCCGCGGGCAACAGTATCTTCGCGGCCTTTTGGTAAACGGTTCGAGATCCAGAGCGAGGAGCGATCGGC
>PKXU01000199.1 GCA_003132445.1 Acidobacteriaceae bacterium | reverse complement strand
CGCTCAGGATGACAATTCTATTTTCGACGCAATTAACTACCCAGTTTTTCGAAGAAGCGGCAGATGGTTTCGATCCCGCGGTAGAAGTTGGGGATGTGGAATTTTTCGTTGGGGGCGTGGAGGTTGTCGTCGGGCAGGCCGAAGCCCATCATTACGCTGGGAATTTTCAGGACGTCCTGGAAGTCGGTGACGATGGGGATGGAGCCGCCGCTGCGGATGAAGACTGTTTCTTTTTTGAACGTGTCGTGCAGCGCTTCGGTGGCGGCTTTTATGTAGCGATTGTTGGTGCCGACTACGCAGGCCGGACCCTTGCTCCAGAGTTTAATTTTTGTCTCGATGCCTTTGGGAGTCAGCTTTTTCACGTAGGCGGAGTATTTCTTAAATACTTCGTCTGGGTTTTGATTTGGTACCAGCCGCATGGAAACTTTTGCTGCCGCCTTCGCGGGAATCACCGTCTTGGCGCCGGCCGCGACGAATCCTCCTGGCATGCCATGAACTTCTAGCGTGGGCCGCGCCCATGTGCGGTAGAGCACCGAGTAGCCGGGTTCGCCAGTGAGTACTTTCGATCCGACTTCAGTTTTGCGGTAATGCTCTTCGTTGAAGGGAAGCCGCTTCCAGGCGTTGAGTTCATCTTTCGTGGGAGCTTTGACACCTTTGTAAAATCCTGGGATCAGGACTTTTCCCTTCGAATCTTTCAGCTGGCTGATGATTTCGATCAGCGCAAAAAATGGATTGGGAGCCGCGCCTCCATACATGCCGGAGTGCAGATCGGTCTTGGCGCCATAGGCTTCGATTTCGGTGTAGACCAGTCCGCGCAATCCCACGCACAGCGTGGGGAGATCGGGCGCGAACAATTCCGTATCGCAGACCAGAGCGAAATCGGCTTTGAGTTTGGCCTTTTGCTTACGGATGTATTCGGCGATGGATTCTCCGCCAACTTCCTCTTCGCCTTCGAAAATAATTTTTACATTGAGCGGCAATTTACCGCCGCCGCTTTGCAGGAGCGACTCGAGGGCTTTCACTTCCATCCAAAGCTGACCTTTATCGTCGACCGCACCGCGAGCGTAGATATTGTTGTTTCGCTCCGTAGGTTCAAACGGAGGCGTATGCCACTCATCGAGCGGCTCGGCTGGCTGGACGTCGTAGTGCGCATAGCAGAGAACCGTCGGCTTGCCGGCAGCGTGAAGCCATTCGGCATAAATCAGCGGATGTCCTTTGGTAGCGATGACCTCGACGTTTTCCATCCCGATGCGGCGCAGTTCATTGGCGACGTAGTCGGCCGCCCTTTTTACGTCGGGCTTGTGGTCCTCTAATGTACTGACACTGGGAATGCGAAGAAGATCTTTCAGTTCGCTTAGAAAACGTTGCTGATTATTGCGGGCGAAATCGACTGCGGGGGATGCCATAGGAATCCTTTCTGAAAAAGATAGCCGAGGAAACGAATCAGTATAGCTCGGGGGAAGGAGAAGCGTTTTACCACAGAGTGCAAAGGTCAGAGAGTGGGAATCTGACTTAATCCTATTTCTCGCAAAAGAGGCGAGAAGTGAGGCACCCCACGCTTGGGCTCCCCTGAAACTTCGAAATGTTTCATAGTCTCAGTGGAATCTTTCCGGCGAAAATGGGGTGAGATCGTGTTCTGGAGTGCGATTTTCAATGACTGCCGACATCACCTCGGCGGTAATGGGAGCAAGAAGAATTCCGTCGCGGAAGTGGCCGGTCGCAACGTAGTAACCGGGGGTTGGAGTCGGCCCGAGAATAGGAAGTGCGTCCGGCGTACCAGGTCGCAGCCCTGCCCAGCTCTCGAGAATCTTGCCGTTGCGCAACTCCTGGGCTAGGTCGAGCGCGGCGCGATGAAAACGCTGGATCGTAGGCAGATCCGTTTGCTTATCGAATCCGGCCTCTTCCACGCTAGCACCGACCAGCAGGCGCCCATCGCTGCGCGGAATGAGATACGCCTCCGGCGAGCGCACTACGTGTTTGAGAAGCGTATGCGACGGCATCAACAGGCAAAGGATTTGACCCTTCACGGGACGGGTTGGGAACGTATGGGGCGCGATCTTCCCAGACCACGCGCCCGCGCAGTTGACGACCTTGGGGGCATGGAACTCAGTCTTGACGGTCTTTACGCCGACGGCACGGCCATCGGCTAGCGTGACCGCCGTGACCTCGTCGCCGGAAGAGAAGTCGATACCCCGGCGCTTCGCCGTTTTCCATGCAGCGGCCGAAAGAGCGCGTGGATCGACGCTGCGCTCCTTCAAATAAAAAGCCGGACGTTGCGGCTGCGCCAGGGCAGGTTCCAGCTCAGCCAATGGAACGGGCAACAAGGCGGCCGTGAACTCTGGATTCTCGTAAACATGGTCGGGAGGAGGAAACACAATTGTCCCATGATCGCGCAGATCAACGTGCACTCCCGATTCAAGTTCGAGCTCCCGCGCGAACTCCGGATACATGCGCGCACTCGCAGTCGCAAGAGGCTGCATTGCGGCAGGAGTCTCCAGGCCGCACTCTACCAACATGCCACCCGCGGCGTGGGATGCTTCGCGGCCCGGCTCCCCGCGCTCGACTATCAGGACGGTTGCGCCTCGCCTGCGGAGAGCCAGGGCGAGCGAAAGGCCGATAATGCCTCCTCCGATGACAATCACATCCCAAGTCTTCACTTCGGCATTGTAAAAGAACGAGAGCCCAAGCGAGATCTCAGCTGGATTTGCCCAACCCGCCGACTGCATCAGAACGACGGTGGGTGACACGGCGAGCGTGTCTGCATAAAATAGCTCGCATGAACACGAAGAGGATCTTCGTCCTTGCGGTGGCGCTTGCGACGTTAACAATCTCGGGCGTGGCCCTTGGCCGGCAAGACAGCGACAATGAACCGACATGCGCGATAAATTTTCTTGTTATCAAAGACGACAATGGGAAGCCGGTGCGCAACGCGGCCGTGATCATGCACGCGGTCAATGCCAAGGGCAAGCAGGAACGCGGCGACATGGAGCTAAAAACGGATCCAGACGGAAAGACAAGCTTTGACGGCATTCCCTACGGCATGCTGCGAGTGCAGGTGCTGGCCTCGGGATTTCAAACGTTTGGAGACGACTATGATATTGAGAAGGCGAAGATGGAAATCACGATCAGACTGAAGCGGCCGCAGGGGCAATATTCCATATATGACGATCACCCCA
The DNA here is from genome assembly GCA_003132445.1 of Acidobacteriaceae bacterium. Classification (GTDB taxonomy): domain Bacteria; phylum Acidobacteriota; class Terriglobia; order Terriglobales; family Acidobacteriaceae; genus Sulfotelmatobacter. The sequence continues at coordinate 5,827 of PKXU01000199.1, read as the reverse complement.
AAGAGTCGACTCCGCCTAAGCAAAACCCTCCGGCCTCGAATCAGAACAAGCCAAACTAAACTAAGTTCCATCTGGCCAGCAAGATTCGGCCATTGTGCTAACTGAAGGGCAAAATAAATTTAGATCGAGGACGCGATGGATTATTTACTGAAAACAGAACCCTCCACGTATTCCTACGCCGACTTGCAGCGCGAGCACACCACTATTTGGGACGGGGTTTCGAATCCCGTCGCGTTGAAGCATCTGCGTGGAATGAAACCGGGGGAACGGCTGGTTATTTATCACACCGGGGATGAGAAGAGCGCAGTGGGGACAGCTTCCGTGGTGTCGATAGACGCGTCGGATGCGAAGAATCCGCAAGTGAAGATTAAAGTTGGCCGGGCCAACTCCAAATCAGTGACTTTAGCCGAAGCGAAGGCGAACAAATTATTTACTGAGTCGCCGCTAGCGCGGCAGGGCAGATTAAGTGTAGTGCCGCTAACGGAGGCGCAATATAAATTCTTGACAGGAGATTGACGTCAAACTTCCCGATATCTGCTTCGCCGGGATCAGATTGCCTAAGCTCTAGTTCGTGCAAGATCAACGTCAATAGCCTTAGCCTAGAGCTGCCATCGCCTGCTGCGCACAAGTCTCCAGGGGTCGTTCGGTATCGATGATAGTCTTCGAGTGAGTGATGCTTTCGAAGCGCGACTTCACTTCGAGGTAGAGTTGGTAGTCGCGATTTCGCGCGGGATGCGCGTCGGTTTCCGCGTCAGACTGAAGCCTGCGCCTGGCGGTCTCCTCCGAACAAACACATTCGAGAATGCGCCAGGGCTGATGCAGGGATTGCGCCACAGTCAGCACGTTTTCAATCTGATAACGTCGCGAGAACGGCCGGCCGTCCAGAAAAATTGATCGCGCAGGCTGCCCCGAGAGGAGATGTCCAGCGATCTCCAGCATGATTTGCAAGCAGAGGTCATCTTGGCGCGATGAGTACTCGATTTCGGCAGGCTGGAAAATCGCGCTGCGAATGTCATCTTTGCTCAAGACCCGTCCTGACACTCGTCGCGCCAATTCGTGGGCGAGCGTGCTCTTCCCAGTGCCGGGAAGTCCGGCCATTAAAACAATCATAAGAAGAATCGTAGTAGAAGAATCGTTGCGGATTAACGCGAAAAGAAGAAGCTACTTGGTGCCGGTGCCGAGCGCAATCTGCGTTTCCGGTTTGTCGCTGTCGGGGCGTTCAATAGGAACGATATCCTGCGTCTCGCGCCACTCGGAATAGTGCCCGCTCACCATGATATGGAAGACCCATTGATGGCGCTCCTCTTCCGGTTCCACCAGGCCCAACGCTTTCATGTAGAAGAGGTAGTGCTCCATCCAGCGAATCTGGTCTTTGCTCATGCCGCGACGCTGCAAGTCAACGGTCACCCCGGCCAGATGCGAAGAGGCCGTGTCGCCATCGGCCGGCGCAGCGTTGCGATTGTGGCGCCGAAGTTTTTTCTGCACCTTTACCGTACGCACCGCAGAGTTCACCTGAATTTGCTGATGAAAACGGTTGTAATAAGCCCTGCTTAAATCATCGACAAAATCCAGCGTCCACGGCCGGCAGAAGCGCCGCGAAGGATCGAGCCGCGGATCGAAGCGCAGCATTTCGCCGGCGCGGATTTCCAACAGGGAACCGTCGGCCTTCAGGGCTTCGAGTTCAGTTTCATCCTCAATACGTGGCAGATCGAGCCGGTCAATCTCAGCATTTTGAATTAAAAGCGATTCGTGCGATGGCCGGAACATCGGATTCCAGCGCAGCCAGCGGAAATGCCGGCGAGCATGGTGCTGTGGGATGGCATGATGTACGGCAAAGGCAGTGCCCGACAAGCCCCCGCATATCAAGGCTAGAAAGAGAGCGGCCGCGAATTGGCACTTAACAATGTGTTTCACGAAGTGGTCCAAAAGGTGTTGCTGGCACATGCCGCCAACGACTTTCAAGCCATTCACTGTGCGAGTAGCGGCTATTCTAAGCCATGCTGTCAAGCGGTCCAACTCGATACTACCGCCGCGCCGTTACGTGCGTACCTGAGCGCTCGTGCACTGGTAACCTTCCACATGGTTACTCTGAATGACACTGCAAACGATCACACCCTTATAGGCAAGTAACGGTCCAATTCGCGGCGTGCTCGGAGCACGCGCCTATGTGCGCGGCCAGTCGCAACTTGGCGTGACTAAGATGATCTTGAGGCGGTCTCTGTTGTAGCAATTCTTCGTAGAATGACAAAAATCAGCGCCGTAAAAGGTCGCCCAGCGCCTGCTTCATAACTTGACCGCCCACCTCGGAGATGGACTTGGTCAGCGGAATATCCTTGGGACAAACCTCGACGCAGTTCTGCGCATAACCGCACTCCTGGATTCCGCCGTCGCCCATCAGAGCCGCGAGCCGCTCCCGCTTCAGAGCCTTACCCGTGGGATGGGTATTAAATAATCTCACCTGGGAGATCGTCGCCGCGCCTACGAAGCCAGTGTCCTCATTAAACTGCGGGCACGCTTCCATGCAGCAACAGCAGGAAATGCAGCGCGAGAGAGGATAGGCGGCTTCCTGCTCTTCCGCGGACATGCGCGGCCCAGAGCCTAGATCGTAGGTGCCATCGATGGGCACCCACGCCTTCACAGTTTTCAAATTTTCAAACAGCACACTGCGGTCAACCGCCAGATCGCGCACCACAGGAAACTTGGAAAATGGTTCCAGCCGAATCGGCTGTTCAAGATTGTCGATCAGCGCCGAGCAGGCCATCCGCGCTTTGCCGTTGATGAGCATGGCGCACGAACCACAAACTTCCTCCAGGCAATTCGAATCGTAAGTGATGGGCGTGGTGGCTTTGCCGTCGCGAGTCGAGGGGTCGGCGGCGATATCCATCAACGCCGAAATGACATTCATGTTCGGCCGGTAGGGAACTGAAAATTCCTCCCAATAAGACTTGGAAGTGGGGGTGAGTTGGCGCTTAATCTTTATGATGACAGATTTAGATTCAGCCATTAGCTTTTAGCCTTTAGCACTGTGCATTGTCATCCTGAGCGAAGCGAAGGATGCATGCACCCTGCCGATCCCAAACTACAAACGTCCTTCCTATCACTGGGGATGACAACAATAAAATCAATACTTCCTCGCACGCGGCTGAATCAGCGACGTGTCTACCGGCTCGAACTCAAACTTCGGCTCGTCCGCATCAGGCGCAAAATATGCCTTCGTTGTTTTAAGCCAATTCTTGTCGTCGCGCTCGGGGAAATCTGGCTTGTAATGCGCCCCGCGCGATTCATCGCGCATCGCCGCCCCCTGCGCGATCACCCGCGCGAGTTGCAGCATGTTGTAAAGTTGCCGCGCGAACACTACGGTCGTGTTTGCCCACTGCGTGCGGTCGCTCAGGTTGATCTTGCCGTAGCGCTCCAGCATCTCGACCAGCGTGGCGTCGGTCTGCTGCAAATTCTTGTTGTAGCGGATGACGGTGCAATCCTTGGTCATCAACTGGCCCAGTTCGCGCCATAGTTTGAATGGGTTCTCCGTACCGTCCGCCTTCATCAGCTTTGCATTGATCTCTTCCTGACGTTTCTGTTCGGCCGCAAAATGTCCGTTGCCATCGGACGCCGCCTGCAATCCGCGCGCATACTTCACCGCGTTCGGCCCGGCAATCCCTCCGCCATAGATGCACGACATCAAAGAATTCGCACCCAGCCGGTTTGCCCCGTGATATTGATACTCGCACTCGCCCGCTGCGAAAATTCCCGGGACATTGGTCGCCTGCTTGAAGTCCACCCACAGTCCGCCCATGGTGTAATGCATTCCGGGAAAAATCTTCATCGGCGTATCGCGCGGATCGTCACCCACAAACTTTTCGTAGATTTCAAGAATCCCTTCCAGCTTGCGATCGAGAATTTTGCGGTCGATGTGCGTCAGATCGAGATAAACCATCGGCTTGCCGTCAATGCCGAGGTTGTACTCGTAGACGACCTTGAAAATCGCCCGCGTCGCAACGTCGCGCGGAACGAGATTGCCGTACTTCGGATACCACTCTTCGAGAAAATACCAGCGCTCTTTTTCTGGGATCGCCTTCGGATCGCGTTTGTCGCCCGGAGTTTTCGGCACCCACACGCGTCCGCCCTCGCCGCGCGCCGACTCCGACATGAGCCGCAATTTGTCTTCGCCAGGAATGCAGGTGGGATGCACCTGAATGAACTCGCCATTGGCGTAGTAAACCCCCTGCTGATAAAGCGCCGACTGCGCCGATCCGGTGCACACTACGGAATTTGTAGACTTGCCAAAGATTGCGCCGTTGCCGCCAGTCGCAATAATGATTGCGTCGGCAGGGAAAGTTCGCACTTCCATCGACCGCAGGTCCATGGCGCAAATGCCGCGACAGACGTTGCCGTCATCAAGCACCGCGGAAAGAAATTCCCAGTGCTCGAATTTCTTCACCTTGCCTTCTGATTCGTGGCGGCGGACTTGCTCGTCGAGAGCATAAAGCAATTGCTGTCCGGTCGTGGCTCCGGCAAAGGCCGTGCGGTTGTACAAGGTTCCGCCGAATCGCCGGAAATCGAGCAGACCTTCGGGCGTGCGATTGAAGGGAACACCCATACGATCGAGCAGGTCGATGATGCCGGGTGCGGCGTCGCACATGTCTTTCACCGGCGGTTGATTGGCGAGGAAGTCGCCGCCGTAAATGGTGTCGTCAAAGTGCTGCCACGTCGAATCGCCTTCACCCTTCAGGTTTTTCGCGGCATTAATGCCGCCCTGAGCGCACACAGAATGCGACCGCTTCACCGGAACGATGGAGAACAAATCGACGTTGGCGCCCATCTCCGCGATCTTGATGACTGCGGACAGTCCGGCCAGTCCACCGCCTACGACAATAATTTTGGGAGTCGCCATCTTATTGCACCGGCCTTCCGCTGCTGGGAGTCGCGTGCTGCGTCTCCACAATGTTTGCGCCCGGCCCCGGCGGTTCCTGGAAGCGCTCGCGGAACGTGTATAGACTCACAAGACCCACGACGCTCAGCAGCATGAAAAATGCCAGGCAAAGCCCGAGAAGCCTCTGCTGCGCTTTATCGCCGGAAACAATGCCCCACTTCGCCGCGAACAGCCAGATGCCGTAAGCGAAGTGCCACGACGCCGCGATCAGGCCGATAACGTAGAACGCAAGCAGCCAGGGATCGTGAACTTCCGCTGCGACTTTGCCGAACGATGCGGCAGGATTGTCATGCAGGTCCGTCCCCGTAAATCGCATCGTGTATGTGTGCCACACGATGTAGAGGAACGCGATGCCGCCCGTCCAGCGCTGTGCGGTATACATCCAATTGCCCGACCACGGGTAAGCGATTGTGTTTCCATTCCCGCGATACCAGATATAGAAGCCGTAGAGCGCGTGAAACAAAATCGGCAGCCAGATGCCGAACAGCTCCAGAAAAAATACCAGCGGCAGATTTGCCAGAAAGCTGACCTGCCGCGCATAAGCATCCGGGCCAGTGATGGCGGTTGAATTCGAAACCAGAATGTGTTCGAAAAGAAACGCGCCAACTGGGACGATGCCCGAAAGGGAATGCAGCCGGCGCAAAATAAACGAAGACCCGTGACCAGCTCGCAACGGCGCGACTCCATGCGCGATGTTACTTACAGCGGGAGCAGGAGAACTGGCTGACGCCACGAAAAGCTCCTTAGGAATTCAGCTTATTAGCTTAAGGATGACAAGAGAACTTTTTATTATCGGGTGACGGAAGAAGTGAAGTCAAGGAACGCGACAACTCGGTGGTCGGCCAGTTTTAATTTATTCTCCGACGATGCGGTCATCCCGAAACGCGGCGTACTTCA
>PKXU01000150.1:513-12532 GCA_003132445.1 Acidobacteriaceae bacterium | reverse complement strand
CCAGTGCCCTGCATTTGGCCTTGCTGGCCGCGGGAGTCGGGCCCGGAGACGAAGTCATTACCGTACCATTCACTTTTGTAGCCAGTGTTGCCGCGATTCTTTACACTGGGGCGCGCCCGGTGCTGGTCGACATCGATCCATGCTCGTTCAACATGGATCCGGCTGCAATCGAGGCTCGGATCACCCCGCGCACCAAGGCGATTCTGCCTGTTCATCTCTACGGTCAGCTTGCGGACATGGATCCGATTATGGAGGTGGCGCGGCGGCATGGGCTCATCGTCATTGAAGATGGCGCGCAGGCGCATGGAGCGAAATACAAGGGCCGTCCCGCGGGCAGCATCGGCGATATTGCGTGTTTCAGTTTTTATCCGGGCAAAAACTTGGGCGCTTATGGCGAAGGCGGTGCAGTCACCACGAGCAATCCTGCACATGCGTGCACCATTCGCAGGCTGCGCGATTGGGGACAAGACCGCAAGTACCATCACCTGCTGCGTGGATTCAATTATCGGATGGAGGCTTTTCAGGGAGCGATTCTGCGCGTGAAACTGCAGCACCTCGAGCAGTGGAACGGGGCTCGGCGCGCCATCGTGAATAAGTACAACAAACTTCTAGCGGGTGCCAACGTCGAACGGCCCGTAGAAATGCCGTGGGCGCGGCATGTCTATCATCTCTATACTTTGCGCGTGGCGCGTCGCGATGCACTGCAAGCGGCGTTACTGCAAAAAGGTATTCAGACCGGAATTCACTACGCCGTGCCGGTGCACCTCCAGCCCGCCTACTCAGATCTTGGGTACGCGCGGCATTCTCTGCCCGAGTCCGAGAAAGCTGCGAACGAAGTCCTCTCGCTGCCGCTGTATCCGGAAATGACGGACGATCAAATCGAGACTGTCGCTCGGGCCGTTCTGGAAGCTGTCGGAACCACCTGAGAACAATCGCCACCGACTATTCTGCAAAACTGCGAACGGTTTCAAGAGGGTCGATTTGAAAAATCGCTTTGCGCCAGATCCACCACATCGCCATCAAATAGCAGCGAGCTGCACAACAATCCTAGCTGATTGCTGGAACTCTCCGCGCCCCGCATTCTTTCTCCAGCACCGCAGCGACAGCCAGCACCTGTTCTTCTTCCCAGGGTCGCCCGACGATTTGTACTCCGATCGGCAGTCCCTCGGCGGAATGGCTCACGGGAACCACGGCGGCGGGATTTCCCAAGAGATTAAACCATTCGGTGTAACTCCAAGCGTCGAGATAATGCACAGTCTTGCCTTCAATCGTCCAACTACGTTCCCCGTGACGGAAGGCTGGAATCGCGGCGGTCGGACACAGCAGAATGGGGTAGTTTCGCATCTGCACCAGAAACCGCGCACGTAAAATGTCCCGACCTATCCACGCGTCAAGCAGTGTCTCGCTGGTTAGCGGCTCTTCAGCCGACGCCCAGTCGAGGAATTGAGTCAAGATGGGACTCAAATCATGCTCGCGCCCGTAAAACATCGGGCGAATCAACATTCCACCGGCGCTCACGAAAAATTTCTTCCAGAGCAACCGCGCTTCTTCGAGGCCTGCAGGTAGAAACGGATCAACCTGAAATCCTGCCGCCCGCAGTGCTTCCGCAGCATTTCTCACGGCCACGCGAATTTCCCGAGTAACGGGCGTACGGCCATCATCCTCAAAATATCCCACTCGCAGTTCCCGCACCTCGCGCTCACCGGGCCAGCGTAAGGGCACCGGGGCAGCGGAGGTGTCACCCTCATCGGGACCTTGCATCACTTCAAAGAGAACCTTTAGGTCGGAAATCGTACGTGCCATCGGACCGACCACGCCAATTAGCGCGAAGGGACCGCTAGAGGCGGGGAAGTGGCCCGCAGCGGGAATGCGACCGGGAGTAGGCTTCAAACCACAGATGCCGCTGAAATGTGCGGGTACTCGTATCGAGCCGCCGCCATCGCTGCCCACTCCGCCGGCTGATATCCCTGCGGCAATCGCCGCTGCTTCGCCGCCACTGGAGCCGCCCGGAGTGCGGTCGAGATCCCAGGGGCTGTTGGTGCGCCCGTACAAACGATTGTCCGTCTCCCAAGCCATCAAAAGTTCGGGCGTGTTGGTCACGCCCAGCACGATTGCGCCCGCATTGCGCAGCCGCGCAACCAGCGGCGCATCTTGACTCGCAACGTATCCAGCCCGCAGGAGAGTGCCCGATTCGCATCGCATTCCCGAAACATCCAGAGAGCTCTTGATGCTGATGGGGACACCATGTAGCGGCCCCAGAGTTTTCAAGGTCATCACTCTGGCTTCGGCGTCATGGGCGTCACGGCGGACTTTCTCCGGATCCACGTGCACAAACGCGTTCAACTTCGGATTCAGTGTTTCGATTTTTCTCAGATGCGCATCGACTAGCTCGACTGCAGAGATTTTCCTCTCGCGAATCTGTCGAGCCATGACAACGGCGGAAAGTGAAGTAAAATCAGCCACTCGAAATGACTCTTTCAGGCCAGAAACCCGAGTCTAGCACGCAAGGTAAGAATGCAGACTTCGGTTGCAGGCGCGTTCGGAACTCTTCGCCAGCGCAACTTTGTGATCGCATGGTGAACCTCCGGCCCATGCGATAGACGCTGATCTTGCACTTGCTTAATGCCGAACTGAAGTCTCGCGCGAATTATCATTCCGGTGGCATGCATTGTTATGTTGAACAGCAATCGCGCGAGGTTCTAGGATTTCAAGAAAAGTCCAGCCACTTGAGAACTTGGCGGTGTCACGGATGATAAGTACGGGATGGAGAAGTGTGGGAGGGAGAAATACTGGCAATGCCGCACACAGCACCAAATACGCCCCGAATCAACCGGCCGGCGCGCGTCCGGCCTGCCCACAGCCGCCCCGCATGAATACGCAAAGCGAGATTGCGGAATCTGCCCCAGCGACACAGCATCCACGCCAGAACGGAATGGAGCTGCGAGACTCGTCGGCTCGGAACGAAACTGCGGTTGCCACGGCGAATGCCAGCCACTCGGCCCAACAGCTCGGAAGCGGCTGCTGGCGGATCGCAGTCATACATTGCGTCACCTCTTGTGATCCACGAAAAGCAATCCTGGACTCGCCGCCTTTCAACCAGCCGATGAAGAAAGAAGCGATTGTCGCGCCGAACTAACACGATGTCTCCAGGAACGACTTCGTCGAACGCTGCGGTTTGAATCGTGAGCAGATCGCCGGGCCAAACCGATGGAAGCATGCTCGTTCCCCAAGCTTTGAGTTGAAGGGTGCCGTGGCAGCGAAGCATCTCGGCCGCAAGACCAAGCTTATGATCCTCGCGGGATTTCAGCATGTATGGCATGGATGGCAGCAACTACGAACTATGCCGGTTGAAATGGCAACCGGACTGGGTGGATTGGACTTTGCCGCAGGATAGCGCCATTGTCTCGAAAACTTTCTCATGCTGGAAGGCAGGTTCATGATAGGGCTTTTTGGCAGCCGGTGGACGCTCGACCCGACTCCTCTCGTTCATGTTCCTGTCCTGTTCAGTCATAAGAAAGCTGCAGCAGCCTCGAACAATCTGCGAACCGGTGACGCAAAACTCGATCCGCATGATTCGAGCCAACTTCTTTCCCGAAGTATACGACAGGAATCGGAGGGTTCTAGTGACACTGCCGATGCTAGCCTAGCCACAATCTAGGCCGCAGCGCCGTGAATCTTGCGAGCCTCGCTCAAGTATGACGCGTTGGGCCGGTGCTTCTCGACCATAGCTGGCGGTTCCTTAACAGCACGTGCCCATTCGCCGACTGGGCCTTGGCTCAGCAGCCCATACTATACTCGTAGCGTGAATTTCTTCTCCTCGAGTGGTTACCCGCCAGCGACGACGGATCTCGAGCGGGATGTCGAACTACTTGCGGATGTTTGCAGTGAATATGTCACGCAAACCGATACGGGATGGAGGAAAGAATTGCAAAGACATCCCGATCATGAGCGGTTGGCGTCGACCGCCGATCGGCATGGAGTGTTGCCGCTACTGGCCCGCGCACTCTCGCTGGCAGGCATCCCCTGCGAGACTGTGCGAGCACGCGCCCGCCAAATTGTTTTTCGCAACCTTGCTTTGGCCGCCGAACTGGTCAGACTGGTCGGCGCCTTGCGAGAGCTTGGGATTGAGGTTCTAGCTTATANNGGAGACGTGACGCTTCGGCAATTTAGCGATCTCGACATCGTAATTACGCCTGCGGATGTTATGCGGACCCGGGATGCTCTCTTCAAGCTTGGATATGTAGAGATGGAACCGTTTAGCGGCCCACTCCTCAGGAAGCACGTTAGTTCCCAATGTGAATGGCAAATGAGGCAAATGAATTCCGGGATACTTATCGAACTGCACTGGGCGCTTTTCCCACACTATGCTTCGCTCGATCTTTCTGTCACTGAGCTGCACCAGGCAAGTGTCGCCATTGAGATTGCTGGTGAACCTGTAAGAGCAATAGGTCTCCGTCACTTGGCGCTCGTGCTGAGCGCCCACGGAACAAAGCACTTCTGGCACAGGCTCGGATGGCTGGTCGACTTCGCGCTTGTGCTGCGGAGCGATGGCGTCGGCGATGCTGAAAAATTGCTCGATGATGCGGCTGGGAAAGGCATGAAGCGCATTTTTCTCATTTCCGCAGCCTTAGCCGCTAACGTGTTGCGGCTGAGACTGCCGAAAGAGTTTGAGACTGCCGTATCCGCCGACTCTTGCGCGCGTGGTTTGGCGGACAACATGCAACAGTTTCTTTTCGCCGGAGCGGTCCCAAGGGACCTGCTTATCGAGAACATCTTCCTGTTACGCTCGCGAGAACGTTGGTCCGACCGTGTGAGGATCGTTTCTCGTCTTGCGTTCACTCCCGGACCGCAAGAGNNAGAGCCGCTCGCTACTTGCCGCGAATTGTGCAACGCGCCTTTTCAACTTTTCATCCAGACGTAGCTGTGAAGGAAAAAGCTAGCTAGCCTCGGCTTCCCTAAAGTCCGTACTCGTGGTCACCTCGGCGACGACACCCTGCGTGGGGACGAGAGCACGATCCAATGCGTCCGCAAGGACGACCGGGAAAACCGATGTCAAGAGATTGGTATCCACGAGTAAGGCGCGGTCGGAATAAAATCGATAGATTTTCATTGAGCCGCGCACTTGATCGGAGGATGTGACCAACTCCAGCGTAAGATGCCAACCTGCCCAATCGTTTCGAAACTTCGCAGTGCCGGGCTTTTCGAAATGTAAAATCTTTTCCGGTCGTCCCCGCAGGCGTGCTGCGCCACCGGCGGGGGGCTCGACCCCCTCACCCTCAACGCTCAATTCGAAGCCGTCAAAATCATTGGAAAGGAAAGCGGACTTCAGGATCTGGCACACCTGGGAGTAATCGCTGGCGCCTTTCAACCCTTCGATAGCCCGTCGAATTGCAAGATTGTTGACAAATATGCCTCTCTGTTCGAAGGTGCGTTGCGCAATACGATGGATTTCCCCAAATTCCAGATACCCTAAGTGCTGAACGCCAAACCAGGTTCCCGTGCCTATGACCACCAGGACCAAGCCGAGCGTGTTTCGCTCGGGCCAGAGCAGAAACAGACTGAGCAGGGCGAACAACGCCGACACCGCATAGAGCGCAATAACAACTTGCCGGGGCGACATACCGTGTTGCAGCAACTTGTGATGAATGTGCTCACGATCGGCCGTGAATACTGGCCGCCCGCCAATCAAGCGCCGTAACACTGACAAAGTGGTCTCAAGAATCGGGAGGCCGAAGGACACGATCGGAATGGCTACGGCAATAACCGTAGGCGCCTTTTGGGAGCCAGCGAGTGCCAAGGCACTCAGCATAAATCCGATGAATAAACTCCCGCAGTCCCCGAGAAAGATGGTCGCAGGATTAAAATTAAAACGCAGAAATCCTAAGATGGCTCCAGCCAGGGCAATCGTCAGCAGCGACAGGGATGATGAACCACTGGAAACTGCCACCACAAAAACGATGAAGGTTGAGAACAGCGCAGAACCAGCGGCCAACCCGTCTAGCCCGTCGATAAGATTGAATGCATTCGTAATCCCAATGACCCACAAAACTGTAAGGGGAAGCCCCATGTACCAAGCCAAGTGCCGCGCACCAAATAGCACTGGCAGAGCCTGGATCCCCAAGCCACCAGCAAACAGCATGATCGCAGCAATCCCTTGAACCGCAAACTTCGTGTACGGACCAACGGAACGGATATCGTCGTAGAGACCAAGCAGAAAAATAAGAGTGCCAGGCACAAGAACTGTAAGAAGGGTCCGAGTTGAGAGGCCCGCAGTCAATGCCGGAAAATGCAGACTGGCTAACAACGCAATACCGACAGCGATGAGAAAGGACAGGAATATGGGAACTCCGCCCAAGCGCGGTAAGGGAGTTTCATGTAGGTCGCGTTCCTGAATCGGGGGCGCCGCCCAGCCACGGCCCATTGCGAGATTGCGAACGTACCAGGTAAGCACCAACGAAAACAGCAGGGATATTCCGAAAGAGATCAAATAGAACAGTGTCACCAAACATCTCCGCAGAACGGGGCTAAAGGGGACAGACACCCCCAGTACTTCGCTGAAGCAAACTGCTTGTTCGAATCCGACTCTGAAGTGGTTCGTCCCGGAACTATAGCAACTCTGAATCCAGAGTTGCAATCCCCCTCTTTCTAAGGTCTGTTGAAAAAATCTACTTTTCTAAAATGGGCGCCCGGAGTCCAAGCGCGACACTGACTCCGTCGTTCCCATGAGCGCCTGCTGCCAGAGCTTAGACTCGAACTGAACTAAATGGGACAGGCGGAGGGGCTGGAGGTTGGCGAAAGTGGCGAGGCAGGAGGTGCAAGGGTTCGATTACGTTTCTAGAGAACAATGCGATGGCTTCGTTGGGCAGTGTGCTGATCGGAGTCTCATCAAACCCGGTGCGGTTGTGGAAGGAACCATCCAGAATCGTCGGATCCGATACACAACGGTACCCAACGCCGCTCCACGGGCTGAAGCGCTCGAGCCAAAGCCAACGAGCGAGCACGCAAACCGTGCGTCGCGCGCCTCTGTTTTGAGTGGCCCTGATTCCCCTAGCGCACCATGCGCTTCAGCACAGAGAACCCGTATCGCCGGAGGAGCCAAATAGGCCGGACAAAAATGTAGATGAACGATAAAGTCGAAGGAAGTGGGAGGAAGCGCTCTTCTTCGCCTGAATACTGTGTGCATTGCAGAAAGACGTACCGCACCTTATCGCGGAAACGTTCTTTCAGTCTCAGGTTAAAAATCTGACCCTCGATTGGGTCCACATCTCGAGTTTCTTGTATGCGCTGCCGAACCTCTTGGGCAAGGCGTCTAACTTGAGCATCCTCTCGGACCGCACAGACGACGCTCGATGGCACCTCCGCTTGCATCAACTCCGCGGCCAGATAGATCCCAAGCCGACACGTTCGCCCCGCGCCCAAGGCTTCAGCTCGTTTGAAAAGGCGAGGCCAATCCAGCTCAGGATTCGATCGAATGAATTCGGCTAGATCACAGAGCCATTTCAATGAAGACCAGCTATGTTTCCCACCATGGACAGCCAGGAATAAGAACATGTCTTGAGAGGAAAATGACCAGACTTGCCGACCCAAGATCACAATCGGTTCTATGCCGTTCCAAACATGTTCCGCCGCCAAGCTAGATACGAATCTCCGCGGCGAAAACTGCCNNNNCGATACCCCTGGTTCGATAAAATCTCCCTGGCTTTCGGAATGTCTGGCTCTCGAATGAGGATGTCTAAATCTGTAAATTCCCTCAGCGCCAAGTCGCCGTAAATAACAGCAGTCAGCACAGGTCCTTTGAAGGGCACTGCGAGAATGTGCTCAGCTTCGAACAGCTGAAGTATGTAAAGCAGTTCGCCGGCCAAGAACCGATTCTTGGCTGAATTTGCGGAATAGAAGTGGCTCAGTTCTTGTCGCGCCGCTTCGGGTAACGCTTCCCAGCAAGCTGAATGCAAGCTCTGGTAAACCAGCGGCCTAACCCCATGGGATGTGACAAGTTGAAGAAACGCCTGCCAATCAACACCCTGAGTTGCTATTTCCTTGACTCGAGCTCTCATTTGGGGCGTGCTGCACGTTCGGGCGCAGCAGAGCATGAGGTCGACTTCCGGGATCGATGAACCATTGATTGTCATCTCTAAACGCATCCCTGCCTAGCTCTTTACTTGCACGATCAGTGGCGTACGGCCAGCATGGTAGATTGCTGGAAAAGAAGCTAATAGACGGACTTGTGCTTTGCAATACCAGTCCTCGTTCTTCTCCAAAAATTCGGACTCGGGTTGTGCGTGTGTACCGTACCGCATTAGAATCAGTTACACATATGCAGCATGTCCCGAATCTCCTCTTTCGACTTTTGAGCTTGGCGGTGGTACCAGCGATCTTTGGTTTTCTGCAGGTGGCCGTGTCGCAAGACAGCAGGTCGTCGCAAGACCTTGGCCATCAGGAAGACGCTGCGCACCAGCAAGAGACCCCAAAAGAACCGCTGGCGCCGCCGGTTCAACCTCTAACGGCCGCGGAAAAAGAAACGAATTCCCCGGCTCTCGTTCTCGGCCCTGGCGATGAATTGGAGATCACGGTGTACGGGGCTCCTGATCTTTCCGAGCACACCCGAGTGAACGCCGACGGAAATATCTCAATGCCGCTGATCGGTTATGTTCGAGTGGCTGGCCTCAGCAGCAGTGAAGCGAAAGCGGCCATCGAGGCTCAGTTGCGTCAGAAAAACGTTGTTAACGACCCGCAGGTCTCGATATACGCTAAGGAATACACCAGCAGCGGAATTTCGGTGGTCGGCGAGGTCGTCAAGCCCGGGTTCTATTCCGCTCTTGGCCCACACAGATTGTTTGATGTGCTGCAGGCCGCCGGCGGGACCACTGATCGAGCTGCCAACAAGGTCGTGATCAGGCATCGCGACGAAAAAGATGCGACGACTCTTTCCATCTCGAAAGATCCGGCCGAAATGGCTGCCAGCAATGTCGCGCTGCAGCCGGGCGACACCGTTGTAGTTCCGAGAGCGGGTATCGTCTACGTGCTCGGAGAGGTAACTCGGCCTGGTGGGTATGTACTAAATTCCACGGGAGGAATCACGGTCTTGCAGGTCGTAGCTGTCGCGGGGGGACCGACTCACGTCGCCTCTGCAGGAAAAACCAGACTGCTTCGTCGTACTGAGACTGGGTTCCAAGAGCAGCGGGTAGATCTCAAGAAACTGCTGCGTGGCAAGGCTTCCGATGTTGCCGTCCGGGACGAAGACATACTTTTCATTCCAACAAGCGGGGTAAAGAGCGCGCTCAATGCTGGTGCACTGGTTGCCACTGTGGGCACCGCCGCGATTTATCGTGCTCCCTTCTAACCGTTGACAGCGCTTGTTGGCCTACGGACAGTCCGCGGTTGCGTTGGGTAGTTAATTGCCTGCCGGCGTGTGGGAGTGTAGTCTCGGCGGCCTCGTCTTGATCGACTCGATCCAATTCAGAAGAAAGAACTTGCTAGCATCGTTTGGAAAAATTGCCTTCTCAGCTTGCACTGCGCACCGAAACAAATAGGACAGCAATGTCCGCAAGCGAAGCAACGCACGCGGTGTTGTCGACCCCCTCGTAAAGACCTGGATCGGCCTCGCGAACTCGCTCGTCGAGAATGCTGCGCAGGGTGATCTATTTTAACGCTGCGAAGTGGAGATGGGGTTCGGGCCCGCTAACGGCCAGGCTCTGCCCTCGCATGCGACTCGTGCTGCTGGTGCCAAATCTCGGCTTGCTGTTCGATAGCTGCGGCTTGTGATCGGCTTATGCCATTCGCTAGAACTTTGACGAGATCCTTGCTGCCTGCCTGTCCTCCGGCGCACGCCAGCACAGCCCAGTAATAAGCTTTGTTCGCATCCTTAGGAACACCGTGACCATCCCAGTAAAGCAGGCCTAACTTGTATTGGGCAGCCGCGCTTCCATGCTCGGCCGCTTTAGTAAACCACCGTACTGCCTCGCTCTGATCCTGCGTGATAGCGTGTTTTTCATCGCCCTGGGAGTAGAGAAGACCCATGGCATTTTCTGCGGTGGGATTCCCGTGGCTCGCGAGCACCCGAAGTTGTTCGATCTCGCCGGAATTGAGTGACGGGTCCTGCTTCGAACCTTCGACAGTAGGTCGCGACGAAGCCAGAACTGCGGGTTCGCCACTGCGCTCGCGAACCTGGGGCTTCACCTGAATCCACCGTACAAGCATGAAGCCGAGTACGAGCGCAATCGTTGCGGTCGCACAGTAAAGCAGGTAACGATGGGCACGAGGGAGGTGAATACCGCCGACCTTGTCCTCACTGGCGGATGGGTTTCCCTTGTCTGTCCCATTTTCGGGCTCATGAACAAATAGAATGCTACCCGGCGCCGAGGAAAAAGGTGTTCCGCAGGCCGTTGGATCGGATGGATGGTCTGAGCGTGCGGCACGATTGACGGCGGCAAGAATCATCTCAGTGAAACGTTGCAAGGTAGCTCTATCGTTCTCACCAAAGGCACTGGGCCGTGCGGAAAACACTTCGAGCAGGCCGATCACAGTTTCGCCAGAACGCACAGGCACAGCAAGCATGGAACGAATACCAAGAGCGCGGCAGTTTTGGCGATCTACAAGATCATCGGTCTCGGTGTCATCGCAGCGCAGTATTCTTCCCGTGCGTATGCATTCGCCGGAAAAGCCTAAACCTACTTGCAAGGTTGCTCCCACGGGCGGGACGCTCTGGCCAGCGCTGGCTCTGCAGGTCATGGTGGCGGCATCTTTGCCGGCCAGGGCAATCGCCGCGCCTGAAGCCCGAAGCAGAGAATGAGACCGGAGAGCAATCAGAGAAAAGACCGCCTCGAGATTAGTTCCCAGGGACTCGACTTCTCTCTCCACCGCTGCGGCGGCACTGAATGTGTTGGTATAATTTTGTCGAAGCACGGAACGTTCCGCCGTCAAAGACGGAGCTGACCAGGAAGACTCAGCGTTGGCAGCGCCAGCCATCGCATTGAGGAAAAGCCACTCCCGCAAGCGATGAAACGTAAAATCGGAGGGAGTCGGAAATCCCAGGCCGACTCGGCCCGCAGAATCTGACCAAACTACGCGGGCAGTGACGGAAAGCTGTTCACTGGATTCCGCTAGATCCAGACACAGGTCCACCTGTTGGTTGATCTCCATCGGCAATGGGCCCTGGACCGCGACGCCGCCCTCGCTGATGTCGAGAACTTCGCAGGGATCAAATATCTCGTTCTTGGAAGCACCGCCGAAACTAGCGTAGGCAGGCACATGCGCCTTCTGCCGTACACTACGACGGCGGTTAGAGGTGGCAGGTCGGGACGATTGGACAATGGCAGACATGGGGGAGCCCGGGATAAGTCTTGTACATGTTAGCCTGAGTTTGTAAGAAAGGAAGGAGAAAAAACCCGGATTTTTCTCCAGACATCAGTCCAAGCCCTCGCGTTCCTAACGGGAGCGCCAGATGTAAACCGATCTACTAATCTGTGATCACGCTGTGCGGCGCTCTGCCACTGGACCTTGCATGGCAGTCATCGTGATCAATGGCGCTGATCATTTGCGGAACAAGCCGATTTTTCGAAAATAGTGTCTCCACTTTAGTATGGCACGGCGAATCAAGTTCGGTGTTCCTCATGGCGCGTAGGATATTTGCTACTACTCCTTCTGCGTCACCATGGGACGAAACGTAGGCACTCGATTGTCCAATAATGTCTGTCACGTGACTCTCGTTCGGACCGATGTAGAGGAATGGTTTTTTAACGGCAAGCACGTTGTAGATTTTGCATGGGTGGACAATACCTACATACTGATCCCCCATCACGACCACGTGGAGATCGGCTGCCGACAACGATCCCGATAGCTTCTCTATCGGCTGGTAAGGAAGGCACAGCACATTGCGCAAGCCGCGGTTCTGGGCACGTTCCTTCACGTGGCCAAATTCGCTTCCGCCCCCCACAAAACAGAAAGCAACATTCTCGTTCTCAGCCAGCCGCTCAGCCGCTTCGAGAAGGGTCTCCAACGGGTGGCACGGGCTATGGTTCCC
>PKXU01000150.1:0-507 GCA_003132445.1 Acidobacteriaceae bacterium | reverse complement strand
TCATGAACCGATCCAGCGCTACGATGCGATCAGCGCGTCGCAAGCTATGCAACAACATGCGGGATAGTAGTCGAGCGACCGGGGATTTAGCTCGAAGCCATCCCGCAGCGATTGCCTCGTCGGGGTTGAGATCCATAGACCAGAAGACCAGACTGCGAGCCTTGCCCGGGACAGCCAAAGTCGCCAGAAACGAAATCAGAGGCGGCGAGCTCATTGCAACCACAACGTCGAAGTCAGGCAATGACCACAGACGAAACGCACAACTTGCCATGAATGTTCCGAAGTCGGACGCACGGCGCCATTTGGAACTCTTGCCGAATCCGGTCGATCGTACGCGAATAATATTGACCTCGTTCCAAATTTCTCGCTTGGAAAATCGAACACGTGGATCGTCATAACCTCGAGAACTACACACGACCGTGACCTCGTGGCCCGCCTGGGTCAAGCCCAGTGCCAAGTCGCTCGCATGCTGAGCAGTCGAGACAACGTCCGGATAGAAGGCCTGGT
>PKXU01000040.1 GCA_003132445.1 Acidobacteriaceae bacterium | reverse complement strand
AGCGAGTCTCGGAGTCTTCCAGCGCCTTTTGCACTTGATTGCGTGCCGCCTCAGCGAACTTCTGCTGCGAGATGTCTACCAGTGTGCCTTCGATCATGGCCGGTGTCCCGTCCTGCCTCGGCACTGGCTCGACGTTCTCCAGCACCCACACCGAACTGCCGTCCTTGCGCCGCAACCGCGAAGCGAAATTGGTCAGGGAGCCGAGACTCCGGCATTGTTCCAGGAAGTCTTGCCGTTCGCTGGGGGAAAAGTAGAAGTCCAAGGCATGGCAGGCTAGCAGCTCCTCCCGCGACGCGTAACCCATGATCTGTACAAAAGCCGGATTGCAGTCGAGAACCTGGCCGTCCAAAGTAGTGCGGTAAAATCCCACCACGCTCGTTTCGAAGAACCGCCGGTAACACTCATACGACTCCATCGCGGGATTCGCTCCCAAGCCAAGCCGGTCTTGCAGATGGGCCATCACCTGCCGCGCCAGGGCCCACAGGATGCGCGTCTGCATTTCGGTCAGCGCGCGCGGAACATAATCCATCACTGACAGCGTTCCCAGCGCGTATCCCTCGGGCGTCAGCAAGGGCGCCCCGGCGTAGAAACGCACTCCCGCTTGCGCGGCCAGTTGGTTGTTGACGAAACGTATGTCTTTCAGGGTGTCAGAAACGATGAGTACATCGGGTTGCCTGATGGTGTGGGTACCGAAGGAGATTTCCCGCGGAATCTCGCTAACGTCCCATCCGACCTTTGACTTGAACCATTCTCTGCTGGCGTCGATGAGGCCAACTAACCCGATAGGTGTGCCACAGATATAGGTGGCCACACGAACAAGATCGTCGAAACGCTCCTCCGGAGGAGTATCCAGTATCCGATAATTCCAGAGGACTCGCGACCTCGCGGCTTCGTCCCCGGGCAGAGGCGACTGCATACTGCACCCTATAATGCCGACTGAATTACGATTACGGCCCTTTTCTAATTCTTATTCTTAATAGCCTTATTTAGGGCTCGCCACCATTAACTACTGAGGTACCGTCATGCTTCGTGACTGATTGTTCACGTTTTGTGACTACGACGCACATTGTCTGAAATTCAGACAAAATCCGGCCGGAAGCGCACATCTCCGTAACACTTCAGTGTTCGACTTCTGGGAAGTTTAGCGACACCGTTTGGAAGACTCATCCCGTATCACGGGCAAACCGGAACTTATGCCCCGCGGCGTCCGGATTTCCCGCCCCTTTATAGCTATCACCGTCAACGCAGCCAGACGAGCGGGACGAACTCAAGCGGAAATCGGCTCTTAGCCCTGGTGGTCAAAAAGGGTTTCTGCGCAGCAGCCGCAAGTGTGTGAATCTAACGCCCGAGAAATCCGCGTCCGTGCCGGTCAGCCCGGTATACCCTTTGAGCGCGCTGAGTCGTGAGTGCGCGCAATCACTTCTTAGAGGGTGGAAGGTCAGACCGGCGTATGCTCATCGAACTCCCCAGTGCCTGAGCGTTCCCGTGGGTTGTCATCTGCGCCGCAAGTTGTTGGATTTGCTGCATCCCACGAGGCTGTTAATCGGAAGGTTCTTTGAGCCCATTTGGCCAACAGTAAGAGACTTTGGCCAACAGTAAGAGACTATTGTTTTTTTATATTCTCGGTCATTGCCGCTCTACTGTCTTACCGTAAGCGAAAACCCCGATTAAGCTAAGGAGAGAGGGAGAATTGAAGGCAGCCATTGGGATTAATCGAGGGATGCCTTTTCCAGAGGTCCAATCGCGGGACCATTCAAAACCTTTCCGCTAGGCCCGAAGCGCGAACCATGGCAAGGGCAATCCCAGCTCCGCTCAGTAGGATTCCAAGAAACAATGCATCCCAGGTGGGGGCATACTGCGGAACGCTCATGCAACTTGCCGGCGTCATCCCGATAGACCGCGATCTTCGAATGTCCCCTGCGAATGACTGCGCCCGTTCCTGGCTTGATTTCCTCAGTCGTTCCCACTTCACCAGGCGTCATCCATGCGGCATATTGCCCAGCAGCATTTAGATTTTCTTCCGCGAAGGTCAGCGCCGCGCGCAGACTCTTTCGCGCCGGATCATACAGAGACGTCCAAGGGTTATCATGACCCAAGATCAAATCTCTGAGCAGCACACCCGCGATCGTGCCATGGGTAAGCCCTACTCCCGAATCGCCTGTGGCGATATATACGTTGAGCTCGTCTCCAGGATTTCTGCCGATGAACGCCAATCCATCGACGCTCTGCATGACTTGTCCAGACCACCGAAACTCGGGTTCCTTTACTCCGGGGAAATGCTTGCGCCCCCAAGCCGTGAGACGCGCGAAACGGTTCTCTATGTCCTCATCTTGCCCAGTTTTGTGGTCCTCTCCACCGATGATTAGCAAGTCGTGCGCTTTGGCACGCTCGTCCACACGCTGAAGTCTGACGTAGTGGAATGGATCTTCCGTATCCCAGTACAACGCCTTGAGGATGGAATCGGCTGGTACGCGCACACCAATCACATAAGTTCGATAGGCAGCTTGTTTGGTGTGCATTTTGACCCAGTCATTGACAGGCGTATTCGTTGCGACCACCACGGCTTCGGCAGAGATTGTGATTCCATTCTGAGTTTTTATTTTCGCTGACTTGCCGCCTTTAATCTCTTTCGCCTCGGTTTTCGCGTAGAGCCGGCCACCTGCGCGTTTGAAAGCCCGAGCGAGACCAGACATATATTTCAAAGGGTGAAATTGCGCTTGTCGTGGAAACCGAAGGCACGGACCCAGCTTCAAATTAAATGGCGGACTATCCAAGCGTATTACGTCGAGTTTAGCGCGCTGTGTGGCGTCGAACTCTTCCACCAATGTCTTTTCGGAGTCTCCGTTAGCAAGAAATAGATAGCCATCCAGCCGCTCAAAGTCACAATTGATTTTTTCACGGGTGACTATGGATTCAATCTCCGAAATAGCCGCAGTGTGACTCTGGGCTGCAAGCTGTGCTCCCTTCTCCCCATGGAGTTGTACAATCTTGCGATAGCTTGCATCAATCTCGCTCGAAAGATGGGCAGTCGTATAGG
The DNA here is from genome assembly GCA_003132445.1 of Acidobacteriaceae bacterium. GTDB lineage: Bacteria > Acidobacteriota > Terriglobia > Terriglobales > Acidobacteriaceae > Sulfotelmatobacter. Next base: position 1,042 of record PKXU01000040.1, on the reverse strand, counting down.
CGGTTTCTCCCCCGGCGATGGCATTCTTGTCCACAACGACTACGGACTTGCCCTCGCGCGCTAGGAGGTAGGCTGTAGTCATCCCGGCAATGCCCGCGCCAACGACGCAGACATCAGAGCGAGTATTCTTGTCCAATGCCGATGATCGAATGATAGAAGAGGTTGCGACCCAAACAGAAGCCGTGCTTCGACGGCTGGATAGACGTTTCGTCGCCGTCTTGTTCTTGGAAGGAAGACTCAAAGTTTTTTTCGTCATGATCGAGAATCGACCCGGGCCCCCCAAGCAGAGTCCAAATCAGAAATTATCCGTACACCTAGCTACGCGTGCGCATCTGGCGGCCGGGGTAGCTTCCAAATCGGTCAAACTGCAAAGGCCCGGTTCGGGCTACTGTGTGCAGTCACTCCCGTAAAGGATGCGACCGCCAGTGTGGAACCTATCTTACAAATACCCGCCCTGCTGAAGTGTTCAAAATTGCACAGGTTAATGCGCCTCAAGAAGTTCCATACTGTTGTTCAAAACGTTGTTCGCAGGGGAGCGTGCCATGGACGGTCGGAGAAACAAGACGTAGCGAAGGCACCAAGATCATGGCGGGGGCAGATCGCCGCGGTTTGCCTGCGGCGGTATCCGTCGAAAATGCTACCCCACACGAGGTAAAATTGGTCGTCCCTGTTTTGAACGCAAGAAGGAGATTCCGGTTGAAACGAATTGAGGAACTGATGGATCGGTCGTTGACAGAGGTAAGGCTGCGCTTGGGCCCAAAACCCGCTCAACTATCCTCATGCCGGGGTAAAGTTCAGGTGCGGGGCAATTTGTTGGGAGAGCACATTATAGTTGAAGTTGAATGCGATGGTCTGTTGTCTAATACCGAATACCGCCGAAGATTGTTTTGAGCCGCCGAGGGCAGACGGGAGCAGTGGAAGAACCGACCGACAACTTTGGGCCCGGGACGGGCAAAGGATTATTTTATGCTTAAAACTCCTAAGAAAAAACGTGCCTTCAATCATTATCAATTGCACAAAACCCCCACTGGCATCAAGGGCT
>PKXU01000037.1:26239-28744 GCA_003132445.1 Acidobacteriaceae bacterium | reverse complement strand
AGTGGAGCAGACCGAAACCAAGTTGGAGACCATGTATGGGGCGGATGGACATCGGATGCGGGGCATAGGCCTGTCGGTCCGGCTCAACGACCGGAATGCCCATCTCCTGCTGGACACTGGAGCAGGCGGGATCATGGTGAACCGCAAGCTCGCTGAGAAGTCGGGATTGACCCCCATTTCTGCGGTGCACTATGGCGGCATCGGCGACAAAGGATTGCAAAGCGGCTACACGGCGGTAGCAGACCACATCCGAGTCGGCGAACTGGAGTTCCAAGACTGTGTGATCTCCGTAAGCGACAAGGGCTCGGTAGGTGATGAAGACGGATTGATCGGGGCTGATGTTTTCGGAACGTATCTCGTTGACATTGATCTTCCGGGAATGCGGCTCAAACTATCTCCGTTGCCCAAGCGTCCCGAAGACACAGCGGCCCCTACATCGCTAAACAGCGAAGGAGAGGAGCAGGCGAATTCGGATCAGAAAGAAGATAGCGTGAATGAGGGGACTCCTAAGGATCAGAAATCTCCCCCGCCAACAGCGAAACCCTCCCGACGCCTGCCAAGAGATCGTTACATTGCCCCCGAGATGGCGGACTGGACGAAAGTCTTCCGCTTTGGTCACGCCATGTTGGTGCCGACCAGCGTGAACGATTCGAAAGCCATGCTGTTCGGACTCGACACGGGGGCCTTCAGCAATCTTCTTTCGGTGCGTGCTGGGCGGCAGGTCAGCAAGGTTAGCTCCGAAGACCGGGTTCGGGTTCGTGGCGTGAACGGCGCGGTGGATAAGGTCTACAGTTCCGAGAAGGCGACTTTGCGTTTCGGGCACTTTCAGCAGTCAAACTTGGGCATCATCACCCTAGACCTCTCCACCATAAGCCGTCACACTGGAACGGAGGTTTCCGGCTTTCTGGGGTTCGCAATGCTGAGGCAGCTTGAGGTGGAATTGGACTACCGTGACGGGCTTGTGGATTTCAAGTACGACCCCAAACGGGTGAACCCTTTCGTGAGGTAACCTCTCAGGCACCACGCCCGACCGAAACTCCTCCGGGCAGCCAAATCCGCGCAGAATCGGCTTCCTGAGGATAGCCCTAAACCCATCAACCCGCCTGGTTTGAGCGTCTTCACATTCCCGTCACATTCGCTTGCTATTCTGTAGCTCGCTGCGTGTGAAGTCCTGCTGATGATCTGGGAAGGTCAGCCGCCTCGCGGGTGCCAAGCTCACTGGGGCAAAACTCAACGCAGCAACCTGTCTCCGGATTGCCGCCAATCACTGCGAACCTTCGATCTGCCGCAGCACACCCTCAAGCTCTTCGATCACGCCTGTGAGCCTGTTGCGTGCAGGCTCGGGAATCACCACAGGATCGTATCGTGCCACTGGAATTGAAAGGTTCAAAGCATCTTCGAGTTCGCACCGGGCATTGGCTAGTTTAGCGAGGACTTTGCTTCTACGTTCGTGGCCCAGCATCAGGTTTCCTTCTGGGGGAAGAAAGGCTATGGATTGCTGCACGACGCTAGCAGGTTCGCTGATGCCATTCTGTGCGCAGGGTCACAATCTTGGAGACGTGTGGTTCTCGCCAGCATGCGCGGTCATGAGCGACATTCTGCGGTTGCTCCCTCGCTCACCACTCGGGTTCTGAGGGCTAGCTTCTAACTGACAAGTATGAATCTCCAATGGTTGATTGACTAACACCCCTCCGTGTTTGTTGCGATCTTCCCGATCTACTTTCTCACTTTGTGGCTTCTGGTCGGCGCGATAATCAGTGCCGTTGGCGGCTGGTTCTCGCTGGCGAAGGTCTATCGCACGCGGGTGGAGTTCAACGGAGCGAGATGGAGAATGCAGAGCGGACAGATGCGGTGGCTGGCGAACTACAACAACGTGCTGACGATTGGAGCCAGTCCCGAGGGTTTGTATTTGGCCAGCATGTTCCTTTTTCGGTTCATGCACCCTTCGCTGCTTGTTCCATGGAGCGAGATCAAGGTGCGAAGGAAGAAGGGCTGGGTGTTGAGATTTCGCTGGCTTACGCGATCACGATCCACAAGTCGCAGGGATCGGAGTTCCCGGCAGTCGTGATCCCGCTTGCCACGCAGCACTACATGCTGCTCCAGCGCAACCTGATCTACACGGGCATCACGCGGTGCAAGCGGCTGCTCGTGCTGATAGGACAGAAGAAGGCGCTGGGCATTGCGGTCCGCAACGACCGACCGCAGAGGCGGTACTCGGGGTTGCTGGCGAGTCTGAAGGGCAACAGGGGTACAGAGGGAAGTGCCGTCGAGCCGAAGACCTCCAGCCAATCGAGGGTGGTATCGTAAACCGTTGCCGAGAACATTTGGAAATGCCGGGCAAAATTTGTTTGAGTAATCAGTTGATCGGAGGAAACTTTATGCTTGCGGACTTCGCAGTAGTTCCTATGGGCGTCACAGGTGGCGTTAAAGAGCTGGTAGCCGAAGCCCTAAAAATTGTCGACGAATCTGGCCTTTCCTACAAGCTGGGAGCCATGCACACCACCA
>PKXU01000037.1:0-26188 GCA_003132445.1 Acidobacteriaceae bacterium | reverse complement strand
AGAGATGTGGAACAGGTACTCGGCAAGCCGCTCTCGCGTGTCTGAGAACAATGTTTACCATGGGAGACGAATGAACCTTGCGTGACGCCCGTGGGAGTGCGCTGCTTCGAAAACGGCCGGGCAACCATGAAATCTGGCAGACGATGCCGCGCCGTTCTTGGATGGCTCCTTGAGGCGTGGATAATCCATTTCGAGCACTCAGGGGGCCGAATCGTCTCACGCGAATTTCACATTCCTGTAATCGTCAACGGGTAGAATTCACAGCGGAACTTTAGCGCGAAACAGACGTGCGCGGTGAATATCGCCATGACTATGACCGTAGTTCGGTGCCCTTACTGCGTCTCAGGCTATGAGTTTAAGCCAATGGCAGCCGTTGCGGACGGGCGATTTGTCTGTGACAAATGCGGCCATTTGGCGATCCCCAGCGACGAGAACTTCAGGTGCGCTTGCCGGAAGTGCTTTGAGTTTCGGGCGCTCGATGCCCGCCGATGCGGATAGACCTGATGGCATGTCCACTGCCCGAGTCGGTGGACTTCCAGCCGCGTAGCTGCACGATGGCGGATCACTCCTTGATCGTCTTCTTCAGGACGTAATCGAAATACCTTTCGCTGGTGCCGTCGTCGGAAGCCCATTCCGCACGGAGCGTCGTTCTCTTCTCCACCTTTCTCAAGGCGGACAGCAACGTGCGGTTCAGTTCCTTCGCACTGGCTCCTTCCGCCTCGGCTTCGACAATGAACTCGTCGCCCGCTTTCCTGACGGAGCCCGTCGCAGACAGTTGGTCAAGAGCATGCTGGATCGTTTGGGCATCCGAGCGGTTGATGCGTGCCTTGAGCTTGAGTCTCATCTGTCTTTCCGGCTCCCACACTTGAATCGGATCTCCATTCGGATCGTTCACGTAGAGACATAATCGCAAACGAGCACGGTCAAATCGTCGTCCTGCCTCGCTGACCACTGGCGCACTGAAGATATGATCGAGTCAGCCGCTGCTGAAGGCGAAAGCCCAGTGGTCTTTCTCAACGATTCGAATAGAGTATCCTTTCCGAAGAAATCTCCCGCAGCGTTCGAAGCCTCCACAATCCCATCCATATACAGCAGGATTCGATCACTCGGTTCCAGCTTGTGGATGGCGGTCGAGTAGGATGCAAAATCAAATGCCGCGAGCATCAAGCCGTTCTCTAGGATTTCTATGATCCCGCCATTCCGCAACAACAGCATGGGTGGGTGTCCCGCCGCAGAGTAGCGCAGTTCCCGCGACTCTGCGTTTAGGTAGACGTATGCCGCCGTGACGAACTGGTTCTGTGTGTTTCCAAACGGCGCCGAGTTCATGCCCGACAAGAAGCGCGAAGGCTCGTCCGCAAACGCCCGCTGCGAAGCTGCCGCGAGCTTGACCATCGAGGCGATCAGGGCGGCGGGAACGCCATGCCCGGACACGTCCGCGATCAAAAGCCCCGCTTGGTGGTCGTCCGCCACGATGTAATCGTAAAAATCTCCCGCTACCGAAGTCATCGGCACATAACGGGCTGCGACCCGGAAGTGCGTCGAGTCGGGGAACTCTGCGGGCAAAATGGATAGCTGAATACGGCGGGCTACCTCCAGTTCCTTCTGAATTTCGTTTAGCTGTTGATCCCGCTGCAAAGTCCTACGCGCAGCCACGTAGCCCAGAGTGCCGAGGAACGCGGCAAACGCGAATGGCTCCAGTTTGGGCGAGGATATGGACAACAGTCTAGCCATGTTTTCCCAGACCGCGAAAGCGACAAAAATCAGCAGGCCCCAGCGGATTACGGGATTCTGGCGGATGATTGGGATCGGCTGGGTGGGGGCCATGTTGTAACGAGGACCCCAGTCCTCTTCACCTGAGAGGCTGGCGAAGTGTTCTTCAACAATTTGCTTTCTCCGCGAGAGTCGATAGCGTCCGCACATGATGGGGAAGATTATGGCAGATCGGGCGAGCGTTTCACATTTGGACAGCAGCCCAGCGCTGGGCTGGCGGAGTCCTCCCCATCGCCGCTGTGACGGGAGAAAGTGATTGTCGTCACTGCTCGCTGACCCCGACCGCCGCATACTGAATGGAGGAGACGAGTGCTCACTGAGGAGGAATTCCCATGACAGCCAAGTTGAAATCTCGGGAACCTCGCTCACGGAAGCCTGACCTCCCGAGCGACATCGAAGAGCGCATCCGACAACGCGCCTACGAGTTGTACGAGCGGCGCGGAAGGGTTGACGGCTTCGCCTTGGACGACTGGCTCCAAGCAGAAATCGAGACACTGGGAGCGCAGAAGCGACAGCAGGTCAAAGCAGCAAAGAGATCGAAGTAGCTGGAGTCATTGAATTGAACTGGCTGCGTTCGAAAATACGTTGTTCGCATTGCTTCCGACTAAGCGAATCGTACCGACCACCAATACTAGAATGACGGCCAGCATCACCGCATACTCGGCGATGTCTTGGCCCTCGTCATGCCGCCACAGCTTGCGAAGAAGATGAGTCATGCGTTCCTCCGGTGCAGGGCTCAATTTTATACTTCCAGCCTACGGTGGACGACTCTCAATCAAGACAGTCCTCTGAATGAACGGGAATAGTTCGCCCAGACTTCCAGCCGACCGCGCTGATCCTGATCTGGCGGTAGCGGGCGAGGCGGTCTTTGAGGTCGTCCTTCGGAGTTGGCATTCTCCAACCTAAACCCTAACGAAGCCGGCAAAGCAGTCATGAAGCTAAGACGCCCTCGCCAGCCGCCGTTCCATAACGTTCCTTGTGCCAATCCGATTCAGTTCTTGGCATAGCGTACTGATCTTCTCAGAGCGATGGTGGAATTCGCAGAGTTGAGAAGATGTTAAGGCTGTTGGCTGTCTGAACGTCTCGATTTGAATCTCAATTAGCACGCGGACTTCATCTTTGATGGCACTGGCTGGAGTTGTCATCGTGGGAGTCTCCAACGACATTTTAGCCGCTAAGGAACCCGAACGTTGATTCTGAGCTAAACTGTACCCCGTCTGCGTTAATTTTCCGCTAAATTCGCCCCCATCCAATTGACCAACCGCTCTTGAGGACTGCCGGAAGCTATGCCGTTGCTGCGTTCGCCTGCGTGCCCTTTATCTCGCACTCGGCTTGAAGCCAATCGTCCAAGTCGTGACCGTCTCTCCTTCCGCGCTGCTCGTAAAGTTGGTAGGCGCGTTGCCGAATCTGCTGCTCAATCGGGATCAGGACGGTCGGCTCGTCCGACTTCGGGGCGAGTGTAGTCTGGGCAGCGGCTTGGTTCACGTCCTCGCGGGTAGTTTTCTTTTTCTCGATCTCGTCGGGATGGCGATCTACCCTTTTTTCCAGTTGTTCAGTCTGCCGCTCTAATCTGTCGGCTTTGGTGCGTTTCTTTGCCATACCCTACCCATCTGTCACGTAGTCGAAGTGTCACGTAGATCGTCCGTCCGCCGATGGATGGATTGACGGGCCTGTAGCGGCTATCTTGAATGCCAGAGCGACCGCTTCACCCACAATCTACATTTGCAAACAACTGCGAAGCCCAAGTTACGTTGTAACGCGCGCCCATGAACCTGTCTATATGCAGACTGCTTGCCCGATGCCGTGCTTGTTCCTGCGGCGGGAAATGGAGACTTTATGAATGACGACCAAATACTGACGATTGAAGAAGCCGCACAGTTCCTGAAGATGACGGAGAAGCAGGTCTATGAACTCTGCCGAGTACGTTCACAGGAGCGGATGGAGCACCCGTTCCCAGCGTTCTCAATCCACAGCAAAGCAAAACGCATCCGCAAATCGGACCTGATGGCGTGGATAGCAAAGCTTGCTGCGAAGGGTCTGACGCCAAAGCGGTAGGCTCTCCAGAATCAGGCTCAACCCTTCACGATGCTGGTCGCTGCGCGCGGATTGGTGACGGCCACGGCAGGGCTGACCCGAAGCTCAACGGACGGGCACATTTCGACTGAGCTGTTTCACCTGCTCTCATTTCGCTGGCATATCCTTGTATCTTCCAGAGCGTACATCCGATTTAGTTCCGCCTCGGCTTTGTCGACGAGGAGATGCTCACCGATAAAATCTGCCTTGGCGCAGATGGCGCAGCAAGCATTGACGCAAGCACCGACCCGCGTGCCGTTCCTCTCCATCCATACGGCGAACAACTGGAAGTCAACCCGTCGCGCGTAGATCCTTGGGAGCTCCCCTGCCTCACGCTCCGCCAATGAACGGGAGACGTTCAAGTGCCGTTGGCAGCACCCATCTCCGCCGTCGCCGCACTCGGGATAATATTCGAGGCACATATTGTCTCCTACGCCTGTGATTAGACCTGGGGCGCCTCGCTGAATGACATCCCCACAACGGTGGCCTGGGCCTTCAGAGCCGCGTCTGCCCTCAAATAGATCAGCGTGCTCGAGGAACTGCGGTGGCCGACGTGGTCCTGGATCGCGTTGAGGTCGTGAGTTTCCTGCCACAGCAGAACGCAAATGCTGTGCTTGAGAACGTGGTAGTGCCGTTTTGCTGGATGAATGCCCGCGAGGGCAGCATATCGTTTGAGCAGAACATCCATATACTGCCGTGACCAGGCGAACAATTCGGTCTCAGGGCTAGCCTTAGCGAGTTCCAGCAGTGGAGACTCGTCGAAGAGGGGATCGCTGTCAATTCGCAGGGCGTGCAGCGTCGCGCGGCTCTTCTTCAGCCGCTTGACTGACACCCTGCCGTCGCAGATGTCGCGCCCACGAATCGCCAGCGTCTCTGACACACGGAGCCCATGTAGAAGGCCGACGAGCAAAGCGACGTGGTGCAATGGATTGTGCTGCCGGGCGACCGTGAACAACCGGACCAGTTCATCGCGATTGAGGTATTCCATATGCCTCCATCCCACGCTCAGTGTACAATGTAAATACAGGCATATCTATAGCACTATAGTCATCTATAGTAACCTGTGGTACATCTAATTGACAGGTATATGCTTAGAGGTTACGCTTGTGTCATGAAGGACACGATGCTTCGGACGGCACTGTTCGTGAGATCGGGCCAGATGGCCAAGTTGCAGACACTCTCCAAGGTCACAGGGGCCCCGGTCGCAGAATTGGTCAGACGTGCGATCGACGCCTACCTGGAGCAGAGAAAAGCAGAAATCAAGAACGCCTGAGATGGAATACCAGGTGCTGAAGCACTGTGCGCTTCGCGCGCGCGACCGCTCGAGGTCGCAATGTCGGCCCTACCAATACGCTCAAGAACTAGCACGGCAGAATTACTTCCGGTTTGCCCGTCATCCGCCCAGAGGAATTTTCCAGTCTGATACGGCATCTACCGCTGGCAGGGCTCACTTCTTGAGTTCCGCGGGCCAGTTTGTCAGCAAAGTGATGGAGGTGGATTTGGTGTGGTCGGCGGTTTGGACTACGAACTGTTTGCCGTTGGGGCTGACGTCAAAGCTGATCCCGGTGAAGTTTGGCAGATCGAGTTGAAAGAGAGATTCAATAGAGTCGACGTGGAAACCGGCTTGTGTAGTAAAGTGCGCGGCCATGAGGCGATTTCCCATGGAGACGTAGAAGAGTTCCTGGCCGCGGCTGAAAAGGGTGTTCCATCCGCCGGTGGTGGAGACCTGGGTTTTGGCGCCCGCTTCAAATGGGACAACGTAGATTTCTGGCCTACCGCTTTCGTAAGAGAAATAAGCCAGCCAACGCCCGTCGGAGGAGAAGCGGCCATCGAACTGGCTGGCCGTCATATGCGAGGCGGCGGGCGGTTGGAAGAGCTTGCGGTCGCCGGTCTTTCCGTCGCTAGTCTTGCCGTCGGCGGTCAGGGGCAGCATCCAATTCGAAAAGATTCCGTCTTTCGATTCCAGATCGACGGAAAGGTACTTGCCGTCTGGCGACCAGTCGATGGGCGAGCCATCGATATATGCATCGTTCTGATAGAGAACTTCTTCGGCCTGGCCGTCGAGAGAACGCCGGCGGATCGAGAACTTACCATTTTCACGGACACCATAGGCCATCTGCTTTCCATCGGGCGACCATACCGGCCAAAAATCATTGGGTCCGAAAGTGATGCGGGTGGGCTGGCCGCCCGCGACGGGAAATACCCAGATATCAGCTGTGCCGGATCGCGGGTCCATGATGGTAACGGCGATGGATTTACCGTCGGGGGAAAAGCGCGGATCGGAATAAATCGCCACGGGACCGGGCGTGCCGACCAGGTTTCCGCTTCGATCAAATAACTTGAGCTCAGACTCTGCGGAACTCTCGTGGTAGGCGAGAACGCCGTTCTGAGAGACGGAGAAAGTGCGGGCTTCGCCGATGGGTTGAGGATCGCCGGAGAGCTTGAAGGTGCGCGAATTGAAGGGCTGGGCCTGGATGTGTCCGGCGCGGACAAACAGGAGATGATCGGAAGCAAAGGCCGCACTACTGCCTGAGGCAATCTCGATTCCGTCTTGTTCGGGTTTGCCAAGCACTCCTACTTTAATTCGGGTTGTCCCGTTGACGGGGTTGGAGACGTAGAGAAAGTGCTGGCCGTCGGGGAGGAAGGACGGAGCGTTGTTCGCAATTTCATCTCTGTTCAGACGAGTGGCTGGCGATACCTGGCCCCCGGAGGCTGCGATCTGCGAGATCGGCCCGAAGTTTTGTTTGCAGAAAAGAATGACGCCGGCGGAGCTCCAATCGCCACCATCGCCATGAACATCGTCGGTGAGGGTTTGGGCATCTCCTCCCGAGACGCTGATCGTTTTTAGTTTTCGGTCGGCAACAAAGGCGAGGTAATGGCTGTCCGGAGACCAGAATGGCATGGCGGCGTCTTCGGTGCTGGGAAGCATGGTGGCTTGCTGGGCGTCGAGCGGGCGCAGCCAGAGGTTGGTATGGCCCTTGTCGTCGACGGCGGAGAAAGCGAAGGTCTTGCCATCGGTTGAGACGACCACCGGGCCTGCGTCGAAACCGGAGGCGCGGAAGGCAGTACCGGGCGGTGGCGGGATGTAGGCGCGCACGGAAAGCGTTGGCGGGTTGGCGCGTTGTGAAAAATAGAAGAGAATCGCGGCGGCGACGAGTACGAGAGCGGCGACAGCCAGGAGCGCCCGCGGAAGGAATGTGCGCGGAGATTGGGCTGGTGTGACTGTGGCTGGGGCTTGCGGGGATTGCAAAATGCTTTTCAATTGCAGGCGCACATCGTGCGCGGACTGAAAACGGTCTTCACGATCTTTCGCGAGGCAGGCGGCCACGAGATAGTCGAAGGCCGGGGGCGTGGAAGGCTTGGAGGCGCTGATGGGGTCGGGGTCTTTTTCCAGGATGGCGGAGGCTACGCTGATCTGGCTTTTGCCTTCGAAGGCGCGCTTGCCCATGGCCATTTCGTAAAGAACGGCGCCGAACGCAAAAATGTCGGCGCGGGCGTCGGCCTCTTTGCCCTCAATCTGTTCGGGCGCCATGTATTGGATAGTGCCGACGATGCTGCCTGCGGTCGTCAGCGGGGTAACGGGACTGGCGCCGGACATGGTTCGAGCTGCCGATAGAAGTGGGGCCGAGCCCGAGCCGGCTGCGCCGATTGAGTTCGGTTTGGCCAAACCGAAATCCATGAGCTTGGTTCCGGACTTGGTCAGCATGATGTTGCCGGGCTTAAGGTCGCGATGGACGATGCCGGCGCGATGGGCGATCTCCAGAGCTTCAGCGACTTCAATTCCAATCTTCAGCAACTCGGGGAATGGCAGCGCGCCCCTGCGCAGGCGCTCGGCAAGCGTCTCTCCGTCGAGGAACTCCATGACCAGGAAGTCGGTACCTTCCTGCGAGCCGACGTCGTAGAGATGGCAGATGTGCGGATGATTCAGAGAGGAAACAGTGCGAGCTTCACGCTCGAAGCGCTGCTTGAATTCGGGATTGGCGGAGAGATGGGTGGGGAGAATTTTGATGGCAACGGTGCGATCGAGGCGCGTGTCTTTCGCGCGGTAGACCTCACCCATGCCACCGGCGCCGAGTGGGGACTGAATTTCGTAGGGGCCAAGTTTTGTGCCAGAGGTTAGAGCCATGAGTAGGCGGAATTATAGCCTGTGCAGCACGTTGGAGAGGATACGACGACTCTGGGTGTGTAGTCGGCTAACCGGAAGTGATCTGATGCCGGTAGACGAGCTGAATTTGCTAGACCGTTGTACGGGCTAACACCTGTGCTGGGTTCGAGTCTCTCCGTCTCCGGTCACTTCACGGGCTCCCAGCCCTCTGGCAGCATATCGAATGCCAGCGTGTCACGGTAGGCGTACTGATTGCCTTCCAGTACCGCCACTGGCGTCAACATGTGCCAGATGCGATCATCGTCGAAGACGTAACACTCGCCCGATTCGCGCATCGTGAAGCGATCCATTTCCCGCTTGTCGTTGTCGGTTATGACGACTTCGCCACCCTGAGCGCCGCAGCGGCCCACTAGATGCGTGGCGATGTACTTTTCCCCGTCTTTATGTAAGCCCAGTGGACTCGTGTCGCACGGCCGGCCAGGCGCAGCCATGAACCTTATTAGATGAACGTTGACCAAATACTTCGTACCCAGCGTCGACAGCGGTAGGTAATGTAGGTGGTGAGCAATCATCTTGCGAACACCTATGGAACCAGCGATCGCCGGGGACAGCGGAGCGTACTCTCGCGGCTGGCCGCCGATTGTTGTGTTGTATTTCTTCAGCTGCACATAGGGCGTGCTGTCTTCGCTCAACCAAACCTTGACACCGCCCTCAACAATCTCAGCTCTGACACGATTTAAGGAACGATACCTGTCGCCCCCGTCATAGTATTTGTCCTTTGGAACGGACCAGGCGGCATGTGATAACGCGTCCAGCGAGCGCGCTATGTCTACATCAACCCTCAGCGGCTGACGACTGAACCCGCGCTCGACGAGGTCGCTTCGCGACCGGGCATTGGTTGCAACCGGAATAAAACTATCTTGACCCACGATTGCTCCTGATAAATGCTTGACGATTGCATGACCGACCAGCACCGCAAGGGCCATGCGCGCGCAAATTATAGCCGACGCAGCCCATTGCAGAGGATGCCGACGATTCTGGGCGAGTGGTCGGCAATACTGAAGTTGAGTTTTCGCTAGCTGGTTGTCGCGCAGGTCGAGAGCAATTTAACGTGAAAACACGTGATGCAAGTCTGCAAATAAAAAAAGGCGCGCAGCCTATCAGCCACGCGCCCTAAAAATCATCTCGACCAATTCTTACTTTGCAGCCGGCGCCGCCACCACCTTCGTAAACGTCGATTCCAGATCGGATGTCCACGTGTTGCCGCCATCTGTGGACGATTCATATTTGAGTGTGTATTGCGTCTTGGAAACTTCCTTCTCGGTCAAGCGCGTCTTCATCGGCTTACCTTGCATCATCGTCTCGGTTATCCAAGTCCAAGTGTCGCCGCTGACATTTCCTTTGGCCGTGATCAGTTCGCCCCAACTGTCGAATGCGTTGTAGGTGTACATTTTTGTTTCCGGGTCATATCCCAATACGGCCATGATCCTAAAGTCGCCCACCGGTGACTTGTTGTCCGAATGACCCACAATAAAAAATCCTCCGGACACCCATTCCCACTTTTGAGTTGACGACACCGGTCCGGTCATACCGTGCGCAGTAGATTTGCCCTCTTCTTTCCAGTTGCCCACAAAATATGCGAGCCGCTTCACCTCTGGTCCTGGTTTCGGCGATCCTTGCGGAGCCTGCGCCTGAATCGAAACTCCCAGCAACAAAACACAAATCGCAACCGACCCGATTATCCGTTTCATGTGAGATCTCCCTGCAAATTTGCACTGCACCCGACAGCCTTTATTATTGGCCGGCGGTGATGTCCACCTGGCACCGCAACCCGAGTTCGTCACAGAGATCATGCACTTCCTCCGACCCTCCCCGAGTACAGGGAGGGACCCAGACAGCGAGCGCAACGACGGGAGTGCACTCACTCCGATGACCACGCGATCATTCACTCTTGCTCGTCTCCGACGGCGTCGGGAAGCGTTCTTGAATCCACGCTTGCCAGAGCGGTGTCTCGCGGGCGACCGTCCCGGCCGCCTGATCGCCGTAGAGGTAGAAGCTTAGCGTGACCATGCTCTGGCCGCCGAAGTTCACGGCGCCAAGGGAGGCGGTGCCCGGCCCCGGCTTGTCGAGCCGCAGCAGCGCGTTGTACGGACTCTGGCTGACGTGCTCCACCACGCCGCTGAGTACCGGGACGCCCGCCGGGGCGGTCCAACGCTGCCCGGCGCTCACGGCTTTCAGCCCCAATGCCGCGGTCAGCGTTTCCCAGGCCTCCGCTTCGGTTCCCGCGGCGGGGGCCATCCACTGCATCATCGCGGAGCGTTGGCCGCGGAAGTGCGTGAGATAGATCCGCAGGATGCGGAAGAAGCCAGGCCAGCCGGATTCGGTGCCTTCCAGCTGGTTGTCCCAGTCGTCCGTGCTGGCGAAGAGGCTATGCACCACGCGGACGACGCAGATGCCTCCCCCGCGCGCTTCGACGCTCCACTCGTCCGCGATGACCGGCGAGCCAGGGGCCCAGCCAGGAGCCTCAGCGGCAAACCTCCGCGGCGGATCCCAGGCCGTCACGACGGAACTGGACTCCATGCCCGGGCCGAAGTTCAACTTCACCGCAACGGGCTTCCCGTCGCGCTCCTCGAACTCAGTCGGCACGAACCAGGACGAAATACCCGGCCCGGTGGCGATGGCCTGCCAGACTTCCTCCGGCGTGCCGGGGAGCTCGACTTCGACCTGGACTGAACGGCGTCCGGATGCTTCTTTCTTCACGCTCATGATGGCTCCTTGGGATCAGATTTCTGCGGCAGAGGGTGCGCCACGACCACCAGGCGATGCGCGCGGCCGCCGGGGGCGGATTCATCGTGGTACTTCGAAACCAGTTTCGTGATGGCCTCGGTGAGTTCGTTGCTGAAAGCCGCTCGGTCCGTCGCCGACCGGAAGCGAACCTCGGTATCCACCGCCAGGGTCGCCAGGCGTTTGCCCGTCTCTTTCGCACGACGAACAAGATCGCCCACCTCGCGGACGACCCGTGCGCCCAGGGCGATGAGATAGCTCGCGGACAGCCTATCGATTTCCCGATTCGGATCCGCGGCGACCGGACCCAGGGCGCTCGGCGAAATGACGTAGGAAGTGGCCGTCGCCACCAGCAGCCGTTCCGTCAGCCCGCCCCACTTGCGTTCCTCGGCCAACCGCACCAGCCCGTGCGCCTCCAGCCCGTGCAGGTAGTAGTTGACTCTCTGCCGAGTCAGGCCAACCCGCGTGGCCAACGTCGCCGCCGAGGCGGGCACGACTAGCTCGGAGAGCAGTCGACCCCGCATGGGCTCCAAAGCCGCCGTCGCCGCTGCCGGATCGTCAATAACTTGGAGGTCGAGCACGAGGAGACGGTACCATTGACAATTTTTCTTGTCAAGGATGATTCAAGGCTTTTTCTTACGAATTTGCAGAGTCGATGTCGTGCCGCAGAATTGTTACAGCCGATCCGACGATTCTGGGCGGATTGTCGGCAAACCTTACCTTCCCCGGTTAGGTGAGAGTAGCCCGTCAACTAGCCAGGACAAGAGGTTACTCAACTATATTTTTGCTGGAGCTTCGGACAACCACTTATTCAGCATCCTCGGCCACGAGTACTCCAGGCACCGAAGAAACGGCTCCAGTCCAGAGCCCCCACACTAGGCTCGCGTCAGGAAAATCGGTAGTTCCAGCTTGCGATCGTAAGTCGGCCGGTAGCGCTCCGTGTTGTACATGGTGGCGATCTCCACTTTGCGCGGCCCGAGTTTGGGATCGGGGATTGGTACCATCGCGTAGCAACCGCTGCTGATCCCCGTCATTAGGCCGGCCTTTCCCTCTTCTACGGCATCCATCGCCATTCCGGCGTAGGTGATGGCCACCATGCGGTCGACGAAATCCGGACTGCCGGAGCGTAACTCGTATGTCAGGTCGCTGACCACGGTTTCGTTTCCAGTGGCGGTCTTAATCTCATCGCTCAGGTCCTCCGCTACGCTCATCTTCTTGCGGTGGCCGAAGGCATCGGCTGGGCCATATTCCTTCACCGTGTAGCCCTCCCACTCGGCGCCCTCGGAAAGAATCACCAGCGAGTAGTTGCTGGGATTGTTGCGCTTGTCGGTGAGCAGGATTTCGATAAGGTGCTCCAAATTCACCCTGTATTCGGGGATACAGCAGCGCACCGATGTCACGTACGCAGTGTACAGAGCGGTGTAGCCGGCGTCGCGGCCGAACACCCGAAAGATACCGATGCGCTCGTGCGAGCCCACGGTGGTCCGCTGCCGCTCGATGGCGTCCATGGCGCGCGTGATGGCAGTTGAAAACCCTATGCAATACTCGGTGTTGCGAACGTCGTTATCCATGGTCTTCGGCACCGCAATCACTTTCACTCCGTGCCGGTCAAGTTCGGCGGCATAGCTAAGGGTGTCATCTCCGCCAATCGCCACCACGTAATCGAATCCCAACATCTCGATATTCTTCAGCACCGCCGGAGTTACGTCGAATACCGTGCTGGTTACGCCGTTCTTGATGGATTCCTTACTCGAAAACTGCTGCCCTGCGAGCGCAGGCGGCAGCTTTTGCATCTTGGTAGGATTCGTGCGCGAGGTGTGCAGATACGTGCCGCCCGTGCGATCAATGGTGCGGGTGTTCTCACGGTTGAGCGGCTGGATATAGCGCGACCGGCTGGCCGGATCTTTCAGATCCACGTGCGTCAATCCTTCCCAGCCGCGGCGTATGCCAAGGACCTCGCATCCGATTTCGGACGCCCGATAGACGACCGATTTAATGACCGAATTCAGGCCCGGGACGTCGCCGCCTCCCGTGAGAATACCAATTCGCTTTGCCGACATGAAAATGCTCCTTAATAAGGATGAAGTGGGGTTCAGGGTTCTCGAAGTTCATTCTATAGAAGACCGCACCACACATCGTCGGCACACGTTATCACTGTGGCACACATGGCATATCTCGCGTGACGGTAGCCTTTAACGCGAACTCGCTCCCACCTAAGAACGACGATGCTTCGCACTCTGGGCTATGACACACCTGTGCCGCTTGCATCGGCTGCATTTTCTGGCCGCTCTTCGTTAGCTTCTGCGAATCTGCCAACTCACCGATTCAGCGCAGTTCCCAGATGCGCAAGGCGGTGCCAGCCCGGATAGGTAATCTTAAACGCGCTTGTAGCGGGTAATCTCCGGTTTGTCGGCAACCCTTCCCTAATCGGTAAGGTAAGGTTTGCCCGTCATCCGGGCGCGATCTTATCGGCCAAGTACTACAATCGGTCAGGAAGCTGCGCTTCGCGGTTTCGAGAAGTCATCAAGTCGCACTGCGCTAGGCTCGCGTTCCAATTCACTCAAAGAGGAGCGTAATTGATGGTTCGGCTTATAAATCTTGGTCTTCTCGGCCTTGTTATTGTTCTCCTGGTCGGCACAGCAGCAGCGTCTGCGAGAAAAGAAGTCGCCGATTCGGCCACCGTAGTACTTCGCGAGAATTGGCTCATCCAGCCTTCAGCCGAGGTTCATGCAGACGGGGCAGCGATCTCGACGGCTGGGTTTCCCACGAACGGCTGGTATCCCGCTGTGGCGCCCTCGACCGTCATGAGCGCACTGGTCGAGGACAAGGTGTACCCCGATCCCTACACCGGCATGAACCTGCGCTCCATCCCCGGCACGACGTACCCGATATTTGAGGACTTCTCGATTATCCCGATGCCGCCGACCAGTCCGTTCCGGCAGTCCTGGTGGTATCGCACCGAATTCAAACTTCCGCCGGATTACAACGGGAAAACAATATGGCTTGGTTTCGATGGCATCAACTACCGGGCGAATGTATGGATGAACGGCGTACAGATCGCCTCCTCGGAAAAACTCGCCGGCATGTGGCGGCTGTTTCAGTTCGATGTGACGTCGGCCGCGAAGCCCGGCCAAACCAACTCACTCGCCGTCGAGATATTTCCCCCGCAGCCGCGCGATTTGGCCATCACGCTCGTCGACTGGGCCCCGATGCCTCCAGATAAAGAGATGGGCATCTGGCGTGACGTGCACATTACGACCACCGGGCCAATCGCGGTGCGTTACCCGGCTGTGCTGGCCAAGCTAGACCTGCCGTCCACCGACCGGGCCATGTTGACGATACGAGCGGAGCTGACCAACGCTACGGACCATTCGGTCGAAGGTGTGGCGAAGGGACAAATCGAAAAACTCTCCTTCGAGCAGCCAGTTCACCTCGGCCCCAAAGAGACCCAAGTGGTCCACTTCACGCCAGAGAGGTTTCCGCAGCTCACTCTTGTCAATCCCCGCCTGTGGTGGCCGGTGCAAGTTGGAAAGCAGGAGCTCTACCCACTCGACCTGACGGTCGAAGTGCAGCGACAGGTCTCCGATGCAGCGCATATCCGCTTCGGAGTCCGCCAAGTTACATCGAACATTGACGAGAACGGGCACAGGATATTTCAAATCAATGGCAAGAATATTCTGATCCGAGGGGCTGGATACAGCTTCGACCTGCTGCTGCGATCCTCGCCGGAGAGGCAGCAGGCCGAGCTCAACTACGTCCGCGATCTCAACCTCAACGCGGTGCGCTTGGAAGGCAAACTGGAGAACGACCACTTCTTCGACCTCGCCGATCAGATGGGCATTCTCGTGATGCCGGGCTGGTGCTGCTGCGATCAATGGGAAAACTGGCCGGAGTGGGACAAGGAAACCGAAACGATCGCGGGGGATTCGCTGCGCGACCAGATTCGGCGGCTGGAGCGCCATCCTTCCGTGATCAGCTGGATGTATGGCAGTGACTTCGCGCCTCCGCCCAGAATCGAAAAGATGTACCTGGGCATCCTGCAGGAGTTGGAATGGCCGAACCCCTCGATCTCATCCGCCGCAGGCAGGACCACCACCGTCGGACCAAGCGGCGTGAAGATGACGGGACCTTACGAGTACGTCGCACCATCCTTCTGGTATCTCGATACGCGGCACGGTGGAGCGTTCGGCTTCAACACCGAGACCAGTCCCGGACCGGCCATCCCACCCGTGGCAAGCCTGCGCCGCATGCTGCCGGCGGACCATCTCTGGCCTATTGACTCGGTGTGGGAATACCACGCCGGTGGTATGTCCCGCACGCTGAACGTGTTCACCGAGGCCCTCAACGAACGCTATGGCCCCGCACATTCAGTGGAGGAGTATGCGCTCAAAGCCCAACTCCAGGCCTATGAGGCGCACCGGGCCATGATGGAAGCCTATGGTCGCAACAAGTACACCTCGACCGGGATCATTCAGTGGATGCTAAACAACGCTTGGCCCAGCATGATCTGGCACATGTACGACTGGTATCTCCGTCCCGGAGGATCGTATTTCGGTGTGAAGAAAGCATGTGAGCCACTGCACGTGCAGTACTCATACGACGATCGTTCGATCGTGGTGGTGAATTCTTATTACCAACCACTTGCCAACCTCAAAGTTACCGCCAAGGTGTTCAACCTCGACATGAGGGAGAAGTTCTCGAAAGAGGCCGAGATCAGCGTTGGTCCGGACAGTAGTACCCGCGTGTTTTCCTTGCCCGCGATCGACGGGCTCAGTACGACCTACTTCGTCAGCCTCAGCCTTGAAGCAGCTGATCAAATCAAGAGCAGAAATTTTTATTGGCTCTCGACAAAACCGGAAACGATCGATTGGAGCCGGCAGGAAGAAGATCCTACCGGCGAATATGACATCTCGACCTGGGCGCCCACCAAGACGTTCGCCGACTACACCGCGCTCAACACGCTGCCGAGAGTCGACCTGGACGTAACTGCCGAGAATCGAAAAGACGGCCAGGAGGGTTCGACAACGGTGACCGTCCACAACCCGACATCGACTCTTGCTCTCGCCGTGCACCTGATGGTCAACAAGTCATCGAACGGCCGCGTCAGCCGTGAAGGCGAGGAGGACAATGAAATCTTGCCCGTGCTATGGCAGGACAATTATTTCGCTTTGCTGCCCGGGGAGGCGCGCCAGGTGACTGCGACATATCGGCTCGGCGATAAGAGCAAGGCGACTCCAAGCGTCGAAATTGAAGGATGGAACGTCAACCGCAAGACTGCTGACGTTCAGCAATAGAGATTCAGCAACAAAAATCTGGAAGACAAAATCTAAGAACGGGAAACAAGGCCAATTTCATGATCTCTCGACCGCCTTCCGAAACGCACCGCCAGGACCTGGACAAAGTCCTTCGGGTATTGCAGGACACGCCCGCAATCGATCGCGAGTACATGGCGCCGCTGGAAGAATTCCAGGCGCGTGTTCAAAGCACCAACCAGGCATTGCAGCAACACGGCCACACCGTCGGCCTGGTTTTTTCCGACGAGCACTATGCCGGCGACGTCCCTTACCTCGGTGGAAACACAAATATTTCCATCGAGCAAGTGGCGGGCATTATCGGGCCAAACGGATTTCACGTCGTGGCGGGCCTGGAGGGCGGCTATGTCGCCGAGCAACTCGCCGGCCGTGCCGGTGCCACGGTGCACAAGGTCGAATTGCTGCAATTAGCCGACGAGAAATATCCCATCCGCGCCGAGCGCCTGGAGGACGTCATCCAGGCCGCCGCCGGCAAGGACGTCGACCACATCGCCCTGCTGACGCCACGCCAGGTAATCCCCGCAGGCCTGGTCGAATACCTCGAAAACATGTATGGGAAAGACGGCGTAGTCGACGCCCAGGAACTGTACTACCGCGTGAAGTACGAGAAGAGCGCGATCGAGATGCGCCTCATTTCCGATGCATGCGTGATCGGGGATGCGATGTTGCGCGCCATGCTGGCGGTCCTCCGCCCCGGACGTCTCGAAACCGAAGTCGCCGCCTGGGGCGCGTGGGTCGGCCGCATGCTGGGTTCCGAGCGCGACGGGTTTCAAATCATGGTGGGCGCCAACACCGCCAACCGCACGCTGATCGGTCCGGCACTCAACCGGCAAGTTCGCGAGGGCGATTGGGTTCACCTGGGCGTCGCACCGAAACGCGATGGACTGACCGCCTGCATTCGCCGGTCCGTGATTGCGGTGGACTCGCCCATGAAAGTTACTCCGGAGCAAAAGTTCTGGTTCGATCTGGTTGAAGAAGGATACAGCGTCGGCGAGCACTGGTATCGCGAAGTCGCCGGCAAGCACCTACCCGCCCGCCTGCAAGAACAATCCCTCGTCGACTTCTTTGACGGCCATTCGCAAGAGATCTCGCGTCGCGTTGGGCGGGAGATTAATCTCGCGCAGCAGAAGCCCTACACTGGCACGCACAACTCCGGCTATACCGAATGCCAGGAATTCTTTGGCGCCATCACGCTCGACAGCCAGGAGCCGTTAGGCAATCAGATTGTTACCATGCTGGACGTAGCGCTGCGCGGAATCGGGGACCGCTGGAATGACGTCGTGATCCCCGGCTTCGATTTCTGCGTGGTCGAGAACACACTGTGTAAATACGGCACGCGCGTCGAAACGCTGACCAAGGTGCCGATCAACGTGCAAGAGTTGGTTGTTCCCTAGCAATCAAGCATGATCGCCGTGAGCGACCACAACAAAGAAACCTGCTGCAAAATCGACCGCGTGGAATTCATTGCGTTGTTCCCGGTTGGTCAGCAAACCGTAAATCGATCGAATACGACCTCAGCGGATGGCGAATGAAATACGAGGTCCCAAACCGGGTTGGGGCAAGGATGAGTTTGCGGGTAAGTGGCAAGAGCCCGTCGGACCGCCAGTTGACGCGACGCGCTCCTAGGCATTTTTCGACACCGCCTACGAGCACGCCAGCAGAGCATGAGAAGAGAGTGTATTAATAAGGAGCATACAGGTCGTCCTTGTGTCGGTGTTTGGCTATGCCTGAAGCCCCTCGAGCCGGCGAAGCGATTACATCAGTGAAGCGGCCCCGTGAGCGGCCATTCTGCCCGCTTGTCAAAATACGGAAGTGACAACCTCTGCCCTATCTATCCTGTTATCAACGGCTTGAATCGAGTCAACCTGCCTACATCGTACATTCGCCCCGAAAGAGAAGCGAAAGTTGCGAATTCGTGTATGTTGTAACGCGACCGGCGGATCCTTGGGTCCATGTCAGTCTCTCATCGTTC
This sequence comes from Acidobacteriaceae bacterium, assembly GCA_003132445.1. Lineage (GTDB taxonomy): Bacteria > Acidobacteriota > Terriglobia > Terriglobales > Acidobacteriaceae > Sulfotelmatobacter. The sequence continues at coordinate 8,172 of PKXU01000037.1, read as the reverse complement.
TACTGTAAGTCACATATTTGCAATGGGATAGGGGGTCACTGAGCAAGGACAGGGGTACGCCCCGGGAGTCCCCTGGGGCCCGTTTTGCCAAGGCCGCCTGGCCATCCCTGACGCCGAATCGTTCCATTTGGTGCAATAGTCTCCGTGTGTAACTCATTGATTCAAACGGAGTAAATTTCCTCATGTGAGACCCGTGTCCTAGGAAAAAGGGATCCAGAGAGGGATCGGAAAGGGATCTCGCAGGTACAGTCGGGTCGTCGTTAACTCGTGAGCCGTTTTACCAGATATACCCCTCAGTCGCGACAGTTGACTTGGGGAACCCACCCTACCCTTCTCTCACTTCCACATCATATTGGTAGTGTCCCTGTCACTCCTGACTCCTGATTCAGAGGGAGTGCGCGCACACGGGGCACCAGGACAGGGGGTCAGTACTTATGGAATATGGCCGGGGCCGGGGAGCCCCGTGGAGTGTCGTCCGCTGGGCAGACGCGGCTCAGCCGAACGGCCGGATCCAAATGCCGGCGGCTTCGATTCAGATTTCTGAGATTTCCTGGCGTGAAGCGCTTCTTGGGAAGTCCCCCGAAAAGCGACAAGCCGGGGTGGTATTTTTAGAAACTGTTACATTGTAAATTCTTCTGTACGTCTCCTTATCTTGCCCCGGGCCAACTTGCGGTGGTTGCACGTCACCTGCCGCTCTTCCTCTTCGGAAAGCGTATTGGCTTGTTGCGCAATTCCTTAAGCGTTGCTCGGTACTTGCGCATTCGGGCCGCCCTTTGCTCCTTGGTGAGTTTGTCTTGATGAGCACCGGCCCGACATTTGGAACTGCAGAATCGTCGTCCGGTTCGCTCAATCACGAAGAAACGGTCGCATCCCGATCGCCCACATAATCCGATAGGAATTACGTCCCTCAAAGCCTCGCCCTCGATGTCATGGCTTTCGATCTGGTCCAGGATGAACTTGCAGACCGGCGCTACCACTGACTCACAGGGTTCAGGCCATTCCATAAGTAGCGGATCATCCGCATCTCCCTTGTAGTCCCCGTTCGCGGAGATATCCATCCTTACACCCACGGCATAGACACTTAGAAACCTGGCAGCGCGAGCGGCCAATTCGCTATGTTGGTCCGGACCAGACAGCCAAGTCAGCACTCGCCTGATGTCCGTGCGATGGCGACTCGCGAGGTCGTTCAGCGAAGTGCCGTCTCTCATGTCTCTGCACTCTGCGATATCGTCTTTGTCGCCTCCTATCCAATCCATGCAATTGCTAAGGAGTGTCTGGAAGTGCGGAGCCGCTTTGCCTCGGTCGTCCTGGGCGTTCGCATAAGAGACGAGACTTCCCCAAATCCGCCGCGACAACAGTTTACGCGTTGGTAATTTCGCTAACTTTGCCAAATCAGCCCCCTAAAGTAGTAACAACGATAGCAGAACGCTTATCGTAATCTACAACTAGAGGGAAAACAGGAGGAGAGATAAGAAATGTGGATTGAAGTAATACCCACCCTCCTACACGAGGGCAATTAACGACTAACGTGCCGAGGAAACTGGGGCGGCGATCGAGGAAAAAGGAGAAGAACATGACACTTATTGTGCGCCGAGAAGTCGGTCTTGCACCGAGAAGCAAAGACCCAAGAACAATGGAAGCGGAAGCGAACGCACATTTCACGAGGTGTTTCGCCGAACGCAAGGCATTAATCGCAGCAGGTCGAACATACGATGACGAAGATAACCACATTGACGACTACTGCCACTTCGACTCGGAAGGGTACGCCGAGCCATGTAACGAATATGGGCGGCTGATAGGGATGGAGGCAGCTAACGACCAACGTGCCGAGGATACTGGGGCGGCGAAATGGAGGAACTTATGAGCATCGACCGTTACTACACGCAAATGGACGGCAAGTGGGTGCGTACCGATATGAGATGGGACGACGCCGGGGAATACATTGTTGATGACCCGCGCCTGAATTTCGAGACGGACTTCTGGGTTGACATCAGCCACGGGAGAAACATCTTAACCGACGAGCGTTATTACTTCCACGACCTGGCATCAGCACTTGAGTTTTATCTAGAAGGCTGGAGGCAGCGCCAATACCTCAACGACGATGACAACGTGGTCGGGCTTGACCAGAAGGGTTTGTACTCGCGGGGACGCTTGATCCACGGGCACTCTATCCACGGGGATGCGCCGGGACACGAGGGCGAGAACCTACGACAAATCCTTGGGGCGTTCGTAAGGAAGATGAATCAGGAGGGCCTATGAATGACAACTATTTCTTCAATGTCGCAATGGCAGCACGGGCACGAGGATTCCTCGTGACTCCCCTGCGGGACAAACGCCCGTTCCTCCATGCGTGGAACAGACACCCGTTGACGACGGAGACGGAAGTCCGGATAGCGGCGAAAGAGTATCCGACCTGTGATGTCGGCCTGGTCCTGAAACGGGGAGTTGGCGAGCCGTTCGCGATTGATATTGATGTTCCGGGCGTCGTAGAACGGATGGAGCGCGAAAGCGGCAAGATTTTGCCAGAGACGTACACAGTGCTCAGTCGACCTGAGACTGCGCCTTACAAGTGTCACATTTTCTTTCGGCACACCAAGTACTCGGATTCTGTGTTCAAGAAAAATGTCAACGCCGGCGACTACGACTTGATTGGTATCGGGACTCGTGCCCTTCAAGTCGTCAGCGAGGGGTGCGTCAGACCGGACACCGGTGAGGTCCGAACTGGGAATGGAATGCCGATCGCCGACTGTCCGGATTGGCTTGCTGATTGGCTCGTCGCCGATAGCAATCGTTTGAGGAACGGAAGATCCGCCGAGGAGCGCCGGCGTAGGGCTGAGGTCAGAGCGGTTCTGAATCGGGTCGCTGACGAAGACGCTGACGAGCGCCGGAGGCTGACTGGATATGACAAACATGGCAGAGAAGACCGGTACAGATACCTGGTCAGCAAGGCAAGAACATTGAGCAACGCTGGGATGGCGAAGGACAGGCTGCCGTTCGAGTTGCTCTCGCAGTATGTCGCGGATTACGGCGAGGCTCGAGACAATGACCCAAACGGTTGGCTCCTCACGGAACTGAAGGTCAAGATTCAATCAATTGTCGACAACCCAGACCTGAAGCGGGGTAATCCGCCGCCCATTCGACCGCTGAGGTCGACAGGATTGGTCGTTAAGAGAACGCCAGAATCTGTCTGGGAGCGGCGGCTCAAGGTCGCTCGGAACTTCCCGGAAAAGGTGACGTCAACCGAGATCTACAACCGGCTGGGGCTGGACTGCCGGAAGCCGGGAGACAAGAAAGTAGCTTCGCGCGTCATGAGAGCGGCTGGCTTTGTCGCCAAGCGGGGGAGACGCCGGGCTGTATGGGAGAAAGTCAAAGACGTCGAGGAGCGGGAAGTCACTCTCCTCTCTTCCCCCACATCATACTGATCCTGTCACTGTCACTCCTGAATTTACGATGTAGACAGTGGACTGGTCGACAGTCAATTCAAAGCACTTACTAACAAGGAGGAGAAGATGGAAAACGAAAACAACGGAAATGAAGTGCTCACATTGCGGGAGGTCGCGCGCATTTTGAAATGCCGTACCCGGCAGATCTAAAAACTCAGCCGGCGTCGTGGGCAGGAACGTTCCACAAAGCCGCTGCCTGTCTTCACCGTTCACTCAAAAATGAAGCGTGTCCGCCGCAAGGACCTGATGGACTGGCTGGACGGACTGGTTGAGGCATCGCGGCGGGAACGGCAGGGAACACGGTGGCATGCAGGCGCGCCGAGCATGCGGGTTTCTTATCTGCATCGAAGGCGGGCTCAGGAAGACAACTCCCACTCTGCCATGCCAGGATTCCCAGCCCGGCATCGATGGCTTCGCGCGAATGGCGTGGTCAGCGCGTATTACTTATACCAGCAATCCCATTCTGTTGGCGGAGCCAGGTGGTGGACGAAAGCCCGTGTCCGCGAGGTCGCCTCAGCGTTAGCAATCAGTCCGAAGACGTTGACGAATCGGGCTTGGCCCCGTGCGCGATTAGGAGCTGAAATTGAAAACTGACGGCCGATCAGTCGACACACCCTTTGGAACAGTGATAGATCCACTTCCTGCTATGCCCCTGTGCGCCAACTGTGTGCATGATTTTACCCAAAGCACCTGATACCGGCACGGCGGCGAGCAATGTGCCGCCTCCGCCTCCGGATGCAACCGCAGCCAAAGATCTGCAGGGGCAACAGGTTGGCGGCAGACCAGAACGAGGCGGATGTCAAAAGAGAAGCGGCGAGCGGACCTGCCGGTGGCGGTCAGTAGCAACTTGTGCCCGTTGCAGCCTTGGCGCGCGACGCGGGGACAACGGGATGGTGTACGAGTTTCTTCGAGACTGACCCTCACTATTGCTGACGTCCGTCGTACTCAGTAAATTTCTTTCCGCCGAGCCGGCCTTTTGTGGCATCCCAAACCTCCGCACCCCATGTTGCGTAGGTCTCATCGACATATTCAATCAGGAGTTCGGTGCCCGAAATAGTGAGCTTGGCAAACGATGAGACTGCCACGTTAGAGCCCGGCGTAGTTTCTTTCTTGTTGAAGAAGTCAACCTCTGTGCAGCCTGGGTCGCAGGTCTTCTCATGTTGTACTTCGTGAGGAATGCAGCCGTTTCCAATCAGGCGTGCATTGTAAGGAAGAGCCGTATCTTTATAGAGTGCGCACCGGTGCTCGTGTCCGAAAAACCACCCGAAGATTGCATCTTGACCTATGCCTTCCTGATTGAGGAGATCTGTTGCATCATTCCGGAGGCGTGTTGAATCCATCCATTCCTGATGATGCGCCGAAACGGGCTGATGGTGAGTGAGTAAGATGTTGGCCTTTTTGCTGCTTCGCAGTCTTTCAAGCAGCCAATTCCACTGTCCAGCAATCGGATCTTGATCGGACTGAGGCTTTAGCCGTCCTCCCGCATACGCCGTGTCCAACCCCAGGATGCGCCAGTACTGATTTTCAAGACAGAAGAACGGCTGGGGTTGACCAAACGCGGGAAGCACTGTGTTGAAATAATATTCTCCGCCGCTGTACATTTCATGGTTGCCATTAAGAGCGAAGCTTCCCCTTCTTAGGATCTGTGATTTGGGGTCGCTTACATCTTCCCGCAGGGGCCACATACTTAGGAAAATCTCGCACTCCAGCTTTGTGCCGCCGTAGTAAATATCTCCCAGATGCACTGCTATGTCCGGCTTTTGCCGGCGCACGATAGTCGCAATTTTCTTGGCCGCATCATTATCTCCGCCCCAGTCGGCGAGCGGCGCTACGACGGCATTGTCTGGCAGGGCCTGCACCTGCGGCGCGCCTTTCGGATAAGGTGCTCGATCATCCGCTTGTCCTATTCTGACCAGTTCGGATACGAGCGCCGCCCAAAGCGGCTGCTTCTTCCCGGTTCGATCCTCGTGGACGCGTTCAAAGAACGCCTTCACTTTATGGGCGATTTCCTCAATCACAGTGGTGACCCAGATCGGATTCTTGTCGCCGTATCCCTGGAGGTCCGGAAGGTCAGCAAATATCGCCGACAGCGCCGATTGAAAGATACCGACACCGGAAAAACGAGAGACGTAGTGAGCGTCTGAATGCGATGGTTCGGCCTGCAGATTCGCAGTGGCTTCACGCAGTCGCCCCGAAAGCAAACTCCGGCGACGCTCGATCTCTTCCGCGCCGGCTGCGCCTGATCCATAACTTATGGCGTCGGACACGGTCGAAGATGGAGCAGAAACCTGCTCGGTCACGTGTAACAGGCTTTGGGCAACAAAAGTTTTATTTCCTGCCGCCGCATGCATCAGATACACCTCCAGCTGGTCGGGAAGACCGTACGAACATAATAAGCTTCAAGAACTCTCTTAGACGTACGTCTTGACTTTAACCGGATAAAATACATTATCGGGTTTAAATTCAATCACTTCTTACGAAATAATGGCGTTCGCAATTAAAACCGAGGTTCGCGATCTGCGGGCGAAGACTTTCGTGTTTACCGCGCAGAAGACGATGTATGGCGGCAAGCATATCGCCAAAGGCGACACGGTGTTTGTCTTGGCAAGCGAGAACGAAGGCGGGCGAGGCCTCATCGCGCGTGGTGCGGTTACTTCCGCCCAGGCAATCACGAAGAAAGGCGGAGGCGCCCGTGAAACGCCCCGCGTTAGCATCGCCGTCAAACGCACCGCTCTTACGAAAAGGACACTGGGGCGGAGCGAACTCAAACAATTTGCTGACTGGAATGATGGCCAGCCGGAAACCGAGCTCAATTTCAAGTTCTATCGCCAGGCAACGAACAAAATCGTCGGCATCTCGGATGAAGCTGCGGCGTTTCTCGATGGATTCTTCTAGCGTGACAACCCTGTCCGCGAGCCTTTCTCTTTCCGGTTGTGACTTCCGATAAATTCTGTTATCGGAAAGCTTCCCGGCTCAACTGTGTTCTCACTGCTTCCAGCACATCTTCAAGAAAGCAGCCAATCCCTACTCGTTCTTGAAGTAATATTCCACCGTTTTCCTCGCGGTATTGGCACTGCGATTGATTCCCCAGAGTCCTACCTGCGGCCAGCCGGCTTGATTCTTTCGGAAAAATCCAGTTCCGATTCGTGGTCCTGTGGCAGGTATTTGATACGTTCCTTCCTTGGACGGAGGTGTGGGCTTCCACTTGTCGAATTCAGCCGAGAGCTTGTTGGTTTTAGGTCCGCCGATCGCAATCACGGGATTATTGGCAATGACCACTGCCTCGTTCCTGTCGTACCAAGCATCGTGGGTGATGACGATACCACGACGAAATGGATATTGGCCGCCGCGGAGGAATTCCTGGATGCGTATCTGACGGCCGCGGACATCGAGGACGCAAAAGCGCCATTATTTAAGTCGCTCGACAAAGGGCATAAGATGACTGGCGTGGTTATCAGCCGGCGTGACATGCTGCGCGTCGTGAAGCAGCGTTGCAACACTGCGGGGCTCTCGGATTCAATCTGTAATCACACATTTCGCAGTACGGGAATCACCGTGTTTCTGAATAACGGCGGGTCACTGGAAGCAGCGCAGGATATGGCCAATCATTCGGACCCTCGCACGACAAAGCTCTACGACCGGCGCAAGGAACTGGCGAACTTAAGCGAGATTGAGCGGCGCATTGCGTTTGAGTGAACACTGATGGGATGGAGAGAACGCGCGCCCCTTCTCTCGGTGAGGATTGGGATTTGAGAGGTGATTGATGCCAGAATTTGAAGACCTTCCGTTCTTTGCCCTTCGACGATAGGAATATCTATCACGAAGTCCCGCTTTGCGCATGTGGTGGAAAGATCCGCCCGCACATTTGTTGGTTCGGCGAAAGGCCGTTTGGAATGGATCGTGTCCTTCGTTCTCTGGAAGTGTACACGGTCTTCATTGCAATCGGGACTTCTGGGGTGGTTGAGCCTGCAGCAAGTTTCGTCGGGCGGACCAAAGCCCGAACGTTCTACGTCGGCCCGGAGGAACCACTCAACCTCGCGTCTTTCGACGAGACGTTCACAGGCAAAGCCGGCGAGTTGCTGCCTACACTGTTCGACGTCGGAATTGATCCGGCGGGCGATTGACCGTTACCTGTTACAAGATCAGACTGTCATTGACCGGTTGGCCCGGGGTTTTGAGTGATATGGCGATGTTTCGCCAACTAAGCAGGTGCGTAGGAATAGAGAACCCGGTTTTTCACCAGTTCGGCCAGAAACGTTTCGGGTACAGCTTCCGACACCCAGACACAATCTTCATGAAAGTGGTCGCATGCGACGAACGCCAAACGCCCCTGTCTTTCAATCTGCACGTGAACGATACCCGCATAGTCCTTAAACGCAACTTTTGAGACGATTGCTTTCTCGATTTCGGGAACTGTTTCCAGTGTCAGCGGCAGCACTAAAAAATCCATCCTAGGCGATGTTGTATTCCGCTTGAGGACTTCGGTTTCGTTTAAGGATGTACCAGCAATTTTGGCCAGTTCTGTATGCGACAGTCGTCCCTCGAATGAGATTCTGGCTTCCTCATGAGCAAGCGTTCGCATCACCGCGAACAGCAGCTCTGGCTTGTGTTTGCTGTGCAGCCGGAATCGAGGTTGAGCGCTTGCCATGCTGTCTGACAAGAGCAGCATGATAGCTGCTGAGGGTGCCAACTGTCGTAATCAGGCCATTTACACGCAATATAAAAGGCG
>PKXU01000123.1 GCA_003132445.1 Acidobacteriaceae bacterium | reverse complement strand
GGCGAAGAAAAACAGCTTGTTCTTCTTGATCGGACCGCCGATGTTGCCGCCCGGATAGTAGAAGTGCGCCGGGGGTTCGAGCGAATTCGCAAATTGGTTCCTTAGCGTGGGGTAGCTCGAGACATCGCTCAAAAACTGCGTCTTGGTGTAGGCGTCCCATGAATTGAACAGGCTGTTACGAGCGTAGAAGTAGGCTTCCCCGTGGAACTGGTTGCCGCCGCTTTTGCTGAACGCCTCGAAGATTACGGGGCCCTTGGCGTATTCCGCGCTATAAGAGGACATCAGAACCTTTACTTCGGAAACCATGTCCTGGTTGATATTGGCGATCTGAGTTCCGGCGTTGCCAGGGTCAACCAGGTTTGCGCCGTCCAGCATGTAAGCCATAGCGCCGTTCGGCTGGGTGCCGTTGGCCGAATAGGCGCCGACTGGTCCGTTGTTGGAACCGACGGTGGTGGGGTTAAAGCTCGATCCTTGCGTGCCTCCATTATTGAGAGCCATGCCGGGCATGATCTTCAGCAACTCACCGGCGTCGCGGCCAATAATGGGAATGTCTTCCACCAATCCTGTGTTCAACGTGTTGCTTACTTCGGCGTTGTCGGGAATAACGACGTCGGCACCCGCTTTGATTTCCACCGTTTCGCTGACCTGGCCAACTTCCAATTTGACGCTTGGCAAAGTCTTGCTGTCGCCGAGGGCAAAGACGATGCCGGTCTGCTGCCAAGTCTTGAANNGTCGCCGGACGTCTCGCTTTTCATCGTCACTTTCGCGTTCGGCACCACAGCGCCGGCTGAGTCCGTGACCGTGGCGCTTAATGTTCCGGTTAACTGCTGGGCAAAAGTAGTCGACGCCAACAGAATGAGAACGAGCAGCAATGCTGCCGCACTCGCGGACTTCTTCCACACCGTGCACTCAAAATTGGAAATCATCGTTCCTCCCCAGATTGCGCGGAACTTGCGAAACCCCGGTCCAAATCTCCGTAGACTGAGAATCGTGACGGCTAGTCCGCAAGCGTTTACGTAGTGGTTTCATACTATTCCCACGGACGACGCAACTTACCCCTGATTCACAATGACTGTCAAGAGGAAAATCGATTTTTCATGAAAAGCGTGATTCTTTTGACAATTGCGAGTAAACTGAGCGGGCCGAAATCGTGGGAAAGCCCGCTTTGTCGACCACCCTGGGGAAGGAAAGCGGGAGTTTTGAGGTGGGGTCATGCCTGCGCGTGTTCTTCTCGTAGTTGCCCTTTGCCCTTTTCTTCTTCCCGTCTCCTTCGCCCAAACCAGCCGTTCTGATGCAGTCAAGGCGAGCAGTTCCGTGATTCACACCACTACGCGGGAAGTGCTGCTGGATCTGGTGGTGCGCGACAAGCACCATCATGCCGTTACCGATCTTCGCCCCGAAGAAGTGGAAGTGTACGAAGATGGCGTACGCCAGAGCATTCGCGTCTTTCGCAACATTCAAGGCAGCGAACAATTGCAGACAGAACGCGCCGTTGTTGGCGCGTCCAATTCTGCTACGACGGCCAAGAGCGGAGATGATCCGCATCCTTTGAATTCCATGCGCCAGGTGAATTTCGTCTCGGTTGTGTTGGCGCAAATTGCTCCACTTAACTTGGAATTCGCACGGCGCGCCGTTTTGGAGTTTCTGAAGAGCGACAATCTTCCAAATACCTATGTCACCGTCTATCGCCTGGATCGCAATCTGGAATTAGTGCAGCCTTTCACTGCCGACAAGGATTCGTTGGCGAAGGCGGTCGACGCAGCGACCAAGGGTCTACGGGGAACCAATGCACCGAGTCTCTCGGCGAACGTCACCAGCAGTTCGTTAGCGACTCTGCAAGCGACAGCCTCCAACATTCTCGCCAACCCCAATACCGGAGCTGCCGCGAGCCAGGCCGTCCAAAATTTATTGGCGAATCCCATACCGGCGTTAGCGATCGATCCGCTGTGGTCAGCGAACGCCGCATCCCAGGATGTTTCGGTAGGCCTGAATAATGCGCTTCTCACCCAGGCCGCTCTAGTCAAGGGTCTGCGCTTCGTCAGCAGTTTGTCAGAGGGCATGGACGCAATGGATGCCTTGCATCAACTGGTCCGCAGCGAGGAGCGGCTGCCGGGGAGGAAAGTCGTGCTGTATCTGGCGGACGGACTCATGTTCCCGGTGAACCGGCGCGACGCGGTCGACAATCTGATCAGCTATGCCAACCGTTCGGGCGTATCTTTTTACACACTGGATACGCAGGGTTTGAATGTTGACGATCCGATGACGCCGGCGCTGGCGGCGCAGCGTCGGGCGGGCGCAGAAAGCTCGGCGCAAGCGGCGGATCCGCAAAACGGGCATTTTGAAGACGACGACACTCAGCTCACGGCGGTCGCCAATGGCCAACTCGCGATGCGAGAACTGGCTGAATCGACAGGCGGCTTTTCCGTTGCCAACACCAATGAAATCGTGGTGCCCATGCAACACATGATGGAGGATATGCGCACACACTATGAACTGGCATATTCTCCAACCTCGACCAATTACGACGGACACTTCCGCAAAATTGACGTCAAAATAAGCCGGCCAAAGATTACCCTGCAGACTCGAAAAGGGTACTATGCCGTTCCTGACATCAATGGAGAGCCGCTGCAACCCTACGAACTGCTGGCCCTGAATGCGATGAATGCGCAGCCGGCGCCGGTTGAATTCCCCTACCAGGTGTCAGCCATGAAGTTCCGCCCGCAAGAAACTGGGGTTGAATACGCGATGACATTTGAGATTCCTTTATCGGGGATCAAAGGGGTTCCTGACAAAAAAACGGGGGAGCTTCGCGCTCGAGCAGCGCTGGTTGCGTTCATTCATGATTCCACTGGAACGATTGTAGGAAAGGTAAGCCGGGAATTGGTCCGCAAGGTTTCCAGCGCTGATGCTGCACAATTGCAAAACGATCGCATTCTTTACGCCGAGCCCGTCGAGCTGCCGCCCGGGCATTACGTGATCGACACCGCAGTGGCGGACGAACAGACAGGCAAGATCTCTGCCAAGCGTGTCTCGGTTTTCGTCGATCCCGGAAAAAATCTCGCGTTGAGTTCTGTGGAATTGGTGCGGCGTTTCGATCCTCTGATTGGCCCCCGCAATCCCTCGAGTCCGTTTGAACTGGAGAATGGGCGCATCACTCCGACGCTAGCGGATTCAGTCGCTCCGGGAAATCCGCTCAGTCTTTATTTCGTTGTCTACCCGGCGCATGCCACCGGCGGCGAACCGCCGCAAGCCACTCTGGAAGTATTGCGAGATGGCCGAGCCATTGCCCGAAAGCCGTTGGACTTGGCACACCCCGCGGCCGATGGTTCGATTCCCATGCTGGTTCAGCTTTCACCTGGCCCCGGACAATGTGATGTTCTGGTAAAGGCGAAGCAGGGTACGTCCGTGGCGGAATCAAGCCTCTCGGTGAGAATCGAATGAGGACGCACGAACAGAAGCATGATTCGAAGCATGGACACGCTGCGTAGATTTGGAATGATTTTGAGAGTCGAAAAATGAAGCCTTCCTTTTCGCACCTTACATATATGCTGTTCACTTGGCGGAGCCAGCCTTGAGGTGACATCCTAGGCTGAAACACTGGTCGGCAGCCGGAGACATTTTCGTATGGTATCCTCCCTCTCTCTCCGAATCGGCGCTTCCTTAGCAGCCGCTCTATTTGCGGCTGCTCTATTTGCTGGAACGATAGCCGCACAAACAGACAGTGTATCCTCGCAGAGTCCAGTCGTCCCGGATTCGCAAAGGGCCGAAGTTACAGGTCTGCTTTTTCGTCAAAGTGTACGGCGGGTCATCGTCGATGTGGTGGTTTCCGATTCAAGTGGAAAGCCGTTTTCGGGACTCACCGTGAAGGACTTTTCGGTCGCCGAAGATGGTAAGCCGCAACGGATCCGTTCCTTCGACATTCACGATTTTGATTCGATTTCCGATTCCCTTCCCAAACTTCCGTCCTCTCTACCGGCAAATACGTTCGTGAACATTCCTTCCGCACCGGAACGAGGTCCGCTCTATGTTCTGCTTCTGGACATTCTCAACATCGGAGTCGACGACCAACCCCGAGCGCGCGAACAATTGCAGAAGTTCATCCGCAGCAAGCCGCTCGGAACTCGCTTCGCTATTTTTGTTTTGAGCGATGGCCTTTACCTCGTCCAGGGATTCACCGAGGACCGTAATCTCCTTGCTGATGCTGTGGATCCCAGGAATCCCCGCTCCCATATCCCGAGAATCTTCTTATATGCCGACAATTTTCAAGCCTATTTTTCTACGCCGCGCGCGCTGATAAAGATCGCGAAGTTTCTTGCCGATCTTCCCGGACATAAAAATGTGATCTGGTTTTCGTCATCCTTTCCTTCGGCCATAATGCCCAGTTCCAATCCAGCCACCGAGGCGCTGAACAGCAACGACGAGATTAAAGAAGCCACCGATACTTTGGCTCGAGGCCAGATCGCGGTCTATCCCGTCGACGTTCGCGGCGCAGTGATCACTCACGTAATGTCTCGTCCGCAGGGCGGGGCAATGGTGACAACTACCGATAGCAATGCCCTAAATGCCACCTACATGACGGAGGAGGAAATTGCCCACCAAACGGGCGGCCGCGCCTTCTACGGCACCAACGATTTGGCGGGTGCGCTAAACGAAGCCACGGAGACTGGCGGCCACTACTACACACTGAGTTATTCGCCCAGCAACCAGAACTACAATGGCCACCTGCGCCACATCAATGTCGAACTGTCAAAACGCGGCTGTCACCTGGCGTATCGTCGTTCCTACTACGGTGATCCCAGTTGGTCCGGACCGCTGGAAAAGCACTCCGCCTCGGAATTGCAGCCCTTGTTAGTTAGCCGACCGGCCGATTCCTTGACCCCTAACATGCAGCATGGCGCCCCCTTGGCGCACCAATTGTTATTCAAAGCTCACATTCATACTCTGGCTCCGCCGGCGAAAGCTTCGCCGGAACAGATGGCGAGTTTGGCGAACCAATCGGCAAACTTTCGTGAGCACCGCAAAGACAATTCGGTGAAGCCGCGAAAACCTATCCTGATTCAGACCTACGAGATTGACTACTCCATTGCCGCCCGCTATCCCGCCCTGGAAGTGGCAGCTGCGGCCTTTGATGCCGACGGACAGATGGTGAATGGCACGGTGCAGAGAGTCTCCGACAAGAATGTGGAAGCTTCTACCCTGGAAAGACGCGATGGGATCTATCGCGTGCAACAGCAATTCGATGTGCCGGTGAGCGCAGTATCCATACGCCTGGCCGTACGGGATGTAGCAACGGACAACGTTGGCGCAATGGAAGTAAGGCTGCCGCTTGCCGCCGAACCACAGACCGACGCCTCCGTTCTTCCAGTCGCCGCTGATACGCACGCCCAGCACCCGGCGGATCCGCGTTAGTTCGATTCGCCCGGGCTGCAATCCGTGAACCAATTCCTTCAAACGCTCAATCTGATGCTGAGGTTATGCGTGGTAGGATGGTCCTTCGGAAACAGCTGAGCCTCGAAAACTATTCTGAAGTTCAATGTTTGTCGTAGACGCAGTGAACACGGGGATGGAAACAGTTTATGGTCGGCGTCTTGGCATACGCGGGAAGCGCCATTCCGCGTTCAGTTTCACGCTGCTGATATTAGCCTTTACTATTCTTGTGTTCTTCTCACGCGTCTGCTCTGCGCAGGCCAATCCAGCCAGTTTTTCCGACGTAGCAGCGAAAGCTGCTGCGGCGCGCGACGCGAATGACGTTCCCAGCGCTATCGAACTCTATCAGCAAGCGTTGAAACTCAATTCGCAATGGTCCGACGGGTGGTGGTTTCTTGGATCGCTGCAATATAGCGTCGGCGACTACGCCGCGGCCAGCAATGCTCTCACGCACTACCTCGAGCTCACTCCCAATGCCGCGCCGGCGCTGGCCGTGCGTGGCCTTTGCGAATTCGAGAACGCCGAATATGGCAAATCGCTCAGCGATATTCAGCGCGCGCTGGCGCTCGGCGCGGCCAACCAGCCGCACAACGAAAAAATTCTTCGTTACCATGAGGCTCTGCTGCTCACGCGCACGGGCAGATTCGAAGATGCCCTGCGCAGCTATGCTTTTTTTACTCATGAGAATGACGCCAATCCTGAACTGCTTCTGGCGATCGGGCTGGCTGGTCTGCGAACGCCGCTTCTGCCGAAAGAATTGAAAGCCGATCAACAGGAGTTGTATATGAACGCCGGCAATGCGGCATTCGACTTTATGAAGGGAGACAAAGAGGCCGCGCACCTGGAGTTTCAGCATCTCTTTCAGCGCGTTCCTCCAGTACCCAACGCTCATTACCTATATGGATTCTTGTTGTACGCAAGCGATCCCGATGAAGCCGTCATTGAATTCGAGAAGGAGCGGGAAGCGAATCCTTCAAACACCGCGGCGGAGGTGATGCTGGCATGGATTCCATTACTGCAGAATGATGGTTCCGAGGCGCTACCGTATGCGCAGAAAGCGGCCGCCGAAGATCCCACGCTTCCGAGCGCTCAACTTGTTCTCGGCCGCGCCCTCAGCGAAACCGGCGATACAAAAAATGGCATTGAACACCTGGAGAAGACAGCGCAACTGCAACCCGACAATCTCGAAGTCCACCTGGCTCTGGCCAAGGCGTACTCCAAGTCCGGGCGGAAAGAAGATGCCCGGCGCGAGCGTTTGCTCTGCCTGGAAATGACCAAGAATGATACGGCGCCCGCGACACATCCTTAGCCCGCTCGCGGGCATTCTGATTTCGGTCGCTGCTGCCGCGCCTTGTGCCAATGCGCAAGGTAAGACTGAATCCGCGTGCGTATCGTGCCATCGTGCACCGTCGGAGTCACAACCGAGAACGCCGATGGGACGGGCGCTGGCGCTTCCCGGAGCGAATCCAGCGCTGCGCAACGAGCCCAAGCTGACAGTTCGAAAGGGCCCATACACGTACACGGTAGAAACTCATGAGGATCAAAGTACGTATAGCGTGAGCGACGGGACACGAACGATTACGGTTCCCATTCATTGGTATTTTGGCGCTGGCGCGCAGACCTGGGTCTTAGAACGCGACGGACACCGTTACGAGAGCGCAGTGAGTTATTATCCGTCGATCCCGGGTCTCGACTTCACCACTGGCGATGAGGACTTGAAACCTCGCAATCTCGACGAAGCGATCGGGCGCGAGATTGGTATGCCCGAAACCCGAGTCTGCTTCGGCTGTCATGCCAGCACCGCGGTGAACAAGGGAAAGATGACGTTCGAATCCTTGCGTCCCGGAGTGACTTGCGAGCATTGTCACGCCGGCACCAACACGCACCTGGCAGATTCCATCAACGACGATTTCGATTCCGCACCGCCTGACTTGCGCAAGCGATCGTCGGAGGATATCTCGAATTTCTGCGGTCAATGTCATCGCAGTTGGGAGACCGTGGTTCGGAATCACTGGCGCGGTGAACTCACAGTTCGCTTCCAACCCTATCGTCTGGCCAATAGCAAGTGCTTTGACGGCGGGGATCCGCGCATCAGTTGCATCGCCTGCCATGATCCTCACGTGGACGTCGTGCGCCAGGATTCTTCCTACGATGCCAAGTGCCTGGCCTGCCACTCACCTGCTTCCACGGCTGCTTCTTCGGCAGCCATCGTATCCAGCATCTCTCCGCCCCATGCAAAATCTTGCCCAACCGCCCAGTCGGACTGCGTGAGCTGTCACATGCCAAAAGTAAAGTTGCCCAACGGACACCTGACCTTTACCGATCATCAAATCCGCATCGTAAAACCCGGCGAGCCGTTTCCGAATTAGAACTGCCGCCGCCCACACTCCGCCCTACATTTCGGCCTATGCTCCGCGCGAAAACGGATATAGAATGACCCGTTCGGTGTTAGAGATTCAGCCTCAACGCCTGGGCTTTAGTAGTTGTCAACAACGGAATCTTTCTATGGATAAGTCAGGAACTTCTGCAGCGCTGGCATTCCTTCTTTTACTCTCGCCGCTTTTCGGTCAGTCTCCGTCGCCTCAAACCGGGAAATCGCCCACTGGGCAATCAACGACTGCGCCAGTCTCAAAAAGTGAGACCCCGACCATCGTCACCAACGTCGAAGAGGTCACCCTTGATCTTGTAGTTCACAACAAGAAAAACAAACCCGTCCTCGATCTTAAGCCTGAAGACATCGCGGTTGTCGACAACGGGTCCGCGGTAAAGCTTTCCGACCTTCGACTTGTGACTGGCAACTCCGTCGGTAACCACTCGCTCACCTTGGTCTTCGATCGTCTCGCGCCTTCCGCCGCAAAAAATGCGCGTGATATCGCAACCAAGATTCTCAAGGCCACTACGGCCGACGGTTTTTCGTTCTCGGTACTGGACATAGGAGGGCGTCTCAGACTTTTTCAAGGGTTTACTTCCGACCGCGTCGCACTGGAAACGGCAATCGCCGCGGCTACGGAAGTCGCGGAAAGCAGCAAGGAGAGTTCAGCAGCTGAGAATGGTTCAGCCCTGGCGGAGAAGAACCTTATTGCTGCGGCGCAGACCGGGACAGATTCTTCTGGAGCCCGAGTGAGCACGAAAGATCGTAATGCGGCCCGAATCATGCTTGCCTCACTTCAGGAATCGCAGCGCATTGTGCAAGACCAACACTGCCAGCCTTCCCTTGCAGGTTTGCTGGCGCTGGCACGCACCCAACGCCAGATTCCGGGACGCAAAGTCGTGATTTACTTCGAACAAGGGCCGCAGCTCGATTCGAATGCCCGGGACATGCTGCGCACCATTATCGGAGCGGCGAATCGATCCGGCGTCAGCATTTATAGCGTCGACGTGAACGCGCTCGATCCCAACAACAGGGAGGGCCTCATCGCAACCGCGGCTATCGGAGGCGCGAGGACGGGCGCACCTGCTCCGCTGTCGGGTCCGGCCGCACAGGTTCCGGAGCCCTACGGTCCCGGCATGACCACAGAAATCGGAGAGCAATATAACCGATTTGAAAATGATGGCTTGGCCGGCGCGAGCGACCCCTTGGGTGAAATGGCAATCCGCACGGGGGGCGCTTATATTCTGTCAACTGATAATCTCAAGAAACCTCTGCAACAAATGATCGAGGATATGACCACGTATTACGAGGCTTCCTATGTTCCGCCGATCAAAGAATATGATGGAAAGTTTCGCCCGGTTGCTGTAAAGCCGGTCAGGTCAGGACTCAAGGTTCGCTCCCGTGCCGGTTACTTTGCACTAGCACCCGACCCTGGTTCCTTGATAAGGCCGTTCGAAGCACCGCTGATGAAAGTCCTGGGCGGCCCTCAACTGCCTACGGATGTGAAGTTCCACGCTGCGGTGTTGCGGCTAGGTGATTTGCCGACCGGCAACGAAAATGTCCTTGTAATCGAAGTTCCCGTGGCAGAACTGGAAACGCGAGACGATGCGAATTCAAATCTTTATTCCCTGCATGTTTCCATTGTGGCCCAGATCAAGAATAAAGCCGGCGAAGTGATTGAACATTTCAGCGAGGACATTCCAAGGCATGCGTCGCTCGACTCGAAAGGGAATACGGGCTCCGAACTGATCACGATGCAACGTCATTTCCTCGCCGATCCCGGGGAATACGTTGTGGAAGCCGTTGCTCTCGATCGCAACAGTGAAAAAGCCGGCGCCCAGCGCCTGAATTTCGAAATTCCCAGCGAACCGTCCGGTCCATCCCTGAGCGATGTAACCATGGTCGAGCGCATGGAACCCTTGCCGTCAGAAGTGGATTCGACAGAGCCTCTTCGCTACGGCACCAGCAAAGTAGTGCCAACGCTTTCGGGGCAAATTGCTCATGGAGCCAAAAGTATTTCTTTCTTTTTTGTGGTTCATCCAGATCCCGTTTCAAAAGAGCAGCCAAGACTGGAGATGGAAGTACTGAAAAACAACGAGCAGATCGCGCAACTTCCATTGCAGTTCCGAAAGACGACTGGGGCGGTTTCCGTCCCATACCTGGCATCGATCCAATCCGCTTCTTTGTCGAGCGGGGATTATGAAGTCATCGAACGAGTCGAACAAGGCGGCAAGACCGCCGAACACGCAGTGGCATTCAGGATCGAAGGACCGGAGTTAGCCTCGGCCGCTGCGCCTGGGGATTCGAGCGCCACACGCCCCGCCGATGACGCTCAGGTTTCTGCAACTTCCGAAGTCCAGTCGTCCGGAACTGAGGGCCACACCGGCAGACATCTCGTGATCACTGCGCTGCCGGAAGGTACGGTTTCCGCGCCCTCGGCGGAACAGCTGGCAGGCATTGTTGCAGGCGCGAGAAAACGCGCGCTGGACTACACTTCAACCTTACCGAACTTCATTTGCGTCGAGATCACGAACCGATCGGTGGACCAGTCCGGCAATGGCAACTGGAAGCATCGGGATTCTCTGGCGGAACTGCTCACTTATCACAACAATGAGGAGTCGCGTAGCACGCTGGAAGTCAACGGCAAGCGCAGCAGCCTCAAGCGAACTGACTTGAATTCTACCTGGCCGATCTCGGTAGGAGAGTTTGGCGCGCTGCTGAAACTGGTTTTCTCATCCTCGTCGAAAACACAGTTCGAGTGGAAGGAAGCCGCGACCCTCGGCGACGGAAGCGGAACTGTGCAGGTACTTAGTTATCGTGTCGCCCACGAAAATGCCACGATCGATTTGAGTTCAGGAAACGACACAATTGGCGTGGGCTTTCACGGGCTGGTTTATATCGATGCCGCCACTAGTGGCATCCGTCGCGTGACGCTCGAAGCGGAGGGCCTGCCGCGCACCTTTTCCATGCATTCAGCCACTATGACGGTGGACTACGATTATGTCGCGATCTCTGCGCGTGATTATCTTCTGCCCGTGCGTTCGACCGTAAGTCTCCAAAGAGGCCGCAAGCAGATCGAGCTCAACGAAATCGCCTTCCGCAATTATCGCCGCTTCGCTTCCCGCGCGAAAATCAAAATGATTCAGTGAACACTGTCGCTGGCGTAAACCGCGATTCGGTGATTGCGAACCTTCGGCGTTAGCTTCTTTCCGCCGGTATTGGAGAAGAGAACGCGCGAGTCCTGCAGCGGCATGTGGCAATCAATGCAGTTGCGGACGATCTGATCGCCTAACTTTGCGTACTCGCCACACTGCGTGGCCTGATGACAGCTCAAACATCGCGGCGAAAAAGCTGCCGCATCGAGCTGAGGCTTATGCACATCATGGCAGGTCGAACAGGTTAAAGTGGTCGTCGACTGAAAACATTTGCTTCTTCTCAATAACTGCACCTGGTTGCCATGAACATCCACCGCATCTTCCGGGCTGGTGTACGGAATATCGATGTAATCGTCGAGCGCGTCTCCGGGCAGGAACGTTAAAGCGGGTTGAATCGGCGTTCCATTGCCCGAATGGCACAAACCACACAGATCAATTTGCCGATCGCGCGTGAGCGATTTTGGATTCACGATCGTCTCCGAAGTTCCCAGAGGCAGCGAGGATTTCGACCGATGCAGTGCGACGTGTTGGCGGCCTGGACCATGACACTTCTCGCAGAAGATTCCCAGTATCAAGCTGTCTTTTCGATATCGATTAATGGATGGCTGGAGCCAGTCGAAATAGCTGGCGTGGCACTCTAGACAGCGCGGAATAATGTCTTTATCGAAATGGGGTGAGCCATCCGGATAACTCGGGCTGTTCACCCAACTGTCCGTTGCAGTCCAATAAGTAACCGGCAACTGGAAGAGCTGATCTCCTTTCCAGAAAAGATAACTCTGTCCTTTCCGGGCCACGCCAGCCACGATGTCGATGCGTTCGGTGCGCGCAATTTTCTTAGTGGGCGAAAGCTGTTCTACTGCGCTCTGAAAATAACCATGTTCATCGGCGGTCATCTCGAAGGTCAAATATGGGTTCGAAGTCTTTAGAACATTCGAGCCTGGCGCAAAGCCTCCCTTGATCGTACGCGGACTGGGCCAACTGGATGCCAGGTGGTGCGCCGTCTGCAGATAGGTTTTAGACTTTTCCTGGTGGCAGGAACGGCACACCGAATCTCCCACATAATCGGCACGAGGAGGCGGTTTTTTCTCCTCGGCAGAAGAAGAAGCTGGCGGCAGCGCAGAAAATAAAGCCACAAAACAGATAAGGATAGCGCGAGTTCGCGGGTAGGATCGGCTCACCAATTCATTCTCCTTCGTCGGTCTGTTTTGCCATGAGATTCTCTTGCAGGGGCGCCAGTTGCTCAGTTATGCTCAAGACGCGGGAAGCCCACATCTTGCGGGATTCGCCGAGGCAATCTTGCCACATCAATGCATCCGACGTTTGCGAAGGCGGCTTTAATTTTTGCGGCCATTCTGGCCGTGACTCCGCGCCTCGATGCCTGCACCGGGCCCCCACCAGTCGAGGCCAAACTTCGCGCCCATCCCGACGCCGATACCTACAAAGAACTCGGAAACTGGTTCGGCGACCGCAAGCGATACCCTTGTGCGCTGGAGGCATTCCAGAATGCTCTCAAGCTCGAACCGGGCTCTGCCGAACTTCATTACCTTGTCGGGCTCACTCTTTACGCCTCCGGACATCCTGAGGAAGCACTCAAACCCCTTGGGCAATCCATTTATCTTATGCCTGAAGTCCTGAAGCCCCGATTGCTGCTGGCGACTGCGTTCGATTCACTACAACGTCATCAGGACGCTCAATCTCAATGGGAGGCGGCGTTGCGCATCGATCATCTCTCGATCGAAGCGCTCGACGGCATGAGCAAGTCGCTAATGGCACAAGGGGATTATGTTTCCGCCATTGAGCTGCTGCGCGAGGCTCCACGCAACGAAACCTTGACACTTGATCTTGCCCTGGCCTACGGCAGAGCGAGAATGCTCGACAAAGCGGAGGATGTCCTGACCCAGGCCCTTAAGCGAAATCCGTCGTCTTTGGCGCTGACTACTGCATTAGCCACCATCTACGTCAACCAAGTGCACTATGAAAACGCGGTGAATCTTGCCGCAAAATCGACTCGCCTTCATCCCGGAAACCTTGAAGCGCAGAAGCTCTACTTGCGCGTTCTGGTGCTCAATGGCGATTTCGTTCCGGCGCGGCCGCTTGCCCGCAAACTCCTAGCCGCCCGCCCGCACGATTCTGATTTTCTGTACTTGGCCGGCATCCTCGAAAATGAAGACGCCGAATTCGCCGCCGCGCGCACTCATCTCGAGGCGGCTATCGCTCTGGATCCAAACCACTACAATGCCCATTACAATCTCGCCTTGGTGCTCGCGGAACTCAAAGACTACACCGGCGCGAAAGGACACCTCGAAAAGGCGATCGCGCTGGGAGCAACTGAGCCTCAAGTTCATTTCAAGCTGTCGACCGTGTTACGCGCGCTGGGAGAAAATGATCGGGCGCAGCAGCAACTCAATCTCTATCAGCAGTTAAACCAGGCCAAGATTAACCGGACACTGGCTGCGAGCAAAGCCGCCGAGGCAGCCAAAGAACAAGCCGGTGGCAACTTGGCGAAGGCAGCTGCGCTCTACCGTGAGGCTTCTCAGGCCACTCCTGACGATGCTGCGATCGCTTACAAGCTGGCCCTCGCCCTCGACGCCATCGGGGATACTGCGGCCGAGCGCACGGCATTGGAGCAAGCAGTTAAGAGTGATCCGGCGTTCGCTCTGGCGCAAAACCAGCTTGGGTATCTCGCTTCAAAAGATGGGGATACTGCTGGCGCCGAGGAACATTTCCGACTGGCAGTACGCGCCGCTCCAGGCTACGCCCAAGCATGGATTAGCTTGGCCGCAACTCTTGCCATGGAGTCTCGCTTTCCCGAGGCTCAAGAGGCCGTCGCCAACGCTCTCAAACTTGAGCCGGACAACTCCGAAGCGACCCAACTGCGCAAGGACCTGACCGCCGCTCAAGAACAGCGCTGAATACGATCCAACACGGCCCTATGCATGAAGTCGCGATGACAGATCCGAAATCCGGTCACTGGACCCGCCGCCGCCTGCTCCAAACGCTGCCGGCGATACTCTCGCCCATGCTGGTCCCAGCGGAGCTTCGCTTCGCGGTTGGCCCCACGAAAGTTAATCCCACCAAAACTGCCCCGTTCTCCCGCTTCGTCGACGTTACCTCGAAAGCCGGCCTGACCCAGACTATGTTCTACGCCGATCCCGACCACAACACCTACATTATCGAGGCCAATGGGGCGGGTTGTGCTTTCTTCGACTACGACAATGATGGCTGGATGGATGCCTTTATCCTCGGAGGCCGCCGCCTGGAAGGCATTCCGCCAGGCGCCAGCAACCGCCTCTACCACAACAACCGTGATGGCACATTCACCGATGTCACCGCTAAAGCCGGCCTCACCGATGCTGGTTGGGCACAAGGTGTGTGCGTCGGCGACTACAACAACGATGGCTTTGAGGATCTGTACATCACCTACTACGGGCAAAACCGCCTCTACCGCAACAATGGAGACGGCACATTCACTGATGTGACCGAGAAGGCGGGACTGTATGATTCCCGCACTCGTTTCGGCTCGGGTTGCACCTTTGTCGATTACAACCGTAACGGCTGGCTTGACCTGTTTGTTTCCAATTACGTGGAGATTGACATCGCGACCGCTCCCAAGCCGACTCTGGACATTCCTAACTGCAGCTATGAAGGCGTTCCAACCAACTGCGGCCCGGGTGGGCTCCCTATGCCCTTTCACTCCCTCTACCGTAATAACGGGGATGGAACTTTTACCGATGTTTCCAAAGAGTCCGGCGTGGCTGCTCTGCGCGGCTCATATGGATTCACAACGGTTGGGTTCGACGCTGACGAAGACGGGTGGCAGGACATTCTCGTAGCCTGCGATGCCACGCCCAGCCTGCTCCTGATGAACAATCACGATGGCACGTTTCGCGAAGAAGGGTTGTTGCGCGGCGTTGCCCTCAGCACCGAGGGTCAGCCCATGGCCGGCATGGGAGTCGGCGTCGGCGATTTCGATCTCGACGGTCACATCGATCTTGTAAAGACCCACTTCGTGAATCAGCCCACGGGCCTTTACCACAATAATGGCAGGGGAGAATTCGAGGACGTTGCCGCTCGTGCCGGGCTCGCTGCCGAGCGCCGCTTCACCAGTTGGGGCACCGGCTTGGTCGATCTCGACAACGACGGCTACCCCGACATTTTCACGGTCGCCGGAACCGTCGCTCCTGAACTGGAACGTGTCTACGCCAAATATCCCGCGCGTAATCCCCGCCTTATCTTTCGCAATCAGGGTAACGGAACTTTTATAGAACTGGGCGATGAGGCCGGCCCTGCGATCGCATCACGCCACGTAAGCCGGGGATGCGCCTTCGGAGATTTCGACAACGACGGCGACCTCGACATCCTCATCATGAATCGCAACGAGCCTCCAACGCTGCTGCGCAACGACGCGCCCGCCGGCAATCATTGGATTAAGGTGCGGCTGGAAGGAACCAAAAGCAATCGCAGCGCGATTGGCTCACGAGTGCTTGTGCACTTCGGCGGAAAAGTGCAGGCGCAATGCGTGACCAGCCAGTGCAGCTTCCTTTCAGTGAACGATCCTCGTTTGCACTTCGGCTTGGGAGCACCCTCGAAAGCGACCGTCGAAATCCACTGGCCCACCGGCGCATCCGAAACCTTCGCAGATCTGGCGGCCGATCAGCTTGTCACCATCCGTGAAGGTCAAGGAATCGTCAAGGGGCGTCCGTTCCGTTAGAGCAAGTACTTTTACGGTGAAGTAGTACGTTGTCGTTTAACGGGTGCGAACTTGTAGCCACCGACGGTTGGACAAAAGTCAGTCCCAGCGGTGGACAAACATCCTGGAGCTCAGCGTACTCAAACGGTTTCCAGCAGTCTAGATTCACGGCCTGTCAGTCCACGCTATGTTTCGCCGTGTACCCGTCGCGCGCGACCACATCGACCTTCACGTTCTTGCCTTTTTGATCTTTCACCTGCAACGGGCCGCCATCGGGGGCCACCACTTGAACTTTCAGCTTGCGGTACGTTCCGTCGAGCTTGGTGTTCGTAGGAGAATAGGAAATGGTGTACTGATGGCGTATGTCGTTGCCAATGGCCTCAAAATCCTCGCCATACTCTGCCTGAAACCGTGGGAAATAAGCGCGCCCACCAGTCATGGCAGCGAAAGTACGCATTTCGTTGTCGGCCTGCAGGTAATCCATCTGGCCGACAGGTATGCCCATGCCATGCGGCGCAGCGCGCCCGCGGGATTCATACATTTCACGGAGAATCCATCCCACGCTGATCGGGAAAATGGTGACGTCTTTCGTGTCCTTAATCTTTTTCGTGATCTTATCCAGCGTCAGCTTGCTGAAGGTATCGATTCCAGTGGTGATGAGAATGACGTATTTCTTGCCTTCCACGCGGTCGAGTCGATCAAGCGTGTCATAGAGAGCATCGAAAAGGTTGGTCTCGGCGAAACCCGGGATACGCAACTGGTTTAGCGCTCCATAGACGGCCGCCTTGTCCTGCGTGAAATCCACCAGAATATGCGGCTGCATATCGTAATAGCTGACCGCGACCCAGTCGTCTTTCGTGAGGGTGCGGGCAAAAGCATAGGAGGCCTGCAGCGCATCCCGCAGGAACACATAGTTGGTCGAGGCAAATTCAACCAGCAGGACGGCGGTGATGGGTGCCTTCGAAACCGTGAAGTGGCTCACATTCTGCGCTACGCCATCTTCCAGAATCCGAAAATTTTCTTGCTTCAGCCCGGGAACAAACTGCCCGTCTTTGGTGGTGACCAGCACATCCACATTGACCAGAGGCACGTTCACTTTTAAGGAATAGTCGGGAATATCGTCGGCCTTTTTCGGTGCAACTGGCGGAGGAGGGGGCGCTTCGTCGGTCTTCTTCTTGGGAATGGCGTACGGCCCGACATTATCGGTAGGCCCACCCGCTTCGTCGGGAACATCTTGCTTGGGCTTACCATTGTCGTTCGACTGGGGCGATTGCGGCGGGGGTTGAGAGGCTGGAGCCTGCCCTTGTTGGTCCTGTGCGGCAAGCAGTGGGGAGACACACAGAAGAGCCGACAAAACTACCCAGCCAGACCTGAAGCGAATCAATTTTTTGGATCGTAAGATCTTACTTTTGTAATGATTAAACATGTTCAACACGGAAAACTCCTGTGCTAGTATAGACGCACGGATTCACAATTGGGATGTTTTGCCAAGTCCCAGAACCTCCTCCAGGCAACGAGTCACAGTTGGTCTGAGTCTAACTTGAAATGGAACCTTTCCGGTTCCGTGTCGGGGCATTAAATGAGAAAAGTAGTTCTTTCGCTTCTCGTCCTGGGTCTATCCCTATCTCCAATTTCTCTTGCTGGCCAAACTGCGCAGCCGACCATCCCAGTGGATCAGATCCATGCGGGCATGCGGGGCTATGCCCTCACGGTTTTTGAAGGCATAAAGCCGGAGTCCATGGACGTGGAAGTGCTTGGCATTCTGCACAATACCAATGGACCGAAGGGCGACGTCATACTGGTTCGACTCCACGGCGCGAAGGTGGAGTACACCGGTGTCGTCGCCGGTATGAGCGGCAGCCCTGTCTATTTGAACGGCAAACTGGCGGGCGCGCTCGCCTTCCGTATCGGAGAATTCTCCAAAGAACCGATCGGCGGGGTGACCCCCATCGCCGACATGCTCGAGATCAACGCTCTTGACAAGGCGCCGGCAGAAGAAGCCGCGGCCACGAAACCTGGCTTATCGAATGTGGCGGGAAAAACTGCCGCACCGGGCGATGCGGGCGTACTTCCTGAGTCGGCGCAATCCGATGCTCCGCAGAATTTCTCGAATTATCTCAAGCCTATTGCTGCACCGTTGATCTTTAACGGATTCTCGGAAGATACAGTTCAGCGCTTTGCTGCGCAGTTCGCTTCAGCTGGAGTAGTTCCCGTGATGGGTGCCGGTTCGGTCAGCGAAGAGAAGCAACCGGAGCCGCTCGTGGCAGGTTCGGCCGTGAGTGCGATTCTGGTTCGCGGCGATATGGACATCGCGGCAACCTGCACCGTCACCTATATCGATCCGCAGCGCCTGCTGGCTTGCGGACATCCTCTTCTGCAGTTCGGCTCCGTTGACTTGCCCATGAATAAGGCACAGGTCTTGGCCACGCTGCCTTCGCCGCTGAACGCCTTCAAGATCGTCAATACGACCGAGCAGGCGGGAGTTTTTGTGCAGGATCGCCATACCGGTATCCTCGGCGTCTTCGACAAACAGGCCGACATGATTCCCGTGACGCTGACGATCCACGGCGGAAGCGGCGTGAAAGTATTTCACTATGAGGTCTTGAACAATCCTCGTCTGAGCCCGGTGGCCATGATGGCGACGGTATTCAACGCGCTTCACGGCGTCAACGAATACGGCGAAGAGATTACCTACCGGCTCAACGGCAGCATCGATGTAAAAGGTTTTCCAGAAGTCGGACTCAGGAACATGTTCGTTCCTACCGAGAGCGGTCAGCCAGCCGCCATGGCCGCAGCGACTTCTCTGGGCGAGCGCTTCGGACGCATCTACGACAATCCTTACAACGCTCCCGCGGTAAATAGCGTGAAGCTCGATTTTGATCTGGTGCGTGAGCGCCGCTGGGCGCGGCTGGAAAGCGCACGCACTGACGTGAGCGAAGTCCGCCCGGGCGACGAGATTATTGTCGAAACCGTCCTCGCTCCCTATCGCGGCGAGCGCGTCGTTCATCAGATTCCGGTCAAGATTCCAACCTCGGCCAGTAAAGGAACGTTGCGCATTCTGGTGAGTGACGGCGAAACTCTGGACCACGTTGGCCGTGGTAATCCGGCTTTCGGACGCAGCCTCGACCTGGCTTCCACAATTGCGCTGCTCAATAAAGAGCACGCCAACAATCGCCTCTACGTTTCGCTGCTGGAAGCCGATCCGGAAGCGCGCGTCGCCGACAAGGTCATGCCGACGTTGCCCATCTCAGTGATGAACATTATGGACGGCATGCGCGGGAATCAGGAGATGATCGTCAGCGGAGAATCCAGCGTCGATGAGACCGCAACACCCCCGCTCGATTACGTGGTGAGCGGTGCGCAGTTGCTGACAGTCACCGTGAAGTAGAGAAGCGATTAGATTACGTGGCGCGGGCACTCCTGCCCGCGAACTCTAACCACGAGCAAACCGCAGTTCCAATCCAGAACTGCGCCATCAGAAATACCCGGTTTCCTGCTGAAAGAAGATCGTTCGGTCCCTAAGATCAAAAGGATCGGAGCCCTTCATGCTCACGGCAACCTCCGTAGCTACGAATACCGTCGCCGCCTCCCTCACTACCAAAGAGACGAGCGCCCGCTGTTCATCACCTTCCGAACTCTCGCCATGACGCTCTCACCTGAGTCACGGACGCTCACCCTGCGTCACTGCCTCCACGACAACGGCAGAACGATCCACCTTCACGCCGCGGTCATCATGCCCGATCACACGCATCTTCTATTCACCGCCCTTCGAGATGCGGAGGGCTGGACCTTCGCACTCCCAGAAATCCTGCGAGCGATCAAAGGCGCCTCTGCCCGCAGCGTTAACAAACTCACTGGACGCACCGGCCCCGTGTGGCAAGATGAATCCTTCGACCACGTTCTAAGGGGAGATGAAACCCTGCGAGAGACCATCGACTATATTCGCCAGAATCCTGTCAGAAAAGGGTTGGTCGAGAAACCAGAAGACTACCAGTGGTTGTGGGTGGAAGAATGTGGCGCGGGCTCCTAGTGTGGCGCGGGCACTTCTGCCCGCGAACTCTAACCACGAGCAAGTTTGTATGATCACTGGGAGAAACAAACTAGGGAACGAAGTTACCGCAACCCTCGGCTCCTCATCCCCTGTCGGCATTTCGCGGGCAGGAGTGCCCGCGCCACACTGGAACCGGGACCTTACTCTTCCTCGTCCTTACCCATCTGCTGCGCCAGATAGCGCTCATAGCCGAGTTCTTTGATGAGGTGCATCTGGGCTTCCAGAAAGTCCACATGATCTTCTTCGTCTTTCAGCAGGGCCACCAGCAGATCGCGCGATCCGTTGTCGCCTTCCTTGGTGGCAATCGCAACCGCGTCGTTATACTGCTTGACTGCCCCGACCTCCAACGCCAGATCGCTTTCAATCATCGCCTTGACGTTGCCGCCGACGGTCAGCTCCAGAGGCTGCATCGAAGGACTGCCATCCAGAAACAGAATCCTCTCAATCAGTACTTCGGCATGCTTCATCTCGCCAATGGACTGTTTCTTGATGAAGTCGGAGAGCTTTTGATATCCCCAGTTCTCGCACATCTCCGCGTGCAAAAAATACTGGTTAATCGCGGTCAGCTCTTCCCGCAATGCTTTATTCAACTCGTTAAGAACTTTTGGATTGCCTTTCATAGCGCCCGAGTATCGCAGAATGTGCCACAAGGGGCAATAGAAACCCCCGTCCGGAACGCAACATATCCTGTCGTGACCGGCTTGGCTTTGTCAATTCGGGAACACACGATCCAAATCAAGAATGGAGTAAATTTCGAAATATTATCCCAGCGCTGCATCCAGCGTTTTCAATAAATCAATCCGCGTGAATGGCTTCTCCAACAGTCGGATGCCTCCCTCGATTCCTTGATTCACAACCAGTTCCCCTGTATAGCCCGACATATAGATCACTCTCATGCCGGGGTGAGAGTCGAGGAGCCGCAAGACCAGTTCCGGCCCGCTCATTCCCTTCATCACGACATCGGTGAGGATCAGGTCAATCGAGGCCTTTTTGTTGGCGATCACTTCCAGTGCAGACGTTCCATCCTCTGCCTCAAGCACGATGTATCCGTGATCCTGGAGCATTTTGCGAGTCAATTTGCGAATCAGTTCGTCATCTTCGGTCAGCAGAATCGTAACCCCGTCTCGCCTCGGAGGGGGAGCCTCCGCCTGGATCTCTGATACCAAGCCCAGCTTGTGCTCGGCGCCGGGAAAATAAAGCTTAAAGGTCGTGCCCCGCCCCGGTTCGCTATATACCCAGATATGGCCGCCGCTCTGCTTGACGATGCCGTAAACCGTCGCCAGTCCCAGCCCGGTTCCCTTCCCGATCTCCTTGGTAGTAAAAAAAGGCTCGAAAATACGGGATCGTGTCGCTTCATCCATGCCGATTCCATTGTCACTCACAGCCAGCATCACGTGGCGTCCCGCGATCATGGAGTGCTCTCGGGCAAAGGCTTCATCGAAATCGAACACCCCGGTTTCGAGAATCAGCTTTCCGCCTTTCGGCATTGCGTCGCGCGCATTCACGGCCAGATTCATAACGATCTGATCCAGTTGACCGGGATCCGCTTCAATGATGGCAGTTGCCGACCGCGACAGAAGCACCGTCTCCACATCATCGCCCATAAGGGGACGCAGCAACCTACTCACGTCTTTGAGCCTGTCGTTCAGGTCCAGCACCTGACTCTGAGCCGGCTGTCGGCGGCCGAACACCAGCAGCTGCCGGGTTAAAGACGCGCCGCGCGTAGAAGCCTCACGGATGTTGTCGATATATTCCAAACTCCCCGAATCGACACGGCTTCGCAGCAGTTCCGCGCAAGCGGTAACAATTCCTAACAAGTTGTTGAAGTCGTGCGCCACCCCTCCCGCCAGCCGTCCTACCGCTTCCATTTTTTGCGACTGCCGCAACTGGTCCTCAACCTTTTTCTGCCCCGTAATATTACGCGCGATGGTCGACGCGCCGATTATTTTGCCGTCGGCATCATGAATGGGAGAAACGGAAATCGACATGCTCAAATAGCGCTTGTCTTTGGTGACCCGCACCGACTCGAAGTATTCCACTCGTTCGCCATGACGGATCTTTTCAAGGATTGCCGGAATTTCATCTGCGCGCGCCTTTGGAGCAAGCACCGAAATCGGCGTGCCGATCATCTCCTGCGCTGTATAGCCGTAGATCTGCTCCGCACCCTTGTTCCAATGCGTAATGATGCCGTCGAGACTCTTACCGATAATCGCATCCTGTGACGAATCGACGATCAGCGCCAGCCGGTTTTGAGAGTCCCGCAGCTCACGGCTTTTCCTCCGATCCAATTCTTCGTTGGCGCGACGCAGTTCGTCCTCAATGCGCTTGCGATTGCTGATGTCCCGGATGACGCTTAACACAATCGTTCCATCCGACGTTGCGACCGGGCTGAGGCTGATCTCAACCGGAAACTCTGACCCGTCGCGCCGTCTCCCACACAAATCGAGCCCTGATCCCATTCGCCGAATCTTAGGTTGCTGGTGGAAATGCTCGCGGTGCAGATGGTGCTGCGGCCGCTGTCCCTCGGGAACAAGCATCTCAACCTTCTGGCCGATCAACTCGTCCCGCGTATAGCCGAACAGCGCTTCCGTTTGAGAATTCACCTGAATAATGACGCCCTGCTGATTCACGGCGGCGACTGCATCGGGAATCGCCTCGAGGATGCCGGCGGACAAGAGCGTATCAGCGACGGTCTTGGACGGCGCTAAATCTCTGCTCTGGTTGAAGACTGCTGGTTCGCTCATACGTCACACGGCTGCACAGTTTGGATACTATACGTGAAAACCTTCGGAATGAGCCGGTCTGACGGCGAGATCTCGTTACGGGTGAAGAGCGGCTACTGTCAAGAAAACGCCATGCTTATCCTGTGAACATCATGCGCGAACATCATCATGCGAGCCTCATCATGCAAACATCAGCGCAAGCAAAGCTGGGCGAGGCTTTTCGGCATGTGCCGGAAGCCTTGCGTCATGACCATGGCAATCAACATTTGCGTGCCGTTAAAGCCCGCATGAACCAGGAAGCTGGCCCCCACTGAGCGGGTGATCGCGCGCACCACACCGCACACCACGCCGACCAGAAAGATAACCAGCGCCGGTCCCCAGGCCCATCCGTATTGCGGAAGATGAATCAAACCAAACGGCAGCGCGGTCAGCGCGACGCCCCAGGCCGCGCCCATCCGCCGGGCCAGCACCGGATACATGAATCCGCGAAAAAACAACTCTTCCATCAGCGGCCCGAGAGTGACGGCAATGATCGACAGCAAATAGGCGTCCCGTGGTCGGTCGAACAGATGCTCGAACGGCGTATCCTTCGGCATCGGCAGCAGGTTCTGCAACAGGCCAAGCACGAAGAACATCACCGCTCCCAGCACCAATAACCGCCACTCCGCCCGCGGCCAATTCCAGCGGATCGCCTGCCAGAAGCGCACATGATACTTTCCCTCGACCAGCGCAATCATGCACGCCGCCACGGGAATGTAGATCAGAATTTGCGAAGCAATGAGGATAATCGGCGTCTTGGAAACGTCGGCAAGGCTCTCGCGCGGATACCAGAGCCAATGTGCCGCGAGCAACACCGCAAGCTGCAATACCACCATGCTGACCACGGTCAGCCCCGCGATCAACAGCACGTCCCACCCGTTCCAGACAGGATTCTCAATGGGCGCCGTTGCTGGCTGAACAGCAGCGATGTTCGCTGACGCGAAGGTATCTGGCACGACTGGCACCGGCGCCTGCGGCTGCGAGTTCGCCAAAGGGCGGGACTCAAATTGCGGATTGTCGGGAGATGACAAAAAGGAATTCCTTCAACTGAGAACTGCTGACCGAGAACTGAGAACTGGCGTCTCTGCCTTGCCAAAATATCCCGCCAGTGCCTGACCTGTGTACGACTTCTTCACCCGCGCCACCGTCTCCGGCGTTCCCTGCGCCACAATCCGTCCACCTTCTTCGCCGCCCTCAGGACCGAGATCGATAATCCAATCGGCATTGCGAATTACATCCAGATTGTGTTCGATGATGATGATCGAGTTCCCTAGGTCAGTCAAACGGTGCAGCACGTCGAGCAATTTCTTCACATCATCGAAGTGCAGTCCCGTGGTCGGCTCGTCGAGCAGATAAAGCGTCTTGCCGGTTTGCCGCTTGCTCAGTTCGCGCGCCAGCTTGATGCGCTGCGCCTCGCCGCCAGATAGTGTCACCGCCGACTGCCCGAGATGAATGTATCCCAGCCCAACGTCGACCAGCGTCTGCAACTTCTGTCTCACCTGCGGAATGTTTTCCAGAATTGGCAGCGCGTCCGAGACCGGCATCTCCAACAAATCCGCAATCGAATTCCCCTTGTATTTCACGGCCAGCGTTTCGTGGTTGTAGCGTCTTCCGCCGCAGACCTCACAGAGCACGTACACATCGGGCAGAAAATTCATCTCGATGCGCCGTTGTCCCTCGCCCTGGCACGCCTCGCAGCGTCCGCCAGGAACATTGAACGAAAAACGTCCTGCCTTGTATCCACGTTCTCGCGATTCCGGGAGCATCGAATAAAAATCGCGGATCGCCGTAAACATTCCCGTATAGGTTGCCGGATTCGACCGTGGCGTCCGCCCGATCGGCGACTGATCGATGCGAATGACCTTATCAATATTCTCCGCGCCCGAAATCGCCTTGTGGTCGCCCGCCTTTTCACGCGAGCGATAAAGTTGTCGCGCCAGCGCGCGATACAAAATGTCATTCACCAGCGTCGATTTGCCCGACCCCGAGACTCCTGTCACCACAATCATCACGCCCAGAGGAAAAGTTACATCGAGATTCTTGAGATTATTTTCCCTCGCGCCCAGAATCGTCAGCGCCGCGCCATTTGCGTGCCGGCGCTCCGGCCGCATCGCAATCGATGTGCGGCCCGAAATATATGCTCCAGTCAGCGAGTCCGGATCGCGCATGATCTCATCCGGCGTTCCATGCGCCACCAGGCTACCCCCGTGGCGCCCCGCGCCCGGCCCCAAATCGACGACATAGTCCGCACGCCGGATGGTCTCTTCATCGTGCTCGACGACCAGCACCGTATTGCCGAGGTCGCGCAGATTCTCCAGCGCAGTCAGCAACCGCCCATTATCTCGATGATGGAGGCCAATCGACGGCTCGTCCAGCACATACAACACACCGCGCAACTTCGATCCAATCTGCGTCGCCAGGCGAATGCGCTGGCCTTCGCCACCGGATAACGTCGCCGCAGAACGATCGAGCGAAATGTATCCCAATCCCACCGCATTCAAAAACTGCAACCGCTCGTTAATTTCGTGCATGACCCGCCCGGCGATCGTGGCCTCGCGTCCGGCCAGTTTAATTCCCTGCGCCACTGCCAGCGACCTTTCCACCGGCATCGCGGTGAAATCGGCAATCGATATTCCATTAACTTTGACCGCCAGACTCTCTGGCCGCAGCCGCTTACCGTGGCACGCGGGACATTGTGTCGCCGACATGTGATCCATCAGCCAGTCGCGATAGCCTTCCGAAGTTGACTCTTCGAGATTCTGTCTCAAATATCCAAAGACGCCGTGAAACCCCGTCTTTCCGCCACGTCCTGGCTCGCCATTCAGCAAAAATTCCTGCGTCTTCTCGGGAAGCTTTTCGAACGGCGTGCTCAAATTAATTCCATAAGCCGCTGACGAGATCTGCAACATGTGAATCAGATTCTGCGAAGCCGATCCCGGGCCCAATCCACCCTCCAGCAACGGTTTCGACCAGTCGGTGATCACCTTCGCCGGATCGAAATCGTATTTGTTGCCCAGGCCATGACACTCGGGACACGCTCCATACATGCTGTTAAATGAAAATGACCGCGGCTCCAGTTGCGGAACACTGATGCCGCAATCCGGACACGCCAGCTTTTCCGAATAAAGCTGCTCCTCGCCGCCCACCACAGCAATCTGCACCAGGCCGCCCGCTAACTTCATAGCCAGTGCAACCGACATCTCCAGACGATGCTCGATTCCCGGCTTGACCAGCAGACGATCGATCACAACTTCAATGGTGTGATTCTTTCGCTTATCCAAATTAATCGCGATGTCGTCGTCGAGGCCGACCAATTCCCCATCGATGCGCGCTCGTGTGTAGCCGTGCTTGACGAGCGTCTCCATTTCCTTCTTAAATTCGCCTTTGCGCCCGCGCACGATGGGCGCCATCACCATGACGCGATCCTCGGGACTGAGCGCCATCACACGCTGAACGATCTGATCTGCCGACTGGCGGCTGATTGCGCGTCCGCACTTCGGACAATGGGGCACCCCGATTGAAGCGAATAAAAGTCGAAGATAATCGTAGATTTCAGTAATGGTGCCCACGGTCGAGCGCGGGCTGCGGCTGGTGGTCTTTTGTTCGATTGAGATCGACGGGCTAAGTCCGTCAATTGCATCCACATCCGGGCGTTCCATCTGGTCCAGAAACTGGCGCGCGTAGGCGGACAAAGTCTCCACATATCGTCGCTGGCCTTCGGCATAAATCGTGTCAAAGGCAAGCGACGATTTCCCTGATCCGCTCAGGCCGGTAACCACCGTCAGGGAGTTACGCGGAATCTCGACGTCAATGTTTTTCAGATTGTGCTGCCGGGCGCCCCGGACAGAAATCTTGGTAATGGCCATCATGTACCGGGGGCTACGTCCCTTCCGTAACGTCGACAGGTGCCCAGAATTGTTGGAAAGTGGGATTGCACAGCTCTACTCCGTATCTTAGTCGTCAACAGCGGCGAGCGTCAACGCGGTTAAATTGGAGGTTCGCGCAGCTGCCGGAAACGAAAAAGTTTATATACGGATTTCTGGGCCCTGCATCTGATAACAGCCCTGAGTAAAGGTTGGTTGATTGTGAATTCGTTGATAATGCCCGCAATTCTCTTCGTTACCGTAGTTGCTTCGGTTGGTTTCGGCGTTCTGGCCGCTTATATTGCCGTCATCGGAATCCTGCACACTTTCGGTCCGGCCTCGCAACCGAAACCCGCTCGCCCGCGTCTGGTCTTAGTACCCACGCAGAACCACGCCAGCGGCGACTGAACAATAACGATGTGGGGACAGCCGCCCTCGGCTGTCCACGGAGCGCAGCTCCGCTGCCTTTGAATCAATCCAAAGCCACTTCATTCCACCGGTCCCACCACTTTCATCTTGCTCTCCACATGCGTGTGCTCGAACCCAGAGTTTTCCAATGCGATTGAAACCTCGCGGTTGAAGAAGAACACCGCGTGTATCCGGAACTCCGTTCCGAAGGTGGCCGGAAACCAGACTCCGTCCTCCTGCCGTTTATAAACCACATTGAAACCCAGTCCTGGCAGGTCGGTTCCCAGGAATGTCCTCACGCCAAACGGAATTCGTCGCGACAGTTTAGTGAACACGCGCACCGGCTGGAACTCCGCCGCATCGATGTACGCTTCGCCGGCCCACGTGATATCGTGCTTATCCTTCGGTCCAAAGCTGATGTGATAGACACTGCGCTCAGCTAGCATCTCCTGCCCCAGCAGCTTGAATTCATATTCTTTCTGTTCTTCCGTGCTCAAAGGAAAGAGATCTTTCGCCAAGCCGTCTTTAGTTTTGTCATTCGACAAATCGTCACGAAAATCTTTTACCAGGTTGGCATCAAGGCTACCGGAATTAGGAATCGGTTCCCCCTGAAACGTTTCGTATTTCCCCTTGTTCCAGTAGCGGCCTGTGATCAGTTTCAGTTGTTTCTGAGTTCCATCGGGGGTTGGAACCACATCGTAGCCGGCTGTCTCCTCACGCAACAGCCGTCCATTCGATTTGTGAGAAATAATGTGGATGTGCTGACGATAGACGTATTGCTTGCGCAGGGCTTCACTGCGATCCTGGTTCGCGGCAACGCGCGCCATGATCGCGTCGGCAGTCAACGGCTCCGTCGACGGAGTTCGCAAGTCTTGAGCAGCCGAGAACGCCGCAGCCAGCAGGAACACCAGAAGATGCACTCGTTGCATGGGCAGAGATCTCCCTTTGACTCTACGCACGCGCTCACCCGGAAGTTCAATCCGGCGTATTCGCATCCGAGTTTGGACCCACGGTCTCAGCCTGCGTACGCTTCTCGACAACATTATGTTCGATACCGTACAATCGTGCCCCGAAGTTTTTTCGGCAGCCAGGGAAGTTCGGCTTCGACCCATCCTACTAGGCATCCCGCCGGCTCGAGAGTGAGAACACATCCGGTTCGCCGCTTCCGTACGAAGCTAACCTAGCAGCTCTTCTTGAAAGCGTCGTGATAGCATTGCTTAAAGATAGGCCGCATTTCCGCAGATGCCTCGTCCCAGCCTTATCCCGCTCGTCCTGGCGCTAAGCGCTCCCTTCTTGTGCTCAATGGCTGCCTCTGCCGCGGAACCGAATCCTTGGATCGAAATACACTCCTCCCATTTCACTGTCGTCACCGATGCCGGTGAAAAGAAAGGCCGCGAGGTGGCTCTGCGCTTCGAGCAGATGCGCGCCGTCTTCGCCACACTCTTGGGAAAAGAACATCTCCACCAATCGATTCCGCTGACTATTCTCGCCTTCGCGAATGACAAGACTTACTATCAAGTCGCGCCCCTGGCTCACGTCCAACAACAGGGACAGTTACAAGCTCAGCCCATCGGCGTCCCGGGATTTTTTCTTGCTGGGGAAGATCAAGATTTCATCGCGTTGAATCTCTCGGAGGAAGAATCCTGGCGAGCTGTGGCGCGCGACTTCGCCAGCATGCTGCTGAACTACAACTATCCCCCCGCCCAGGGATGGTTCGACGAAGGCCTCGCCGAATATTTCAGTTCGATTCACGTCGATAACAAACAGGTCGAACTCGGCGCCGACCCCGAACTTCTTCCTTCGACGACTCAGGATTTACTGGGCAACCAGCGCGACACACATCCGCCGAAATCGCTCACCGAACTGCTGGGAGCGCAGGTCTGGCTCTCTCTGCCCGATCTTTTCACCATGAAGCACGATACCTCGAGCCGGAATACAGGAACGCGCCACACCCTCTACTACGCGGAGTCATGGATCGTCATGCACTATCTGCTTCACGAACAGCAACTGCCAGAAACCGGAGCTTACTTCAATCTGGTGCTGAACCAGCACGTACCCGTGGAGGACGCGATTCAAAAAGCTTACGGCATGAGTTCCGCGCAGCTCGAACAGGCGGTGAAAGATTATTTCCAGGTTCAGAGCGCGCTGCTGACTGCGGTCGACGCCGCCCGGCAGACGAATTCGAAAGCTCCTTCAGCGGCAAATATGACGGCCGGACAGGCTTACCAATTCCCGGTTCCCGTTGGCCCTGACGATTCGGTCATCACCTCGAAGCCAATACCCGAGGCCGATGCCCGTGCTCTTTATGCGGAGGTGCAGATCCGCATCCCCGAACGCCGCGAGGCCGGCCTCAAGACACTGCATGACCTGGCCACGGCGCCCACCGCGGCCGACAAGAAATTCGAAGCTAGAAGAGAAGAAAAGAGACCCGACCAAGATCCCGATCAGCTTCCCAGCAACGCCATGGGCAATGCACTGGCCCATCGCATCCTTGCCTGGGACCACATTCAGCACGGAGAATTCGCTGACGCTGTAAGCGAATTCAAAGATGCTTCCGAACTCAATCCCCGCGATATGTGGCTGCGCTATTACGTCTCTGTGTTGAAATATCGCGCCGCACAGGCCAGTCACGCAGACATCCAGGGTCTGGCTAACATGATGCTTGACCTTCGCTCGGTGCTCGAGTGGTATCCGGAATTTGCCGATGCCTACGATCTGCTGGCGGTCGCCCGGAACGCCGGCGGGGGCCCTACTGCTGCCCTGCAGGCCGAGCGGGCGGCCATTGGACTAAGCCCACGCGATGAGCGCTACGTCTTTCACCTCGCCCAAATTTACGTGAATGACAAAAAGTGGGACGCGGCCGACGTCTTACTCGATCGTCTGAAGACCAGCGGCAATCCTCAAATCGCCACGCTCGCCCGCGACCTCATCGAGCAAGCGGGAACGGAACGCAAGTATGGCATCGCAGGCTCAGCGCCAGCGCAACCGAAGTTCGCTCCGCAAAAGTCGCCTTTTGATGTGCTTGACGAAGACGCTGCCAAGCGCGAGGCCGCCGAAAAATCTTCGCCATCCGAAGAGGCCGGGGATAAACGGCCGACGAGGTTTTCCAAAGGCCGACTCGTCGCGGTCGATTGCACGCAAGCTCCAGCGGCCATCCTGACCGTCGCGACAGAAAGTGCGACGCTGAAACTCCGCGCATCGGACTATAAGTCCGTGGTCGTGATTGGAGCCGACGATTTCTCCTGCGATTGGCGAGACCGCCAAGTCACGGTGAATTACAAGCCCGGCGGGGCAAAAGACGGCGATCTGGTCTCAGTCGAAATGCGCTGAGCGCAGAACACGGATGATGTATCGAGAACTAAGCTCGGTTAAGTCAGGTGAAAGGTCTTCTTATATTCTTCCCAGCGCTGTCGGGCTTCTTCCATGATCCGTTGATATTCGGGATCGCCGCGAAGTTTGTCGTAGTTCTTATCACGTTGAAACCAGGGATAATCGTGGTTCCCGAGTTCTACGGTCCGCTGGAACCAGGCGAGCGCCTGTTCTCGATCTCCCAACAGTGCGTGGATGCCGCCGATCCAGTAAGCTGCGTCTCCGTCGACTTCATCTGTGGGGCGTTCCTGCAGTAATTTCTGGTCAATGCGATCCCGTTGCGATTGAGAAGCGTAGACAAACCCGGCGATGATCCGCGCCGAATTGTCTCCTCCGCTACGGCCTAATTCCTCAGCCCGCTTTATGACCTGCTCAGCTTCTTCGGTTTTGCCCTGGTAATAAAGAAAGTCACCCAGAAAAGCGATGGCTTTGAATTGATTGGGATTCTCGGAGAGAGCCTGACGCATCTCGAGCTCGGCGTCATGCGCCCGTCCGAGAGAGAGGAGCATGCGGCCGTGCATCCAGTGAATTCGCGTGGTGGTGGGGTCCGACTCCAGGCTACGCCGGTAAGCCTTCTCGGCCGATTCGTCCAGGCCTGCGTAGTGGTAAACATAGCCCAAAGTGTCCCAGGCGACGCTTGAATTGGGGGCCAAAGCAACGGCTCTTTGCAAAGTCTGTATTCCTTCTGTGTTGCGGCCAGTCTCCGCTAACAGCGCCCCTAGGGCCACAAGACCATCCAAAGAATCTGGCCGTAACTGAACGGCTCGACGGGCAAACTTCTCTGCCTTCGCTATATTCTCCGCACCATTCTGCTGCACGTTCGCGGCTTCGATGAGGTAGAGATATCCCATGAGCGCGTAAGCGTCCGCAAACGAGGGATCAATCTCCACCGCCTGCTGCAACACGTGCTCGCCTTGATGCAGACTCATAGTTTCCGTACGCATGAAGTATTCGTTCTTGTAAAAGCGTGCTTGCAAATACAAGTTGTACGCTTCCGCAGAATTCGTCGGTTTAGCGGCAAGAGCTTCCTGCTCTTGGCCGGAGACCTGCACCCGCAGTCCCTCCACCACTTTCTGCGCCACCTCGTCTTGAAACTTGAGCATGTCGTCGGCCCGCAGATCGTAGTGTTCTGCCCAGCGCATGGCGCGCTTGTCGCGATCGACCAGTTGCACCGAAACCCGAATCAGTCCGGAAAACCGCTGGTAAGTTCCGTCCAGAACAGAATCCACTCCAAGTTCCTGTGCAGCCTGGGCAGAGTCGGCGGGATCTTTGGCGTATTTCAAAACCGAACTGGTCGGTCGCACGGCAAGATTTTGCAGCGACGCCAGCTGCGTAATAATCGCGTCCGTCATGCCGATTCCCCACGAGTCTTCGCCGGGATGCGGGGAAAGATCGCGGAACGGCAGCACAGCCACGCTGCGCACGGCAGGTTGCGACGCCGCTAGATTCGCAGCAGGTGGGGTTGAGGATGTTTGCGAAAAATATTTACGCCAGACTACGAGTGCCGCTAGCAAAATCACCACGGCGACCGCCACAATGGCAACTTTTTTCGCAGCACCGCCCGGGCGTTGTGTTTCTAACGAACCAAAGGCCGCCGTTCGCCCCGAATCCGAGTCACGCTTCAGGCGTCGCAAATCGGTCCGCATCTCAGCCGCGCTCTGATAGCGAAGTTCACGATCTTTTTCCAGAGCTTTATTGACGATGCGTTCCAGTTCGACGGGAATATCCGGATTCAAGCGAACCGTCGACGTGGGAGTAGCGTCGAGAATGGCTTTGAAGATCACGCCCGAGCTTTCCCCCCGGAAGGGCAGCGTCCCTGTCGTCATTTCGTACAGCACCGCTCCGAAGGAGAAGAGATCGCTGCGTGCGTCCAACTCTCTCGCGCGCACTTGCTCCGGCGACATGT
The DNA here is from genome assembly GCA_003132445.1 of Acidobacteriaceae bacterium. Taxonomy (GTDB): domain Bacteria; phylum Acidobacteriota; class Terriglobia; order Terriglobales; family Acidobacteriaceae; genus Sulfotelmatobacter. The sequence continues at coordinate 6,011 of PKXU01000123.1, read as the reverse complement.
AGGCGACAGTGCCGAGAGCGGCGCCGGGACTGGTGAGATGCTGCTCGTCGATGGTGCCGGTTACCGTGTTCCCCTCACTAGAGGGATTGGTATCCGCAGCGACCTTCGCCAGTCCGAAGTCCAGGATCTTGGCGTGTCCGCGCTTGGTGACGAAAATATTCGCAGGTTTAATGTCGCGGTGAACGATGCCAGCGGCGTGAGCCGCGTCCAGGGCGTCCGCCACGTCCAAGGCGACCGACAGAATCACTTCCGTTTCCAGCGGACGGCCCGCAATTCGGTGCTTCAGCGTCTGCCCGTCCAGAAATTCCATCACGATAAAGGGCCGGCCGTTTTCCTGGCCAATTTCATAAATCGTGCAGATGTTGGGATGGTTCAAGGCCGACGCAGCCTCTGCCTCGCGGCGGAATCGGGCCAGGGTCTGGGGATCCCGAACCACTTCGTCGGGCAAAAACTTCATGGCGACAAATCGGTGAAGGGTCAGGTCTTCCGCTTTATAGACCACGCCCATCCCGCCACCGCCCAACTTCTCCACAATCCGGTAGTGTGAGATGGTTGTTCCGATCATGAGTGAATGCAAGCTGCGAGTCGCTTCATCTTACGAAGGCTGCATGGGCTCGTCAATGAATGGCGGCACTGGGTGGTGGCTCGATTTTAATTTATTCTGCGACGAGGCCGTCATCCCGAAACGNNTCAGCCGCGTGAGGGATCTCCCCTACCTACGACTAGTGGGAGATCCCTTCGTTCCGCCTGAAAAACGGCTGCACTCAGAGCCTGCCCTGAGCTTGTCGAAGGGATGACCCCGAACGATCAGCGTGGCCTACGGCTGAACGTTGGTGACGCCCGCCGCGCCGGCATTCGCGAAATGCTTCTCGTACCAGGCAATCGATCGATCGGTCGCATCGATTTGATGTTTGACCTCGGACAGTCCGTGCCCTTCGCGAGGATAACGCAGAAAAACCGTCTCGACGCCGACGTCTTTGAGGGCAATGAAAAGTTGCTCCGCTTCCGCGATAGGAACATCGTTGTCATTTTCGCCGTGAATGATGAGCGTCGGCGTATGGGCCGCGGAAATATGCTTCAGCGCAGACCGCTCCCATGCCACATCCATCAGGTTGCCCTGATGCAGGAATTGCCCAAACTCCATTTCCTCGTACTGATTGTAATAAGTCATGTAGTTATAGCTGACCAGATTCGCGATACCCGCCGTCGGAATCGCTGCTTTGAACTCATTGGTCTGCGTGATGAGCCAATCGGTAAGCTGGCCGCCATAGCTCACTCCCTCAATCCCGAGGCGGTCTCGATCGATCCACAAGTAGCGCCGCACCGCCGCGCTTACACCGTAGAGAACGTCCTGGCCTTCGTTGCCGTCCTGATCGCCGAAAACTGCATCTGCGAATTTCTGCCCGTAACCTGTGGATCCGCGATAGTTCACATTGAGCACGGCATAGCCGTGCGCGGCATAGATCTGGTTCTTGAAGTTGAACGCCGGACCATTCTCTCCATGCGGTCCGCCATGAATCACCACGATTAGTGGATACTTGGAGGTGGCATCCATCCCAATTGGCTTGGTGAGAAAAGCTTCCACGTCAAAACGATTGTCGTTGCTGACGAAAGTGAACGATTCAACGTCGGCAATGGACTTACCCGCAAGAAGATCGTGATTGAGGTCCGTGAGCTTGCGCGGTGCGGCCGCGCCGGATTTGTAATAGAGCTCTGCCGCATCTCGCGGTGTGCTGAACGTGTAAGCGATCACTCCGTTTCTGCCCACCGACCACGCTCCCACGCCGCCGACGTCACTGACCACGTATTCAGGCTTTCCTCCGGAGATGGGCAGCCGCACGAGATGATTACTGCCGCGTTCCTGCACCGTGAAATAGACAGCGCTGCCGTCCAGCGCCCACTGCGGTGCACTTTGGCGATTATCGATCACATTACCGATTTCGTGGCGATTGCTGCCGTCAGCATTCATAATCCACACATGAGTGTCTTCCATGGTCGTCTCACGGTCAGTGAGGCCGCGGCGCGTGCCGCGATAGATGATGAATTTGCCATCTGGCGACCACAGCGGATCGTATTCGCTGGATTCTGTAGCGGTTAATCGGCGAATGCTGTTGTCAGCTTGCAGCGTGAAAAGATCGTAGTTAAAGAACTCATCCTGATTGGGTTCCCGGTTGGAAGCAAAGACAAGTTGCTTCCCGTCCGGCGACCAATCAATGGAATGCTCGTCATAATTGCCTTGCGTAAGCTGGCGTACTTGTTTGGAAGCGATGTCCACAACGAAAAGGTGTAGCCGTTGATTGTCGTTGAAGTGCGTCATCCCTTCGCCGGCGTCAGGCTTGTAAAGATAGCGCGAGATGACCACGGGATCGCCACTGGCTTCGGCGGCGCCTTCGCCTGGCGTGGACGAAACAAATGCGATCTGCTTTCCATCGGGCGACCATGTGAAGTCCTTTCCGGTTCCCGGCAGCGGTGAATTCGTGCCGGCCAGCGTCGTCAGAAAAGTTGTCCCGCTGCCGTCGGGATGTGCGATCAAAAGCCCGTGCTTGTCGCCATCTGCGCCGCGAAATGCGATCCATTTGCCGTCAGCTGACCACAGCGGACCACCCGCAGGCTTGTCGCCGCCGAGGCGGATACTTTTCTCCGAGCTCAGATCCATCACCCACAGCTGCCCGTATGGACGCCCGGGATGATCACGCATCGTGATCGTGTAGGCCACATAGTGATTATCCGGCGAGAGTGCAACGGCTCCAACCAATCGAAGCCGGGAAAGATCGCCGCTGCTCAATACCTGCGCGGAAAGCGGCACCACGATCGCCAGCAGCAGTACTGGACAGATCAGAGACAGAAGAGTGCGAAAAAACAAAGAGCTCGAGCCGTGGCGCATCGAATCCCCCAACCTTAATCGCGATAAGGCATCGTCATACTAGGTCTGAAGGTCCGGCCCGGTCAACGTACAAGATTGCGTGGGACGAAGCAATTGGATGCTGCCTTTGAAAACAAAATAAAACCCTCCCGCTGGGGGGCAGGAGGGTTCTGGAATGGTTCGCAGTCTATGCCGCCCGGACGACGTTCGCCGCCTGAAAGCCTTTGGGGCCCTTCAGCAAATCAAACTCCACGGTCTCACCCTCATTGAGCGTGCGGTAGCCGTTCTCCTGGATCGCGGAGAAGTGCACGAACACATCTTCCCCCGTGGAGCGTTGGATGAATCCATATCCTTTCGCCCCGTTAAACCACTTGACTGTACCTTTCTCTCTCACGGCAACTACTCCTTTCACAATCGCGAAGAATTATTCTCCGGTATCCCGATGTTGCTTCGGTCGAATGAAGCTCCCCCTCAAAGAAGCCGGTAGAACTTGCAGTTGCGTCGGCGAAGTACGGAAGAACTGTTCCAAAAAGGAAAAGACTCCTTTGGTCCCCGCCGCGATTCTGTCCGCTGCGTGAACTTTCGGAGCCCGACAATTTGGAGCATTTCCACCACACCCAACCAACCGAACCCTACTGGTCTCACCACCGGACCATTTCCCGGTATTGCGCACCCGATAATACGGGCTATTAAAACGATTCGCAAGAAGAATTAGAAGGAAATCGTATTAGACCTTGGGTGCCGGGCAACCCCCGTCCCGGCATAACTTTAACAACGGTAAAAGAAATGCTCGGTAATCACCCCCCGGACCTTTGGTTTCTTGGGATTCCCAAGGCCGCCGGCTAGGGCTCTGGTACGATGAATGGTCGCTATGGCCATCCCGCCCATCCCGACGCTGCCAGAAGTCAACTCTGTACGGCAGCGTTCCGTCCGTCCGGTCCGCCGCCCTTCCCCAGGCTTGGTCCGGTCGACCCTGAAATACCTGATGCGGACCGAAGTTCATACCTTCGCCTTCTCGGTTGCGGCCAATTCGATCCTGGCGTTCTTCCCGTTCGTCGTCCTGCTAATGACCCTGATCCGTCGCGTCTTTCATTCGCGCGTCATGTACGACGTAGTTCTGCAATTGCTGCGCGACTACCTTCCCGCCGGGCAGGAGTTCGTCATCCGCAACCTGAATGCGATGGTCAACTCTCGCCAACGGGTCCAGGTTGCATCGCTGGCTATTTTGCTAGTGACCTCATCGGGGATATTTTTGCCGCTTGAAGTTGCCCTGAACCGCATCTGGCGCTTCCAGAGCAATCGCTCTTACCTGGGAAATCAGCTCATTTCAGTCGGCCTGGCGTTCGCTTGCGGCGTTCTGGCTTTGCTCTCAATCGCTCTCACTGCGGGGCCGGTAGCGTCCATGGAGTTCCTGCTGCGAGGCTACGGCACTGGATTGGTTCGCTTGGTGGGATTTTTAATGATGAAAGTGTTCGCCATTGCTGCCAGCATTGCCATCTTCTTCCTGATCTACTGGCTTCTGCCCAATGGCAAAGTGCCGGCGCGAGCCGTGCTGCCCGCCGCTATCATCACGGGACTGCTCTCGGAAGCGCTGAAATATGCGTACATCATGGCTTTGCCCTGGCTGAATTTTCAGGAAGTTTACGGTCCGTTCGCCCTGTCTGTCAGCATGATGTTCTGGGCGTTTCTCTCCGGGCTGTTGCTCCTGGCGGGCGCCAACCTTTCAGCGGAAGAGCATCTGCAACGCGCTTTGTAGGCGGCGATCGGAGCAGAACGCATTAAGAAAAAAGAATTTCCAACTTTCACTGCCTCGGTCTGTTTCCCGAACGTCATATTTCCTAACGCCAGCGTCTTATTTTCCTAGCACCAGCTTGGCGATCGTCGCCAACTGCATGTTCGACGTCCCTTCGTAAATCTTTCCGATCTTGGCGTCGCGCCAGTACTTCTCCACGGGATAGTCTTTAGTGAATCCATATCCTCCGTAGATTTCAATCGCTAATGACGTCACCCGCTCGGCAACCTGAGAGGCGAAGAGCTTGGTCATGGCGGCTTCTTTGACAAAGCTCACGCCCGCATCCTTCATGCGCGCGCAGTTGTAGACCATCAGCCGCGCGGCCTCAATCTCTGTGGCCATCTGCGCGATCTGAAACTGAATGCCCTGAAATTCCGAAATGGCCTTGCCAAACTGCTTGCGCTCCACCGCGTATTTGCAGGCAAATTCCCAGGCCCCGCGCGCCAAGCCAATCATCTGCGCGCCAATGCCGATGCGGCCTTCGTTCAAGGTCTCAATGGCGATCTTGTAGCCCTTGCCGGGCTCGCCCAGCACGTTCTCTTTGGGCACGCGGCAGTCTTCTAAAATCAGCTCGCAAGTGGACGACGCGCGGATGCCGAGTTTGTCTTCTTTCTTACCCACGGTGAATCCAGAAAAATCCTTCTCGACCAGAAATGCCGTAATGCCTTTGTATCCCGCGCTAGGATCGATCGAAGCGAACAGCACGAACAATCCCGCCTCTTTCGCGTTCGTGATCCAAAGCTTGCGGCCATTGAGCACGTACTCGTTGCCCTTGAGCTGAGCCCGCGTTTGCAAAGCAAACGCGTCGGAGCCCGATCCCGCCTCGCTCAGGGCGTAAGCGCCCACGGTTTCCGTAGCCATCTTCGGCAAGTAACGCTTCTTCTGCTCTTCGCTGCCCCAGCGCAGCAGCGCGTTGTTCACCAGCGTGTTCTGCACATCGACAATCACGCCGGACGAAGCGTCCACGCGCGACAGTTCCTCGACCGCCAGAATCGCTTCGAAGAACTTGGCGCCGCCTCCGCCGTACTGCTCCGGAATCTCGATGCCCATCAGGCCGAGCCGAAAAAAATCGTGAATCAGATCTTTGTCGAAAACGCCCTTTTCGTCCATCTCCTTCACCAGCGGACGAATCTTCTCATCGGCAAACTGCCGGATGTTGTCGCGAAAAAGAATTTCGTCTTCGGTAAGCGTGGTCAGCGGGGCGGGCGGGGCAACCTGCAGAATGGCTTCGGGCATGAGAGGGCCTTCAATCGTCGGGATGGCAAACTGTTGATTTTAGCATTGCGGCAACAGGTGGTCCCGCTGGCGAGCGCCCGGCCTGGGATGAAAAGTAGTTGGAGTGCACCCTTGGACTGA
>PKXU01000056.1 GCA_003132445.1 Acidobacteriaceae bacterium | reverse complement strand
TCGCCAGCAAGCAGTGGGTGCAGTTAACGCATGACGGTGGACGCAACGATTTTCCTTCGTGGTCGCCGGATGGGCGGCATATTGTGTTTCAATCGAGCCGATCGGGCAAGGAAGAGATTTGGACTATGCTGGCCGATGGTACGAAAGTCCAGCAATTAACTTTTACCGGACGCAACACCCAACCGAATTGGAGTTGGAAATAACAAATACGCTTCGTCTGACCCTTGGGGGGCAAGCCCTGGGTCGCAGGGAGGAATAAAAGTGAAGCAACAACACATTAAATGGTTCGCACTGGTAATCATGCTGGGTGCTGTCATGATGCTCGGCGCCTGCAAGAAAAAAGCGGCTCCGCCACCACCGCCGCCACCACCACCACCGCCGTCGCCCACCGCCTCAATTTCAGTGAGTCCCAACACCATTCAGGCGGGACAATCGGCGTCTCTGACCTGGCAAACCAGCAATGCCACCGATGTGTCGATCGACGGCATTGGCGCGGTGCAGCCGAACGGCTCGCAAAGCGTGTCACCCACCGATTCCACGACCTATCACCTGACCGCCAAAGGAGCGGGTGGGACGCAGGAAGCCACGGCGCGATTGACGGTAACTCAGCCGCCACCACCGCCGCCACCGCCGACTCCGTCGGTAACCGATGAAGACTTGTTCAGCCAAAACATCAAGGATGTTTACTTTGATTACGACAAGTCCGATATTCGGGGCGATCAGCAGAGTTCGATCCAGGCCGATGCTCAGTTTCTCAGTCAGCACCAGAACATGAACATTACGATTGAGGGGCACTGCGACGACCGCGGATCGACCGACTACAACCTGGCTCTGGGCGACCAGCGCGCGGCAGCGGTGAAAAATGCACTGACTTCAGCCGGTGTTAGCGCCAGTCGAATCAAGACCATCAGCTACGGCAAGGAAAAACCATTCTGCACGGAAGAGAATGAAGCTTGCTGGCAGCAGAACCGCCGCGGTCATCTCGTATATCAAAAATGACCACACCGGGGGGACGTGAGCAGCGTCCCCCGTTTTGTTTTGCCCGGAGTGGCGCGTTGGTGTGCGCCAAACTGGAATCCAGCTCTGAAACAGGAACTTCTGCCCGTTAATCTTACGGTTCCGGGTCCACGCTTTCTGTGTCGAATATCCCAGCCTGTGGGACAATCAGATGCATCTAAAATACAGGTGTGTCCAGGGAATCTCTATGAAAATTACCCGCATTTTCGCACTCGTCGCGGTCACTTTGGCATTCTGGCTGGCAGTTCCCGCATGGGCTGCGAACAAGGACATGGTGCAATTGCAGACCCAGGTGCAGCAATTGCAGGAACAGATGACGGCCATGCAGCGCAGCTTTGACGAGCGCATGGGCGTGATGAAGAACCTGGTCGAGCAGGATACGGATGCGGTAAACAAAGTAGTCGGTGCGCTGAACTCGCTGCAGACGACATTGCAAAGTCAGCAGGCCGCAGGCGGGTCGAAGGCCGACCAGCTCTCGGGCCAGATCCAGGCGCTCAACGACACTCTGGATGAGCTGAAGGCACGCCTGGCCAAGGTGAGCAAGCAACTGGAGGATATGCAGGCGGCGCAACAGAGCTTGGGCGCCGCGCAGGCCCAGCAGCAAGCGCAGCAGAAGGCAATGAACGACGCACCACCGCCCGACGTGCTCTACAACAATGCGCTGCGCGATTACTCCGGCGGGAATAATGCGCTGGCGTTGCAGGAATTCTCGGACTACATCAAGTTCTATCCCAATACCGATCTGGCGGGAAACTGCTATTTCTATCTCGGGGAAATTCAATTCCGCCAGGGAAACTATCAGCAGGCGGCGCAGAGCTATGACGCGGTATTGCAAAACTTTCCCAGCGGAAATAAAGCGGCTTCCGCGCAGTTAAAGAAAGGCTTTTCGCTGATTGAGTTAGGAAAGCAGGATGACGGGGTCAGTGAGTTGCGGCACCTGATCCAACGGTATCCGCACTCGCCCGAAGCGTTACAGGCGAAGGAACGGCTGCGCAAGCTGGGCGTGTCGGCATCGGGCCGAAATTCCTAAGCGGCAATCTGCCGCAGGAGTTTGCGAACGGGGTAGCAGAATAAAGATCGGCAAAAGTAAGGCTAAACCGACCGCCGGTGTTGCCGTTTCGGACGATGATGCCTGGCAGCCTTGTGCGCTCGATGCCGCTGGACGTGATGGTGGTTTGCCTTCACCGGAATGAGTTTGCCCGTCGATGGAGCCGCCAAGGAAAACGAGCTGCTCAGGGCTAGCAAAGTGAGTAGTAAGAAAAGCCGCTTCATATACCTTTTTCTCCGAGTCGCTTCTCCATATTTATAGCTATTTTATTCCAAAGCCTCCAGAGCTAAACTGCTCCCGTACCTAGAAGTGCATGAGGTGCATCATGCCACAAAGCAGAACCGACCAAGATTCCGCGAAGGGCGCGACAGAAGGCGAAGATCACGAGAAGCCGGGGAACGTGGGCCAACAGGAACAATTGGGGCATCGCGATCAGGACTCGATGTTAAAGGATGCAGACTCCGATTTTCCCGAACCTGGGCAAAGTCCCGAACACAGCGGCGAGCCGCAACGCAAAACTTCGTAATCGGATCGCCGGCGAGTCAAACTAAAAAGGCCCTTTCTCGCGAAAGGGCTTTTTTCTTTCGGCTGGATTCGATTCTCTTAGCGTCGCCTTCTTTCAGCGCAGCTCTTCCATAACGGCGTCCAGCACTTCTTTGCCGGGACGCGTCACGGAGTCGGGCAACGTTGCCAGCGGCTGATCGACCACATTGAGCAGGTCCATGAAGTTCGGGGCCTCGGGGTTCACGTAGAAAACGCCGGTGAGCACTTCGCCCTTATCATGGGCTTCGGTGAGACGGGTGATGGCGCGAATCTTGTCGGTGGGATCGTAGTCCTCTTCCAGCTTGCGCAAGCGGAGACGAGAGCCGTCGTGCATGGTGACCTCAACCGTTGAGCCGGGATCGTATTCCACCGCGATCTCCTCGAAGTGAGGAACGAAGCTGACGTCCTGCAAGGTCTCTTCGTGCTCTTTCACATATTTGTAGGACTTGGTGGAACCCTCGTGATCGTTGAAGGTAACACAGGGCGAGACTACATCGAGCATGACCGTTCCCTTGTGGGCAATTGCAGCCTTGAGCATGGCGCTCAACTGACGCTTGTCGCCCGAGAATGATCGGCCGACCAGCGTGGCACCGAGTTGAATGGCCAATGCGCAAGTATCGATGGGCGGAAGATCGTTGACCACGCCGGTTTTTAGCTTTGAGCCCAAGTCGGCGGTGGCCGAGAACTGACCTTTGGTCAGGCCGTAGACTCCGTTGTCTTCAATGATGTAAATGATCGGCAGATTGCGCCGCATTAGATGGATGAACTGGCCGATGCCGATGGAGGCAGTGTCGCCGTCGCCGCTGACGCCGATGCAAACAAGCTTGCGATTCGCCAGAATTGCGCCCGTGGCTACGGAAGGCATGCGGCCATGCACGGCATTGAAACTGTGCGAGCGGCTCATGAAGTAAGCCGGAGTTTTTGAGGAACAGCCAATTCCGCTGGGTTTGATCAGCAATTCGGGCTGCACGCCCATCTCGTACATGGACTCGATAATGCGCTCCGAGATGGCATTGTGGCCACAACCAGCGCACAGCGTGGTCTTGCCGCCCTTGTAGTCCATGACGGTAAGGCCGATGCGGTTTGTCTTTGGTCCGGGCGTGGCAGCACCGGGCTCAACGGTCGTGGTTCCCATTTTGTTCTCCCTCAGCGGCTAAAGCCGCAATCCAATTCCATGTTTACGGCACGAGTAAACTCGTGCCCTTCCCGATTCATTTGCCTTCCATGCTGGTCAGTTCATCGGTAATAGAGCGCGCATCGAGCGGCAGTCCGGTGATGTGGGCGATGCTGCGCAGGCGCGTGGTGAGCTCGGGCTTCAGATCGAGTTTGAGTAGAGTGAGCATTTGCGCGTCGCGATTTTGTTCGACCAGGTAGATGCGATCGTGCCGCTCGATGAACTCGTGCACTTCGCGAGTAAACGGGTACGCGCGAAGACGCAGATAATCGGTCTCGACGGAATATTCGTCGCGCAGTTGATCGCGGCTCTCGGTGATACCCCAGTGCGAGGTGCCGTAGCCGATGATCCCGATTTTCGCGTTATTGCCTTTCGTGATTTCGGGGCGAGGAACGAAAGATCGCGCGGTTTCGAATTTGCGATTCAGGCGCTCCATGTTGTTTTCAAAGTCGTCCGCGCGTTCGCTGTATTGGGCTCGCTCGTTGTGGCCGCTGCCGCGCGCGAAATACGCCGCTGCGGGATGAATGGTTCCGGGTAGCGTGCGGTAGCCGATGCCGTCGCCATCCACGTCTTTGTAACGCGCGAATCCGCCCAGGCGGTCGAGATCTTCTTTGCTGAGCACTTTGCCGCGATTGATTGGCGTAGTTGGATATTCGAAGGGATCGGACATCCAGTTGTTCATGCCGAGATCAAGGTCCGACATGACGAAGACCAGCGTCTGGAATTGCTCGGCCAGATTAAAAGCGTCGGGCGCCATGCTGAAGCACTCGGTTACCGAGCAGGGAAACAGCATGATGTTTTTTGTGTCGCCATGCGAGAGAAATGCAGTGGAAAGAATGTCGCCCTGCGAGGTACGAGTCGGCAGGCCGGTGGACGGACCTACGCGTTGGATGTCCCAGATTACGCCCGGAACTTCGACGTAATACGCGAGCCCGGCGAACTCCGACATCAGCGAGATGCCTGGGCCCGCGGTCGCGGTCATGCTGCGCGCGCCTGCCCAGCCCGCGCCAATAACCATGCCAATCGCCGCCAGTTCATCTTCGGCTTGCACAATGGCGAAGGTTGCCTTGCCGTCGGGACCGATGCGGTACTCTTTCATGTACTCAATCATCGTCTCCACCAGCGAAGACGACGGAGTAATGGGATACCAGGTGACAACGGTGCATCCCGCGAACATGCAGCCGAGCGCGGCAGCCGAGTTGCCGTCAATGATAATTTTTCCGGCGGTCGCGTTCATGCGCTCGATATAAAAGGCGCCGCGTTTTTGCAGGTTCGCTTTGGCATAGTCGAAACCGGCCTGGGCCGCAGCGAGATTCAAATTAGCTGCCTTCACTTTCTTAGCGAACTGTTTGCGAATCGCCTTTTCGACTTCGGTCATTTCAACGGTGAGAAGGTTGGCGACCACGCCAACGTAAACCATGTTCTTGACCAACTTGCGCAGCTTGGCTTCCGGGCAGACGGCCGCAACGATCTTGTCGTAGGGCACGGAGTAGAAAATTAAATCATCGCGCAGTTTGTGCAAGGCGAGAGGTTCGTCGTAAAGGACGGAGGCCCCAGCGGCCAGCGACATGGTGTCTTCCTGCGCGGTCTCAGGATTCATCGCCACCAGGAAATCGATTTCTTTCTTGCGGCCGATGTAGCCATTTTTGTTGGCGCGAATCGTGTACCAGGTGGGAAGTCCGGCAATGTTCGAAGGGAACATATTCTTGCCGGAGACGGGCACGCCCATCTGAAAGATGCTGCGCAAAAGCACCGTATTTGAACTCTGCGAGCCGGAGCCGTTGACGGTCGCGACCTGAATGCTCATGTCGTTGACGATACGTTTGCGCCCCATGCCGCCGGCGGATTCGCGCGGCGTTACATCCGTAGTGGCCATTCCAAACACCTTCCTTCAGTTAGCGGGCTGAAGTCTCGCCCTGGTTTTATCGATCTTTGTTGTCGATCGTTTTTATTGATCCCCAAAGTTGTGATGCGTTTCGTGGATCACGCGGAGGAAACATTCCATTATAACGGCGGCGGCCCGCCTGGTGCCGCCAAATCGCCCGTCCGTGGCGCTGGAGGAACCCGCTTCGGAAACTAATTTCCTACAGGACGGCAAAGTGAACGGGCCGGCATCAAGGCTCGGTCTTGAAGAACTGTGCGATGTTCCGGAATTTATTATATCGTGACACGAGCAATTCGGCCGGAGGGATTTGTTTCAGCTCCGCGTAATGCTTCTGCAGGCTGGCATCGAGCAGGGCGGCTGCCGCTTCGTGGTCGCGGTGGGCTCCGCCTTCAGGTTCGGGAACGATGTCGTCAATGCAGCCGAGTTCGCTGAGGTCGGTTGCGGTGATGCGCATGGCTTCGGCCGCGAGTTCTTTCTTGGTCGCGTCGTGCCACATGATGGCTGCGCAGCCTTCGGGAGAGATGACCGAATAAATCGAATTCTCCATCATTAACACGCGATCGGCGACGGCGATGGCCAAGGCTCCGCCACTTCCTCCCACGCCAATCACAGTTGCGATGATTGGGACTTCGAGGCGCGGCATCTCGCGAAGATTGTAGGCAATCGCCTCGGCCTGGCCGCGCTCTTCGGCGTGGATGCCGGGATAGGCGCCGTCGGTGTCGACCAGAGTGAAAATGGGGCGGCGGAATTTCTCCGCCAGTTGCATGACGCGGATGGCTTTGCGATAGCCCTCGGGATGCGGCGTGCCGAAGTTCCGGTGCACGCGTTGCTTCATGTCGCGGCCCTTCTGGGTAGCCACGATCAACACTTCATCGCCGTGAAAGCGCGCCATGCCGCAGATAATTGCTGCGTCATCGCCAAAGCTTCGGTCGCCATGAATTTCGCTGAAATCGGTGAAGACACGTTCGATGTAGTCAAGCGACTGCGGCCGCTGAGGATGGCGCGCCAGTTCGGTTTTCTCCCAGGCCGTATGGGGCGCATTCATTTGTCGTCGCAGGGTTTCAATGCGATCTTGCAGTCTCGCTATCTGGCGGCGCGTGGAATCGTCGTTGCCGTTCGACTCCAGTTCGGCGACCTGACGCTCGATCTGCTCCAACTCCTGCTGCGCTTTTTCGGTGGGGGCCATTTTTTAATTCAGGCGATGATGCGAACGCTGCCGCGCCCGCATAACTGTTCGACGCGGGCGATGAAATTACGGTCTGGAAGCACATTATAGCCTTCCGCTTCCATCACCACCATGAAATCGCCCTGGCGCTCCACGTCAAATAGCACCTTGGCTTCGCCTTTGCGTTCGACAAAAAGCGTATGCAGATCGTCCACCGTAGCTTCCAGAGAAGTTTCAAGCGGAACTCGAATGCGAATAGCACGCGGAAGTGGAACTTTGGCTTCTTCCAGAGGTTGTATTTCCGCAGCTGTAAGTTTCGGATTGGTTCCTTCCTCGATCCGCACGCCAGCTTTGACAAGGACGGGAACTTCGAGCTTCACCTTCTCGCCGATTCGTTTGAAAGCTTCGGGGAAGACAATCATGTCGATGGAACCCGACATGTCTTCGAGCGTGGATTGAGCGTAAAAGTCTCCACGTTTCGATTTGAGAACGCGCACGTTGGCGATAATGCCAGCTGTAACGATAGTTTCGTCTTTGCCCGTCGATCGCGTCATTCCGGCAATTTCTTCGATGCTGAGCGCCTGCAGGTCAGTGAGTTTGTCTTTGTACTTTTGCAGGGGATGGCCACTGATGAAGAAGCCGAGAATTTCTTTTTCGGCGGAGAGGCGAGTGTGTTCGTCCCAGTCGGGAATGTTCGGCAGTTTGTCGTTGTGGGCTTCGGCATCTTCTTGCTGGAAGATTCCGAAGAGGCCGTGCTGGCCGGATTCCACGTCGCGCTGGGCTTTCTGCGCCTGTTCCATTGACTTGTCGAGCACTGCCATCAGCTGCGAGCGGCGTCCCAGCGAATCCATGGCGCCGCTCTTGATCAACGATTCCAGTACGCGCTTGTTGAGCAGGCGAAGATCGACGTGCTCACAGAATTCAAAAATGGACTTGAAGCGGTCGAGTTTCTTGCGCGCAGCCACGATCGATTCAATCGCATTGCCCCCGACGTTTTTTACCGCGGCGAGGCCGAAGCGAATCGACTCACCGTGGGGCGTGAAGTTGGCGTCGGAGACGTTGATATCGGGCGCCTCAACCGCAATGCCCATCTCGCGGCATTCGTTGATGTACTTGACCACGTCGTCGGTTGATCCGGTAACGGACGTCAGCAACGCCGCCATGAATTCGACGGGATAATGTGTTTTCAGATAAGCCGTGTGATAAGCCAGCAGAGCGTAGGCCGCCGAGTGAGACTTGTTGAAGCCATATCCGGCGAACTGGGCCATGAGATCGAAAATCTTTTCAATCTTTTTCGGCGGGAATTTTCGCTGGGCGGCGCCCTCGACGAAGCGCTCGCGCTGCTGCGCCATCTCCTCGGCTTTTTTCTTGCCCATGGCGCGGCGCAGCAGATCGGCTTCACCCAGAGAGTAGCCCGCCAGGCGGTTGGCGATCTGCATGACCTGCTCTTGATACACGATCACGCCCAGCGTCTCCTGGAGAATTTCCTGCAGTTCCGGCAACTCGTATTCGACTTTCTTGCGGCCGTGCTTGCGGTCGATGAAATCGTCGATCATGCCACCCTGGATGGGACCGGGGCGATAGAGCGCGTTCAGAGCGGTGAGATCTTCAATAGAATTCGGCTGGTACTTGCGCAGTACGTCGCGCATGCCGTGCGATTCAAACTGGAAGACGCCAGACGTGAGTCCCTTGTGAAAGACCTTTTCATAGGTCTCGTTATCTTCGAGCGGAATCTGTTCCAGCGTCAGCGGTGTGCCACGAGTTTGCACGATGAGCTTTAATGCATCGGTGAGGATCGTGAGCGTAGTCAGGCCCAGGAAATCCATCTTCAACAGCCCCATCTTTTCGATGGCGACCATGTCGAAGGCGGTCACGATTTCGTCGTTCTTGGTGCGGTGCAATGGAACCAGTTCCGTCAGCGGGCGCGGCGAGATTACTACTCCGGCGGCATGAACGCCGGAGTTGCGCACCATGCCTTCCAGTCTTCTGGCCGTTTCAAACAGTTCGCGAATCTGCCCATCTTTTTCGATCGCCTCGCGCAGTTGCGCCGAATCCTGAATGGCCTGCTCCAGCGTGATGTTGAGCTGGGTGGGAACCATTTTGGCGATTCGGTCGACGTCGGCGTAAGGGATGTCCATGGCGCGGCCCACGTCTTTGATCGCGGCTTTTGCAGCCATGGTGCCGAAGGTGATGATTTGGGCGACATTGTCGCGGCCGTATTTTTGCGTGACGTAGTTGATGACCTCGCCGCGGCGGTTCATGCAGAAATCGATGTCGATATCAGGCATGGAAACGCGCTCGGGATTTAGAAAACGCTCAAAGAGCAGTTCATGCTGCAGCGGGTCGATGTCGGTGATGCCGAGCGCGTAGGAGACCAGCGAACCGGCAGCCGATCCGCGGCCCGGTCCGACCGGAATGCCATGTTCCTTGGCGTAGCGAATGAAGTCCCAGACGATGAGGAAATATCCCGGGAACTGCATCTGCTGAATGATGGCGAGTTCGCGTTCCAGGCGCTGCTCGTAGTCCGTGAGGGAATGTTTCAGTTTTCCCTGCGAGTGCAACGGTCGCAATGTTTCGAGGCGGCGGGCAAAGCCTTCGCGGGTTACGTGCACGAAGTAACTGTCGATGGTGTAGCCCGGCGGGACTTCGAACTGTGGAAACGGATTTGCAACTTTTTCCAGGCGCAGGCTGCAGCGCTCGGCAATGTCGAGCGTGCGCGAGAGAACTTCAGGCGAGTCTTTGAAGACGCGATACATTTCGTCGTGATTCTTGACGAAGAACTGTGTGCCATCGAACTTCATGCGGCCAGTGTCGTGAATCGACTTGCCAGTTTGAATGCAGAGCATCACGTCTTGTGCGTGGGCGTCGTCTTCGCAGAGATAGTGGCTGTCGTTGGTGGCGACAAGCGGCAGACCGAGATCCTTTTCGAGCTTGAAAAGGCCGGGATGGATGCGGTGCTCCTGCTCCAGACCTTGATCCTGAATTTCGAGATAAAAATTCTGCTTGCCAAAAATGTCGGTAAAAGTGCTGGCCGCGGCCCGGGCAGCGTCGTAATTATTTTCCATCAGGCGCTCGGCCACCTCGCCCTTCAGGCAGCCGGAAAGGCCGATCAGGCCGCGGGAATGTTCGGCGAGAAACTTCTTGCTGACGCGCGGCTTGTAATAAAAGCCGTGCAGCGAAGCCTCAGAGGTGATCTTTACCAGATTGCGATAGCCCTCTTCATTTTCGGCGAGCACGAGCAGGTGGTTATACGTGTCGCCCTCGGGGGCGGCGCGGTGATCATCCTTTTTGCAAATATAGAGTTCGCAGCCGACGATCGGCTTCACGCCCGCATGTTTGGCCGCATTCACGAAATGGACTGCGCCAAAAATGTTGCCGTGGTCAGTCATGGCCACGGCCGGCATACCCAGCTCTTGTACGCGCTGGCAAAGTTTCTCGACATCACAGGCGCCATCGAGCAGGGAGTAGTCGGTATGCAGATGCAGGTGAACGAATTGGGACATGAGTCGGTAGCTTTAGTTTACCGCAGCGGGGTCGTAGGAAAACGGGGCAGTTACTGGAAAGACGTGTTAGTCTGCCCCAGCCGCCGCAGCCTGGGCATGTTGCAGCAAGCGGCGGGCCTGGGCGATGAGTTCGGCTACTTCGAAAGGCTTTACCAGGCAGGGCACGCTGTTTTCCTGCAGGAAGGCGCGTCCATTGCCTGATTCCACGCCATTTGAAAATGTGAACAGAACGCGGCCTTCCATTCCCGGGCAATTTTCTTTGAGCCACTGGTAGGACTCTTTTGCGGTCCATTGGCCGGGCATGTTGCCGTTCATGATGATGGCGTCGAAAGGTTCAGACAGCAGGCGAGTCTTCACGTCCTGGCTGGTCTGGGCGGTGATGACCGTGGCGCCGGCTCCCGCAAGAACGTCGCGTTCAAATTCGAGCACGGCTTCTTCTTCTTCAACCAGCAAGACGCGGCCTGCTGTGGCGCCCTCATGGAGACGTTGCGGAACAGCAGTGGTAGTTTCGGGTTCGATCTCAGCCGTAGCAACGGCCGGCAACCGCACCTCAATCAGGGCTCCGCCTTCGGGAGCATTGTTCGCGGTAATGTCGCCGCCATGTTCTTTGACGATGCCGTAGCAAATGCTGAGGCCGAGCCCAGTGCCCTTGCCCACGCTCTTGGTAGTGTAAAAGGGGTCGAAGATGCGCTTGGGATCTTTAATGCCGTCGCCATCATCGCGGAACTGCGTGCAAACGAGCCCACCCTGGCTGAAAATGCGAATCTTCAACTTGCCGGTGCGTCCGGTTTCGAGAATGGCATCGACCGAATTGTTGATGATGTTGAGGAACACTTGCTCGATCTGATGGGGATCGGCGACGACGAGAGTCGGTTGAGAAGGACTTTCGAGTTCAACGCGAATGTTGTTGATCTTGAGATCGTAATCGCGCAGAGCCAAAGTTTCTTCGAGCACTTTCCGCAGGTCGACTTCATCCCGCTGCGGCTTGCGCTGGCGCGCGAATGAAAGCAAATTCTGCACCACGCGGTGAGTCCGCTGCGCCTGTTTGAAAAGTTTGGCGACGTAATCTTGCGCGCGAGTGTTCAGTCCTTCGCTCTCAAGAAGCTGAGCGTAGCCGAGAATCGCGGTAAGCGGATTGTTGAGTTCGTGAGCGACGCCGGCAATCAGTTGGCCGACGGCCGACATTTTTTCGCTCTGCAGAAGTTGTTCCTGAGTCTTGCGCAAATCTTCGTAAGCGCGGCAAGTCTCTTCGTAGAGCCGAACTTTTTCGATGGTGGTAGCCAGCTGGCGGCTGATGGCTACGAGCAGATTTTCGTCGTTGCTCGAATATTCATATCCCAGTTGATTGCACAGGCCCATGATTCCCACGGGACTGTCCTTGCCCCAGAACAGAATCCAGACCCAGGACCGGTCTGAGTCAGAGCGCAGGAATTCGGCAACTTTGGGCGGCAGATGCGGCAGATACTCCGCCGTAATCACTTCGGCGCGGGAGCGCGTGATCAGGTCGCCGAAGCCCTCAGTGAAGCAGATTTCGGCGACTCGCATCTTGTCGCGGCTGCGCGGTCCCCAGGCGGCTCGCCGGCGATAGGTGGTTGCGTCGCTATCGGAAAGATACACGGTCCCGCTTTCCGCTCCGAACAGCGTGACCACCTGACGCAAAGTCAGGTTCAGAATTTCGTCGAGGTCGAAGGACTGCGCGGCCACCACTGCCATGGCGTTCAGCGCGTTCAATTCACGGTTACGCCGCCGCATTTCTTCCTCGGCGCGGCGCTTCTCGGTCATGTCGAGAACGAAGCCCTGGTAGCGCTCTACGCTGCCGTTGGAGTTTCGTTTGGCGAAGCTGCTCTCCACGGCCAGCAAAATAGTGCCGTCCTTGCGGCGCAGGCTCACTTCAAAATTGCGTACGTAATTGTGCGTGTCAATTTCGCGGCGGAAGGCGTCGCGCTGTTTCGGGTCGACACAGATCTCCGAATCCAGATTCAGCACCAGCAATTCTTCGCGGTTGCCGTAACCGAGCATACGCACGAAGGCATCATTGCAATCGAGCAAGCGCCCCGCGGGGTTCGCGACGTAAACGCCCTCTTGCACCTGCTCGAAGAGCAGCCGATACTTCTCTTCGGCAAAGCGGCGGTCGGTAATGTCGCGCACCACGTGCATGGTGCCTTTTTGCGGGCTGCCTTGCTCGGTGTACGAAGATGTGGAAACCACCGAGAAGCCGCCGAAGCACGGGTCGGCGCCTTCGGTGAACTCTTCGTCCCCACCCATGGCGCAATACGGGCATCCGGTCCATTCGCCGAAGGAATGGGGCAAGATCGATTCGCAGGAACTGCCTACCACATCCGCGGCGGCCTGGCCGAGTTGTTCGAGTAGAACCTGATTTGCCTTGATGATGCGGTAGTCGGCGTCATGGGCGAGAATGATGTCGTGAATGGAATCGAATGTATTGATCCATTGACGCTGCGAGCGCAAGTTCTGCTCGAGCAGTCGGAAGTTTTCCACGGCCAGCGCCAATTGTTTGGCGCAAGCCTGAAGAAAGTTCAGCTCCTCCACAGTCCACTTGCGGCTGGTGGAATCGCCGAGCAGCAGCAGTCCGATGGGTGATTTATTGCCCGTTACGGGAACGATTACAAGCTGACGCACTTTTTCAGCCTGAAGACTGGTTTTCGGTTCCGAACCGGCGGCCTCTCTGGTAGTGACTTGCGGATCAGTCTGCGCCAGCAATTTCTGAACGCCTTCGTTGATTTCGGCAAATCCCGCGTCGCGCAGAAAGTCAGGAGATAGTCCCACGGCGTGGGTCGCAACTAAATGCCCGCCCTCCACCAGACGGAACCAGGTTGCCCGCACTCGCGTCACACGCTTCAGTTCTTCCACTGCCGATTGAACTACGTTTCCATATTGCTGAGCGCTGACCATGCTGCTGGTGATGGCTTGCATGGCATAAAGCCGGCGCGTGCGACTTCGGGCCTCATCGAACACCACCAATAACATGCTTAAACCGAGGGCGATTTCGAATGCCAAGGAGGCGGCAGCAGGGATGCGATCCGTATAGGGCGGCCAGGAAAGATGGAGCGATAGCAGGCACAGCGCGAGAGCCCATGCCGAGGGTTCCCACCTTCCGCGCCGCGCTCGCAGCAGGGCCAAAGATGCGGTCAGCAGAATGATTCGATAGGCGACCTCCAGGGCCACGCGCAGCGGTAGGGAATCAGGCCATAACAGGATACGAGCTCCGCCGAAACCCACCAAAACGGGAGTAATCACCATTAAGGGAACGAGTAGATCGCGTCCACGCGTATAAAGCAGAACCGCTCCTGACAGTAGTCCTACGGCGAGTAAGAATGTAGTTTGCACTGCAACCGAATTAAAAGGAGCGGGTATCTTCGGGGCGAAGCAATGTTCGGCAAGGCGGGACAGTGCGAAAGCGGTCCAACCCAAAACCCAGACTTTAAGATAGTTTTCGCGGAAAGCGCGCAGCCCAAGCAGAGAAGCGCCCAACAGGATCAGCAGGGTCAATTCTGCCGCTGTGGGCCTGGCGAGGCCGAGTCTTGCAATCGTGTTCCAAATCGAGCCGAGGTAGGCGTTTAGCATTGCGGACGCACGTCTTCCTTGTTTGTGAATATCACGTTCCGACGGTTTCTCGATAGAGTTTCCGGACCTGAGTGATTACTTTCGGCATCTCGCGAGTGGGTTACAATCGCCGATAGACTTTCGTGGACTCATGCCAGATCGCATTCTTGTAGTTGACGACGAAGAACCGATTCGGGAGATCGTCGCTTCCATGCTCGGCACCGCGGGATATGCCTGCAAACAGGCAGCTTCTGGCATGGAAGCGCTCGCCGTTCTGACTTCGGGCGAAGAGTTCGAGCTCATGCTCTCAGACCTGATGATGGCGGACCTGGATGGCATTGGCCTGCTGGAGCGTACCAAGGAAAAATATCCTGACATGCCGGTGGTGATGGTTACCGCCGTGCATGACATTTCAGTGGCGTTGGCGGCGATTCGAAACGGGGCGTACGACTATCTGTTGAAGCCGTTCGAACGCGAGCAGTTGCTGAATACGGTCAGCCGCGCCTTGGAAAATCGGCGCCTGAAAGTTGAAAACCGGACATATCAGACCAATCTGGAGTCTTTGGTCAAGGCGCGGACCGATCAACTGCAGGCCGCAATGGCCAATCTGGAGCGCTCCTACGACATCACTCTTGAAACTCTGGGCGACGCTCTTGACTTGAAGGATCGGGAAACTGAGGGACACTCCAAGCGAGTAACCGCCTTTACCATCGCCATTGCCCGAGCCATGGGGCTGCCCAGAGAACAAATCAACGGTATTGCCCGCGGCGCTTTTCTGCATGACATTGGGAAGATCGCAATTCCGGATAAGATTCTGAACAAGCCGGGAAAACTTGATGCCGACGAATTTGCGATCATGAAAGAGCATGCCTACCATGGCTATCAGATCGTAAAAAAAATCCCGTTCCTTGCCGAAGCCGCAGAGATTGTCTACTCTCACCAGGAATGGTTCAATGGCACCGGTTATCCTCGAAATCTGAAGGGAGAGCAGATTCCCTTGGGAGCACGCATCTTCTCCGTTGCCGACACGCTGGATGCGATTACTTCCGATCGAATCTACCGGCCCAAGCAAACCTTGCAGGCTGCCAAGATTGAAATCGCCAAGTGGGCGGGAAAGCAGTTTGATCCCGATGTAGTAAGAGTATTTCTCGAGATGCCGGAAAATATCTGGGATGATTTGCGCAAAGAGATTCATGCCCAGATTTATCGCGTGGCCTATTCAGCCGGGGCCAAGGGCTGAGATCCGCTCCCGGGAAATAAACGCTCTCGCAGTCCACAATTGATCCTGCCCTGGGTATTTTGATTGTAATGGCGATGTTTCGCCAATCAACCTAAAGTGGGCATAAAATATGCCCGAGTCACGGATTCACATCCATGATGCGATAGTCACAATAAAGGGGCACCATACGCTTTCTCTTAGGAGTCGTCGTTTCTGCTGCATTCGTCGCAATGGGGCTGCTCATGGCTCTCTGGCCTGCGACCTACTTCAGATGGGTGCGTTGGTCGAAGGTGGAATCATATGCGCCGTGGCTGCATCGCAGGTGGGACCTCGACCACGCACGTTGGCAGGTCAAGATACTCGGCATTGCATTCGCGCTTTTCGGCTGTACAGCAGTTGTGCTGTGGGTATTCATCCACTACTTCCAGTGACCTTCGGGAAAGGCTCCCAGGCTTGCTGCCGCAATTCAAAACTCGATTGCGTGTAATGGGGATTTTTCGCCAGTTATGCCCCTTGGCGACTCACCCACAGTCGGAGATGAGACTCACGTCACTGACAGAACTTGCTCTTCCGCGTAGCCTTTTGCCCAACTGTCCTAGGGGGCATTATGTCTCACGAAGCTTGGCGTCCACACTGCGCCATCTGCCAACAATCCGTGGATTTGACCGAGAGCAAGGCCGATGAATATGGGCGGGCTGTCCATGAAAACTGCTACGTCTCGAAGCTCGTATCAAAGAAGCCACGGCGGTTCACGGTGCGAAGTGACACGCCTACGCGAGCGGCTGTCGCTACTGTCCCGCCGATGGGCGGTAGGCCGCTCAGCAAATGTGTTTGAGGTCACGGACAGCTCGGTTTGTCAGTTTGTCCGAAGCTACATTAGCTTTGGGCCGAGCACTACGCCACTCCCTTTAAAAACCTACCACGGTAGGGAGACGGCGGAAGGGGCGATGACTCTCCGGCGGGAGCGGTCGCCCCAGTGCTCTTCTTTGCAGCCCTAGCGGGGAGAAAATGACAAGTTCAATGAATAACCTAGAGGCTTGCACAGATGAGGAACTGGAGCAGAAGCTTGCCCGCGTGCTCGCGTACGCTTCGGGAGAAGTGCTGAACGACGCTGAAATGCAGGAATTCCACCAGCTCTACGAAGAGATTCTGCGGCGTGCACTCGCTGTGACTGCCGCGTAGTTAACTAACCTTGTCGCAGGTCTCGCATCAAAACGGATTGGTAGCGATATAATGAAGTTAGCAAGAATACACATCCCTCCGCCTGCCCCTTCTGGGCGACGGTTTCTTGTGCAACCCAAGTGCGATCATTGCGATGAGGATGCCCAGTTTCGCCCGCTGAGAAGTCGGCGGAACGCCAGTCCGAGTCCTAGACCGACTGCTGTAACCACAAAACTGAAGGCCCCGAGCTTCAGAATCGAAGCATAAGTGTTCGGGTGAATTGTGTCTGGCAGACGCATCATGTGTTTCAGTAGGTGCGCCATTGGCAACCAGACCCAAGCGATTGCAGTTGCCACTGCGGCGCGAACTCCCCAGATCATTCCGGCAGCAGCGCCAAAAACGAGAAGCATTCCTACGATCACGATTGGACTGACCTCTCCCCCGAACGCGAAGTTATCTACGGCAACGATTCCAGCGCCCACAACCACTCCGATTCCTGCTCGTATCGAAATACCACTTGGCGTTTTCATGCGAACTACTTTGCATTACAAAGTCCAGCCGAGTCAAGCACCGTTGCACACTCAACTTGTCTGTCACCTCTATCATTCTCTGCCCAGCTCACACTTCTCAACTGTTGGGAACAGGCGCTTACACTCAAAATGCCTGGCGCAGAGTCAATGGGCCCTACGGCGATGTTACGCTAATCAAAATGCGGCGTGTCTGTCGAGCCCAAACTGTCGAAGCATGCCAAGCCCAGAGGGGCTACTTCGAGCAATCGCGGCACCAAGTCTCGAGTTGTTCTCCTGCGCACCAAGTCACGTAAAGAAGAATTTTGCCCATCCGTCGCTTGCAAGGCAGCAATTTCTTCCTTTCTCCCATCCAACTCTTAATATCGAAAGCTGCTACCGACGCTCGGGGAGATCCTCATGCCTATTCGCACCATCCGTTTGCACTTTGCTGCTGCTTTTCTGGTCGCGCTGTTTGGCATTTCATCGTTTGCCCAGGACGCGCCTCCGCCGCGGCCGCGTAATGTTGTGCCGCAGGGCACTACCTTTGTCATCCAGCTTTCGGATCAACTCGACACCAACATTGTGAAAAAGGGCGATCCCTTTCTGGCCCGATTGGCTGAACCACTGGTGACCACGGACGGCCAGACCGTCGATGCGGGAAAGAAAATCAAGGGGCATGTCAGCGCTGTCGAGCCCGGGTTTCACACCCGCATGATCTTGAGTTTTGACGAAATTGAAATGAATCGGGTATGGGTGCCGCTGGTCGCCACAGTGACGGGCGTTCCCGGCGAACGCGGGCTGAAACAGATTGGCGAAGAGGGAGAAATCGGGCGGCAGGGAATGACCAAGGAACAGATCGCCGAAGCCATTGTCGAAGGGGCTGGCAAAGGGGCAGCCGAGGGGGAAAAATCCGGTGGGAAGCGCGGAGCCGCGGCCGGAGCCGGTTCCGGCGCAGCCGAAGCGGCAGTCTCGGCCTTTGAGTCGGGGCACGACTTGATTCTTGAAAAGGGAACTGCTCTCGAAGTCCGTTTGGATCGTAATTTGGGAATTCCGTCGCGGTAGGTTTCGAAATCGGCTCGCCATTTTTGTTGGCGGGTAAACGAGTGTCGATTAGATGTGGCGACGGCCGGCTTCGACCGTCCCGCCAAAGCGAAGCGCGCGGAACCGAGGCGAACTAGCCAGCGAAGCGCCTGTAGAATTCACAAACGCGGGCGGTGAAAGCTCCTCATTCAGCTCTACTTCAGATTAAACAGCGCATTCGCGTGCGCCGTGACCAAACATCTGAAATTCGCGTATCGCAGTGGCCGCAAGATCGACGATCCGTGCCGTTCTTCCAAAGAAAAATCCCGCGTGGAGTATTCTTCACGTGGATACTTCTATCGGAGCGCGCGCTATGAAATCAGCAGGTTTTTTCCTCACTCTAATCTCAATTGTTTTTCTTAGCGCGACGGCTCGTGCGCAGGATCATCCTGCGATTACCGCGCAACCGAATACTGTGTATGTGGGCGCGGAAGGAAAATACGAGAGTGCTCCCGACACAGCGCAAATTCAATTCAACGTATCGGTTCAGGATGCGACCTCACAGGCTGCGTTTGAGCGCGCTGCGAAAAATGTAGAGCACGTGCGGGAGGTGCTGCGCGCCAATGCGATCGAGCCTAAGGCAGCGACGATTGGATTTCTTTCCGTGCAGCCGGTGTATGAGTGGAAGCCGAAGCAGAAGGTTGTCGGTTATCGGGTGACGACGGACGTTACCTTGAAGTTGAAGGATTTTGCGAAGGTGGCGCCGATTACGCAGCAACTCGCCGATGCCAATATCAGCGAGACGCAGACGCTCAGCTACACGCTGCAGAATATCGATGACGCCAAGAATAAAGCTGTGGAGGACGCTTACCGGAGAGCACACAACTCAGCCGAAACCTTAGCACGCGCCAGCGGCCGAACGCTGGGCGAACTTTCTTACGCCTCGGTCGATACCTTCGAGAATCCAAGGATCGTTATGCCGCACATGGCTCGGGCCATGTCAGCCATGGCCAATGCGGCGCCTCCGGCTCCGACGGAGGAATTCACTCCGCAGACGGTGACGGTTACGGCGCACGTGAATGCTCTGTTTAGTTTGAAGTAGGTGAGTTTGTCACCGGCGCGCATTTGGATTCTATGCCGGTCCTTCGCTTGCGAGTTCGCCTCGGTTCCGCGCGCTTCGCTTTGGCGGGACGGCCGAAGGCGCCCGTCTCCACATATTTAGTGATTATGGCCTGCCGCTAAGGGTTCGACCTGGAGGGTGAGGCCGTCGATTCGGCGAACGACCACAAGTTGTCCTGGCGGCAATGCGGAGGGCGCAACCGCGTCCCAGAGTTCGCCGTGAACAAAAACTTTGCCCTGGGGTGCGAGCGCGCTTTGCGCGACTCCGGTTTCGCCGACCAGGCCTTGCGCTCCGGTGACCACTTTGTTGCGGCGCGCTTTGAGCGCGATGGTCATGAGGAAGGCCGTGATTGCGCCGAGAGGAATACTCACGGCGAGAGCAGTCAGCAGATGTACGCGCATTTCTGGAATGGGCGAATCCACCAGCAGCAGGCCGCCCAAGGTGAGCAACGCGATCCCTCCGATGGTGAGCACGCCGTGCGAGGCGAACTTGGCTTCCGCGGCAAATAGAGCAAATGCGCCGAGAATCAGAACTAATGCGGCAAAGCGGGTGGGCAGAAGGTTCAAAGCAAAAGCCGCGACGAGAATGAAAACGACGCCAACTGTTCCGGGGATGACCGCGCCGGGATGATTAAATTCCACGTACAGCGAAAGCGCTCCGATGGCAAGAAGCAAGAACGCGATGTTGGGGTCCATGAGCGCGTCAAGAATGTGTTCCTTGAGAGTCATGTCATAAGCAACGACGCTTTGACCGGCGAGGTTCAGGGAAACGGATTGTCCGTTGAAGCGCTTGAAAGCCTTGCCATCGATTTGGTGAAAGAGATCGTTTTCATTGGCGGCAATGTATTCGATCAAGTGTTGCGAGAGGGCTTCCTGATCGCTAAAGGATTTTGACTGACGGACCGTGCTTTCGGCGACCTCAACGTTGCGGCCTCGACGGGCGGCAACGGAGCGCATAAGGGCGGCAGCGTCGTTCTCCATTTTTTCCTTCATGACATCATCCATTTTTTCGCCGCCCATCAAGACGGGATGCGCTGCTCCTGTGTTCGTGCCGGGCGCCATGGCCGCGATGTCGGCCGACTCCAGAATAAAAAATCCGGCAGAAGCTGCCCGGCTGCCGCCGGGAGCGACGTAAATAATTACGGGAACAGGTGACGCCGTGATGTGTTGGATGATGTCGCGGGTTGAGTCAACCAGGCCGCCGGGTGTATTCATCTCGATCAATATGGCTTGATCGTTGCGGCGTTGCGCTTCGTCGATGGCGCGGGCGATGTACTCCGCGCTGATGGGCTGAATGGTGTCGTTGATTACGAGTTTCAGGATTTCAGCGGGGGCGGGTGCGGAGAAAATTGCGGTGAATGCGACGAGAAGGAAGACGATTCGAGATATACCGGCTAATGTTTTTTGATACCTTGACGGTAAAATTCTTGTTTTCTTCGAGTTGGAGCCTTGGGATATGCCCTGCCCGCGGCAAAATCTAGAGGTTGAAAGACTTATAGGCAAAATATTGCAAAACAAGGACTTAGATTGCTGATTGTGAATCAGCTTTAGGTTGGCGACGCGAGATGTTCTGGCGCAAAACACAACTAGATTCATCTTAACAGTTTGCGATGAATTGTCTGAGACGAGGCGAGATGGAATTCGCTTTTGGAAGAGTGGGTTAGAGGGAAGAGAAAAGATTTTGCTTGACAGGCGCGGAGGGGCCGACCGATCTGTCGTGGAAATATTCGCTGGCTGTACTCCCGCATTTTTTCCCAAAGGCACCAGGGAGTGTAATAGCGGACTGTGATGGGCAGCAATACATCTGCATTCACGGCGTCGGCATTGTTCAATCCGAGTTCTACGATGTCATTACCGACCCTCGTGCGAAGGCCGTTCTCGGACCAAGCTCTCTCTGGTAGGGACGGACGCATTCGTCCGTCCAGCCTCCGCGATGCAAATGTGGGGACAGCCGCCCCCGGCTGTCCGGCGGCCCAGAAGTATCGGGCCGCGGCCCGCGAGATGCCACAGCCCCAGAGGGCGACATAAGATAGCAGAGCCTGCCCTGAGCGGAGCCGAAGGCACGTAAGGCCGTGGGTAAAGTCGCGGGTCGCGGAATAAGTCCCGTAGGGACGGTAGAACAACTCCGCGCGGCGGCAAGAAATGGGAATGTCCCGTCTTTTCCTAGAGCTTGTCAAGACCCTAAACTTAAGCAAATCCTGCTAACTCATAGCAAACGAATGGAGAATAAATTCGAAATCCTTTCCGGTTTGCCCCACCCAAAATGCTATTCTGAATATATAAAGTAAGAAATAAAGGCGCAGGCCAAAAGCCCGCGCCTTTTCTCTTTTCCGACCGTTTCGAGCGATCATGACCAGGACCAGCTCTTCGCCCCGACGCCCCTTAGCGTCGCGCCCAAAGCCTGTCCGAAAAAAGCTTGTCCGAANNTGTCCGAACAAAGCCCGTCCAAAAAAAGCCGCTCCGAAAGAATCCAGTCCCCAAAAAAAAGCCCATCCCTCAAACTCCCCGCCAACGCGAACTCACCACCAAGCGCCGCGGAGAACTCGCCGAACTCGCCTTCGTCCTGAAAGCCGCCAATCTCGGCTTCGGCGTCGCCCGCCCCTACGGCGACAGCGAACGCTACGACGTCATCCTCGATTGTCGCCATCTGGATACTCGTAATCGAGACTGCCGCGAGGTTCGAAGCCTACGACGGACGAACCTCCGGAAGCCCGAAGCCGAAAGCCTGAAGCCGATCTGTCCCACCCCACCCGACCCCTCCCCGCCGCTCTGGCGCGTCCAGGTGAAATGTTCCACCCAAATCTCCACCGGCCTCTACCGCGTCAACGCCCACCGCCGCTGCAACGGACGCGCCGTCCCCTACCTTCCCGGCGAAATCCACTTCTTCGCCGCCTACATCATCCCCGAAGACACCTGGTACATCCTCCCACTCCACGCCCTTCGCGGAGTCACCAGCCTCCTCTTCCGCCGCCACCGCGACCGCCGCCCCGGCCTCTACGACGCCTACCGCGAAGCCTGGCACCTCCTCCGCCCAAAGCCATAAGTCACGACGCGGAAGCCCCGAAGGGGCGACAGATAGTAGCCCCGGACGTAAGTCCGGGGTAAGCAGAAAGCCGCGGAACCACAGCCCCGAAGGGGCGACAGATAATAGCCCCGGACGTAAGTCCGGGGTAAGTCGTCAAGAAAGAGAACAAGCCCCGGAGGGACGGACGGAACAACTCGGCGGAGGCAAATTGGGTGCCGTCCGTCCGCCTCCCGACCTTTGCCTTTGTGCGAGGTTTAAGGCAATGTATATACATATTCGTCATTACGCAGGCCGACGTGGAATACACCTGGGAAAGGAATCTCTATGCGCAAGGCAGCTAGAACGGGAGCCGCTAGAGCCGAAAAAAGCCGAGCAGTCAAGGATCTGACCGCGAAGCAGAAGAAGGAACTGTCGACTCTGGCAGCCATGTCCGACGATCAGATCGACACCTCCGATATCCCGGAACTTCCGCCTGGCGCGTGGAGAGATGCGGTGCGGGGCAGGTTCTATCGTCCCGTGAAACAGGCGGTGTCGATGCGGCTCGACGCCGACGTTGTCGCCTGGCTGAAGAAGGCGGGCAAGGGCTAAAGATTGGATGCCGGAC
>PKXU01000141.1 GCA_003132445.1 Acidobacteriaceae bacterium | reverse complement strand
GCAGAATTCCGCCGTTGGCGTGGGGATTGGCGCCCATTCGCCGGTCGCCCTTCGGCGCCAGTTCGGCCAATTCCGGCAAGAGTCGACCGTTTTGATCGAACAGTTCCTCGGCCTTGTAGCTTTTCATCCAGCTCTCAAGTTGCTTGACATGATCCGGATGCTCGGGATCCACCAGGAGTGGCACCTGGTGCGATCGGAACGTGCCCTCGATTTCCAGACCATCGACGAATTTCGGTCCCGTCCAGCCCTTCGGTGACTTCAGGACGATCATCGGCCAGCGCGGCCGAGTGGTGTCGTTATTGTTCCGGGCGTTGCTTTGGAATCGCCGTATGTCCTCGATCGCCGTCTCTAAGGTCGTGGCCATGAGTTCATGCATCTCTTCCGGCTCATCGCCCTCCACAAAGTATGGCGTCCAGCCGCAGCCTCGCAGAAACTGTTCCAACTCTTCATGCTCGATCCGGGCCAGGACAGTTGGATTACTGATTTTGTATCCATTGAGGTGCAGTATCGGCAGCACGGCTCCGTCGGTAATCGGGTCAAGAAACTTGTTGGACTGCCACGAGGTCGCTAAAGACGCCGTCTCTGCTTCACCATCGCCGATGATGCAAGCAACGATCAGATCAGGATTGTCGAACGCGGCTCCGAAGGCATGGCTGAGCGAGTATCCCAGCTCGCCACCTTCGTGAATCGACCCTGGCGTCGTCGGAGCAACGTGGCTGGAAATCCCGCCGGGAAACGAGAACTGCCTGAACAGTTCCTTCATTCCAGCTTCATCCTGGGTGACGTTCGGATAAATCTCACTCCAGGTGCCTTCGAGATAAACGTTGCCCACCAGCGCCGCGCCCCCGTGACCGGGACCGGCGATGTAGAACATNNGTGCCCCAGTGTCCGACCACCAGCGGCTTCACGTGCGACAATTTCAGCGGCTCCTTCAGCAGCGGATTTTCGTAGAGATAAATCTGACCGACCGACACATAGTTGGCGGCGCGCCAGTAAGCGTTCATCTTGAGGAGCAGTTCTGAAGTGAGCGTGTTGGTTTTCGTCTTCGTATTCAGGGTTAACTCTTTCTTGTTCGTTGCTGCTTCGGTTTTGTGGTCGAGCAGTTCCGTAGTGAGTGTGTCGGGTGTCATGGTTCAATTCTCCTTCTTGTTCTTGCAGCCAAGTCCGAGAACCTGGCAAACTGTTTTGGCGATCATGAGTTCTTCGTCCGTGCGAATGACGCGGACCACGACTCGGCTGTTTGCGGAGGAAATCACGCCTTCATTCGCAGCGTTTCGCTTTTCTTCCAGTTCGATCCCAAGGAATCCCAGTCCCTCGCAAATCCGGGCGCGGACCGGGGGCGCGTTCTCTCCGATGCCGCCAGCGAACACGAGTGTGTCCAGCCCGCCCAACGCCGCTGCGAATGCGCCGATCCATTTCTTGACCTGGTAGCAGAACAGCGCGACGGCTTCAGCTGCACGAACATCCTGCGTCTCGTGTTTGAGCAAGTCACGCATGTCGGAACTGGTTTCGGATACCCCGAGCAGNNCGAGTGCTCATCGGCACCCCGGCCGTCGGCGTGAAGCTCATGCTTGTATCGACGGATTTGCCGTGACGCACGGCCGCCAGGCTCGCGCCATTGCCGAGGTGGCCAAGGATGACCCGACCTTGTGCCGCCTCCGGCCCGGCCAAACGGGCGAGTTCCTCGATTAGAAACGCATACGATAATCCGTGGAACCCATACCGCCGCACGCCCTGCGCCTCATAGCGGCGCGGGATCGGCAGCAGTCGGGATACGCGCGGAAGGTCGTGATGAAAAGCGGTGTCAAAGCAGGCTACTTGGGGCAGATCAGGGAATCGGCGATGAAAAGTCTCGGTCAACAGGATCTCCTCCGGCATATGGTCAGGATCGAATGGACTGAGGCGCCTCAATTCCGCAACCATTTCCGCAGTGATTCGCTGCGGCTTGTAATATTTTGGCCCGCCATGCACCACGCGGTGCCCAACTGCGGTCAATGAGCCCCGCCCGCCGCGCTCCTCGATCCAATCCATCAGAGCGCCCACCGCCACCGTGTGATCCGGGGCCGGCACCAGCCGCGAAAAGTTGTCCGCCTGATCCAAGCCTTTTACCCGCAAGGTGGCCTGCGGCAGTCCAATCCGCTCAATCCCGCCCTCCAGAATCCGTCGAAGCGAGTTCGCCGCATCGAACAGCGCAAACTTGATGCTCGACGAGCCGCCATTGACGGTCAGAATGCGCGTCAAGATGCGCGAGTCAGCTGATTTCATGGATGATTCCTTCGTCATTTCTGCAATCCGAACGAAGCCAGCTTGGCGCAGGTGGACTTGTAATCGGTGTGAAGGATGCTTCGAATCCCCAAACCTTCCGCGATCTGGACGAACATCGGTGTGTTTTCGATATACAGTACGTGGCGGGCCGGCGCCTGGGCGATGTCCAACGCAAACCGAAAGATGTCTGCGTCGGGCTTGCGGATGTGAACGAAACAAGAGGAAATAAAAGTGTCGACAAGCCGGTGGAGCTTGAACTTGCGAATGCGATACCCGTTCACCTCGCGCGATTCGTTGCTGACCACGGCGACCTTCAATCCGTACCGGATCTTGAGTTGGGCGACCAGATCGATCATCTTGGGGTAAGGTTTCGATTGGGCGAACATGAAGCGCCGAAACTGATCCCGGGTGAAGGATCGCTTTTGGTAGAAGACCACCCAACCCAAATATTCCTCGAACGTAAGCTTCCCCTCCTCATGAGTTTCGAAGACCAGGCGGTGCCGCTCTTCCATCTCCGCCCACGGCAGCTTGAAGTTCTTCGCAGCTCTTCGGCGAGCATGATGATCCCAACCGTTAGTGAGCAGGACTCCGCCAACATCCACAAACAGCGTCGTGATCTGTGTTGCGTCTTTCATTTATGGTCCCTGAGTTTCCGTTGCGATCTGCAGCGTCGTGTCATCGTCCTGGCACCCAGAAGTTGGGTGGAGTTCCGTCCCCAGACGCCCGTAGGTGGTGCTTATGCTCCGCAACTTCTGCGCAAGCTCCTCGGCCAGCGCGCCATGCTTCAGGCGCCACTGCCAGTTTCCTTCTTCAATTCCGGGAGAGTTCATTCGCGCCTCGGACCCGAGCTCAAGGAGGTCTTGCGCAGGAAAGATGGCTGTGTCGGACAGCGACGCCAGCGCCTCGCGAATCATGGCCCAGACAATCTCGTGGTCGTTTGCTCGCAGCCGAAGTCTCAAGGCTTTGCGTTGCGTGAGTGGCAGCTTCCGATACCAGCCTGCCGTTGTGTCGTTATCATGGGTTCCGGTGTAGACCACCGATTTCACTGGATGCTGTTCTGATGGAACTGAATTGGTTTCGAGATTTGAGCCGAACTCGAATTGGAGCACCCGTGTGCCCGGGATCTGAAGTTGATCCAGCAGAGCCACTACTTCGGGGGTTGTGGCACCGAGATCATCCGCGATCAAAGGCAAACAACCAAAGGCTTCGCGGACAGCTTGGAAAAAAGAATCGCCTCCGCCAGGTTGGTACTGCCCGTTCACAGCCGTCTTGGCTTGTGCGGGCACTTCATAGGTGCGGACAAAGCCGATGAAATGATCCAGCCGATTGACATCAAACCGTCGAAAAGCCGTCCGCAGGCGTTCAATCCACCAGCTGTATTTCTGCTCTTGAAGCGCCTCCCAGCGATACACGGGGACGCCCCACACCTGCCCTGTTTTGGAGAAATAATCGGGAGGAACTCCCGCAACCACCGTAGGGTTTCCATCGGCATCCAGTTTGAAAAGTCCAGGATGAGCCCAAACATCGGCGCTTTGGTGCGCCACGAACAGGGGAACATCGCCGATCAGCCAGATTCCTTGGGACGCGCAGTAAGCCCTTAACTCTTCCCACTGCACTGAGAACTGCCACTGGACAAACTGATGGTAACGTATGTCATTGGCAAAGTATTTCTGCGCGCGAAGTAGGGCCTCTGGCTGGCGCGTTCGCAGCTCTTGGCTCCATCGGGTCCAATCCGAAGTACCCTCTTTCTCCTGGATTGCCGAGAACAACGAGAAATCTTCAAGCCAGAAAGACTCCGCGCGTGCAAATGCATCGAGCTCAGATTGCCTGCCCCCGTGCCTGTTCTTTTCGAAATGTTCGAATGCCTTTCTTAACCATCGCAGCTTCGAGCGTGTCGCCGCGGGAAAGTTCACCGCTCCCTCGCCCCAGGAGATGGGTAGCTCGATATCCTGGCGGCCAAGGAGCCCGTCTTCCACCAACCGATCCGGACTCACGAGGAGCGCATTCCCCCCAAAGGCAGACGGTGACCGGTAAGGCGAATTTTCTTTCCCTGCTGGGCCGATGGGAAGCATCTGCCACCAACGCTGTCCACTCTCGACCATAAAATCCACAAAGGCAGTTGCTGCGGGCCCTAGATCGCCGATCGGATAGGGATTGGGAAGGGAGGTCGGATGGAGAAGTATCCCGGAGGCTCGTTGATTCATACGGCACCCCCTTCCGAGACGGATTCCTGCTTCCGTGCCAGAAGGATCACGCTGGAGCGGGACCCTGCGTGATAGGTCGTTGAATTGTCCAAGAGCGGTTCCTCCCCTGCGGCAGAAAAGTCTTGCGGTGCCGAGCGGGACGTATCTACCGCGAGACGCCAGCGGAACCCAAGCGGCAGCGGAGGCAAACTAAACTCGGTTCCATTCGTGCCAGCGTTGAACATCATGCAAAGTACGCTCTGCTCATCTTCGTGGATCAAGCAAGCGAGTTGCTTTTCTTTCGGGTCAGTCCAGTGGGGCGGGCCACCGTGCGGGCTGAACCAACGGATCTCGGCGCCCGTGTAGAACTGCTCCTCACTCAGAATTGAATGCGCTCGACGAAAGGCAGTCATGCCGCGGGTGAAGCGGTACATTTCCTGGTGCTTCTCCAGTTGGCTCCAGTCACACCAACTGGTCTCGTTGTCCTGGCAGTAGGCGTTGTTGTTGCCGCCTTGCGTGCGGCGAAATTCGTCTCCGCCAAGCAGCATCGGCACCCCGCGCGAGATCAGCAGGGTCAGAAGGAAGTTCTTGATCTGGCGTTTCCGCAAGGTCTCGATCCCAGCATCCGTCGTCTCGCCTTCAGCGCCATAGTTCTCGCTGAAGTTGGCGTCGGTCCCGTCGTGGTTGTTTTCTCCGTTGGCTTCATTGTGCTTGTAGCGATAGCTGACCAAGTCGTTCAGAGTGAAGCCGTCGTGGCAGGTGACGAAGTTGATGCTGCCCTCGGGGCCTTTGCCGGACTTGGTGTAGATGTCGGCACTGCCGCAGATGCGGCTGGCAAACAAACCGAGCATCCCATCATCGCCGCGCCAGAAACGCCGGACATCATCTCGGTAGCGGCCGTTCCACTCCGCCCAACGCCGCTCTGAAAAACTACCCACCTCGTATGCACCGGCGGCGTCCCACGCCTCGGCGATGATCTTCACTTCTCTCAAGATCGGGTCCTCGGCGATCCGCTCGAGAAGCGGGGGATTGGACAGCAAATTGCCGGAACGGCCCCGGCCGAGAACCGACGCCAAGTCAAACCGGAATCCATCTACATGCATCTCGACCATCCAATAACGGAGCGCGGCCAAGATGTGGTCCCGCACCACGGGATGGTTGGCGTTGATGGTGTTGCCGGTCCCCGTGTAGTCCTTGTAGTAGCGTTTGTCGCCCGCCAGCGTGTAGAAGATCGCGTTGTCCATCCCACGGAAACAGAGCGTCGGACCCAGTTCGTCTCCCTCCGCCGTGTGATTGAACACCACGTCCAGAATCACTTCGATGCCGGCTTTGTGAAAGGCCCGGACCATTTCCTTGAACTCCAGCTTCTGTTGGCCCAAACCTCCCGCGCTGCTGTAGGAAGCTTTGGGTGCAAAGAAAGCCACGGGATCGTATCCCCAGTAATTCCGGAGCGGTTGACTTGTTTGCGGATTCTTGCGCGTGACAGAAGCTTCATTGAACTCCTGCACAGGCATCAGTTCCACAGCGGTCACTCCCAGGGTTTTGAGATAGGGAATCTTTTCCATCAGGCCCCGGTAGGTTCCCGGATGGCCCACGCCCGACTTGGGGTGAATGGTAAAGCCGCGAACATGGGTTTCGTAAATCACGGTCTTCGACCACGGATGCCGGGGTGGCTGGTCCCCATCCCACTCGAAGGGCTCGTTGACAAAGACGCATTTCGGCATCGATCTGGAATTGTCCAGCTTCGAGATGGCCAAGTCTTGCTCCGGCACCGACGAGTCGTATCCACGCGCCAAGGCAAAATCCCACCGAGGCAGCTGCGAAATCGCGGTAGCAAAGGGATCGAGCAAAAGCCTGTTGAAATTGAAACGATGTCCTTCGCTGGGTTCGTAAGGGCCATCCACGCGGTAAGCGTAGAATTGACCGAGACCGATCCCTTTCACCCACACATGCCATACGTCGCCGGTGCGGTTGTGCGCTGAATCCAGATCGATTACCCGGGCGGGTGCTGCGTCTTCGGGATGATCGAAGAACTCCAGTCGAACGCGGCTGGCACTACGGCTGAAAATGGCGAAGTTAACTCCTCCTCCCCTTTCCTGGATTCCCAAAGGCAGAGGAGAACCCGCCTGAACGTCAGCGTGCTCGGAGATCTCCGCGATGTAATCGTGCAACTCGCGTTGCGGCGCTTTCATCATCGTTGCCATAGGATTCGAGCGTCTTCCAGTGGGACCGCAACGCCGTCGCAGTGCGGCGTCACTCGCGCCGTGTAGTCTCCCGCTGGACGTGCAGCGGGTACCGTCGCGTGGTAGACGCAGCCATCGGGTGCGCCAGGAAGCAGTCGCGCCCACTTCATTTCCTGCCGTACGGGATCGCCGCCGTTGATTCCGTCCGCATAAAGCTCAACTCGCACCGCATTCTTGCCGAGATCGTTCAGAAAGATGTCGACTTCAAACACGTGGTGATCGTTGTTGGTTTCGACACGCAAGTCTGCGAAACGCAACGATCCCCACTTCCGATCGACTGCATGCTGCCAATCGACCATTTGACTGCTGATTGTGCCTTTGTTCGCAGCGCGTTCACGGTAGGCGACTGAGGCTGGGAGGTAATGTTGCTCGGTGTATTCGCGCACCGCGCGGCTTGCGGAGAAACGCGGTGTCAACCGCGCCATGCTTTCGCGCATCCGCGCAACCCATGCCGTGGGGATGCCGCTCTTGTCTCGGGTATAAAACTCCGGGATCACCTCCCGCTCGAGAAGGCCGTAGAGCGCGTCAGCTTCGACAGCGTCCCAGGCGGGATCGTCGCCATGTTCCTGGCCGTCCCCCAACGCCCAACCAACCTCCGGCGTATAGGCTTCCGCCCACCAGCCGTCCAATTCCGAGAGATTGATACCCCCATTGACGAGCACTTTCATGCCGCTCGTCCCGCAAGCCTCCCAGGGCCGGCGTGGCGTGTTGATCCAGACGTCCACCCCCTGCACCAGGTGCTCCGTTAACAACATGTCGTAGTCGCTCAGGAAGACGATGTGGGGTCGGGTCTCTGGCTGGCGGATGAAGTTTATCCATTCATGGATCAGCGCCTGCCCCGCCCGGTCCTCCGGATGGGCCTTGCCAGCGATGATGAGTTGCACCGGGCGCTGAGAATTAGTCAACAAACGAAGCAGCCGCTGCGGGTCGTGCAGTAGCAGGTTCGGTCTCTTGTAGGTCGCGAAACGTCGCGCAAATCCTAGCGTCAGTGCGTTGGGATCAAAGAGATGCTTCGCACCGTCGACCGCCTCGGCCGAAGCGCCTGAGGCAGCCAGTTGCCGGGATAGCCGCCCGCGCGCGTATTCAACAAGAGACTCGCTGGCGGCGGTGCGGAATTTCCAGAGCGTGGTGTCGGAGGCACGGCGAATATCCTGCTCCAGGTTCTCCGTCGTCCCCAGCCAACGGCCCTTGCCACAGGCTGCCGTCCACAAATCGTCGGCCGCCGCCGAATCCCAGGTTGGCACATGGACTCCGTTGGTCACATGTCCGATCGGAACTTCGTCCTCCGGCCAGTGCGGAAAGAGAGGCTCAAAGAGATGTCGGCTGACTTCCCCATGCAAGCGACTCACGCCATTCACCGCCCCGCTACCGCGGATGGCGAGATACGCCATGTTGAAACTCTCCGAGGAGTCGTTCGGGTTCTGGCGGCCTAAGGCCAGCAAATCGTGGAGTGTTATGCCGAGCTTCTGCTTGGCAGAATCACCGAGGTATTGCTCAATGAGCGCCGGATCGAAACGGTCAAAGCCGGCGGCCACTGCCGTGTGAGTGGTGAACAGATTGCCGACTCGAGTCGCGGCCAGTGCCACCTCGAAGGGCTGCCCCGTTTCTTCCATGAAGTTGCGGGCACGCTCCAGAACGGCGAAGGCCGCATGCCCTTCATTCAAGTGACAGACTTCAGGTTTGATGCCCAGCGCACCGAGTAACCGCCAGCCGCCAATTCCGAGAAGGAGCTCTTGCTTGAGGCGCAACTCGGGCCCGCCGCCATACAGTTCGCTGGTGATCCCTCGATGAGCGGGAAAGTTCGCCGCGTCATTGCTATCGAGCAGATACAGCTTTACTCTACCGACCTGGACCTGCCAGGCGCGCAGCCACACCGAGTAACCAGGCAACGCGATCTCCAACCGCAACCACTCGCCATTTGCGTGGCGCAACGGCGCGATCGGCAACTGGCCGGGATCGTTGTACGGGTAAAGAGCCTGTTGCTCTCCGTTCTTGTCGATCACCTGGCGAAAATAGCCTTGCTGGTACAGCAGTCCCACGCCGACCACTGGCACACCCAGATCGCTGGCGGCTTTGAGTTGATCGCCGGCCACATTACCAAGTCCTCCCGAGTAGATCGGCAGAGCTTCGCTCAGCATGAACTCCATGCTGAAATACGCGACGCAGGTCAAGGGAGCTTGCGGATGCTTTTGCTGAAACCATGCCGGCCTCTCCGCTGCCTGCCGCTTGGATCGCAGCAGTTCATCAACGTTCTTATGGAAGGCAGGATTGGCCAGTACGCGCTCGATCTGGTCGCGCGAGACCGTCTGCAGGACAACCCAGGGGTTATGCGTGATCTCCCAGAGTTCGGGATCGAGTTGGCGCCACACTTCGTCGGTGGCATGATTCCACGACCAATGCATGTCCAAGGCGAGTTCCGCCAGGGAATCGAACCCCTGAATTTCGCTGGGTAGAAGATTGTAGATCGGGTGGCTGACGCGGGCTTGGTCGCTCATGATTTCTCCGCGTTCTCGAGCATCGATGGTTCGACCGAGTTTCCCGCAGGGGGACTTACATTCATGACTCTCTCGTCGGATGCTGCACTGTCCTTTGCATCAAGGTCTCCATCAATTTGTTGAACGGCTTGTTGCTCGCTTACTGTCTGAAAAGACTCGCTTACCGTGAGCGCGGCAATACGACTTGCAACTTTCCGCTTTGGAGTGTTGCCCTCGCCAATACCGGATCGACATCAAAGGGGAGCTCGACAATCCGCATAACCTTTCTGTCCTTACAACTGATGTCTGCCGCCTGATTTGAATCTGAATGTATACCGCAAATAACGGCCCGCCGATGCCCAATGGACACTTCTAAGTCTTTCGCAGCAAAGCCGGACAGCTGCGCTGTTAATCGCAACGCGCCGTCGGTCACATAGCGTTCGATCGCAAGCGGGTGGAGAATCTCTTGCTCTGCTGTGAACCAATCATCCTGGTCAGCGCCATGTTCGCTGCCGCGGGATTGATAGATTTCATAGGCACGTTGAGCGATCGAGGCATCGGTTTCATTCATTCTGTCGAGGATGTCCGCCTCGACGACTAGTACGGATTGTATTTCCCCGGGTTGCGACTTGCCTGTCATGTACTTCTCCTAGCCAACTCGCGGCGAATTCTGCCCAGCCGTCGCCTTCGGCCGTCAGTCGACTTGGTATAGCAGTGGGCAACGCTCATCGAGGCAGCCTTGCCCGCGCTACTCAAAGGAATCACTAAGCGGCTATCGCTACCTCTCCGCCGGAGTGCTGGGAGAATTGGACCGGATTCGTAGTCTCGATGATGTCCTTCGCCTGTGCCACCTCTGCAGCCGTTCCATGGACGATCAGCAGGAACTGATCCGTTTTGAGGGCTGTTTCGTACTTCACAATGCTGTCCTTAGGAATTCCTATGCTGTAGAGGCCAGCTCCCAGAGCACCCAACGCTCCCACCTCCACCGCACCTTCCAGCCCTGCCACGATCCAGGCCACTACCGGGCCCGCCGCTAAGATTGGACCGAACCCCGGAATAATGAAAAGAGCGGAGCCGAACAAGAGGGCCCAGAAACCTCCCCAGAACGCTCCAACTTTGCCCCAATACTTCATGCGGTCGCCGGTATTGTAGTAGCCCACCACCTGCTCATCTGTGTGGTAGCCTTTTCCAACAATGGACAATTTATGCAGGTCAACCCCGCCGCGTTGAAGCTCTTTCACTGCTTTATCCGCTTCCGTATGAGTGTGATACACCGTGACAACTGAGTTCTCTTTGGACATTTCATCGTCTCCTCGGGGACTCGACGTCATTGTCAGACCATCCAGCGAAGTCCCAGCCCGAATCATGACAGCGCACTCACCAGGAAAACTGTTCCCTATTGCACAATGTCAGCGGAGAACGCGTGGGCGTACGCGGCCTGTAGACCAACACAGATCTAATGATCGTGTGGCATGTCCTCTCCGCTTTGGGATGGACCAATGTGTAGGGCGCTGACTCGCATAATTTCGCCAGCACAGTTTTGGGAGAATTAGCGTCGCGGCCCGGCAGTGGTCGGCCTCTCTGCGCTCAGACGTTCACATTCCCGCATTCATTCGTTGTGATCCACAGACCCTCCTCTCGGATGGCACATCCGATTGGCCGGGCGCAGGTGAGCACTCTTGCTCAGAAGAATGGCAACGCCGCTGTTAAGGTGGGATCCTCGGGGGAAGAGAGCAAGACGAACCTTCTAATGACAACCTCTGCACTCGATCTCGCGACTGCGACTGGTACACCTCTCGCACCAGCACAGCTCAAATATGGCAGCTCGATATGCAGGACCGAAAATGCAGTCAATAAATACCCAGGAGGCAAACAATGTTAGCGAACACTACGCATTTGAAGGGCCTTGTGATTCGGGCCACGGATGGCGAGATTGGAACGGCAGACCAAGTATATTTCGACGACGAGTCATGGGCGATCCGTTATCTCACGGTTAAGACCGGCGGCTGGCTGGAGGACCGGGAAATCCTGATCTCACCATTCTCTGTGACGAACGTGGATTGGCCAGCCAAGCGATTGGATGTGGCGCTGACGAAAAAGCAAGTCAAGGACAGCCCCAGCATCGATACGCAGCGGCCAGTTTCCCGACAGTACGAGACCGAATATCTCGGCTATTACGGCTATCCCAATTATTGGAACGGATCTTACCTATGGGGAGAAGGCGCCTCTCCCGCCATGACGACTCGGATCGATTCTCCGAAGGAAGTGCTGGCGGAAAGAATCCGGAGAGCGTCGATGGACTCGCATCTACGCAGTACTGGCGCCGTCACCGGCTATCACATCGAGGCTATGGATGGCGAAATCGGCCATGTGGCAGGATTTTTCATGGACGATGAAACCTGGGCTATCCGCTACATTGAGGTGGCAACGCGCAATTGGTGGCCGGGAAAGAAGGTACTGTTTTCACCCGCGTGGATTCAAAAGGTAAGTTGGGTGGATTCCAAGGTTTATGTTGGCCTCTACCGGGATGCGATCCAGACGGCGCCGCTCTTCGTCGATTCCGTGCCACTCACCCGTGAATATGAAGACCGGCTCTACCGTCACTATGGCCGGCCCCCTTATTGGGTGCACGAAGACGAACACAAGCCTGTTTTCTCACTAAGCGGCGCTTAAGCTAGGCATGGGCATCCGGTATAACGGCTGCCCATGATTTTCACCTTTAGCGCAGCGTCCTATCGCAACTTGACCGTTCCCCGTGGAGACCAGCATGAACAACACCGAACACCTGCATCCGATGGGCGAGAGTCATCATAGCCATGGCCAAACTCCTTACTGGAGGCGTGCGCATCATGATTGGCGCTTCTGGTTCGGCCTTATCGCCATGCTTGTGGCCATCGGTATCTACGTCGGAACCAATGACTTGTCGATGGTGCCTTCTGGCCGTCAGAAGCAGATGCCGGCCGGTAGCCGAGTTCCATGAACTTCGTAAACGAGACGTTTGAGCTTGGCAACTGCGCCTTAGACGCTCAAGCGCTCATGGTGCATAACGGCTTAACGGCAATGTATCAGCGCAAGAAGCATCCTTGATCAAACAATCAGGCAGGAGATCAGCATGCAAATCCAAGTCAATACGGACCACACAATCGAAGGTCAAGAGGCGCTGGCCGATCAGATCAGGGGCGTAGTGGAGAATGCCCTGAGCCGAATGAGCGATCACATCACGCGAGTGGAGGTCCACCTGATCGACGAGAGCGGCCCCAAGAGCCGCAAGAATGACAAACGTTGCATGATGGAGGCTCGCCTCGAAGGCCGCCAGCCCATCGCGGTCACCGACGAAGCGGCGACTCTGGACTTAGCCGTCAACGGCGCCGCAGATAAATTAGCTAGGTTGATCGAGCATACTCTCGGCAAATTGCACGATCAACGGACGCACAGGAACTGACTCACTTCGTCAGGAGCATTCTCAGACCGGGTCATGATCGACACCACCGTCAGCCTGAAATACCGAGAATTCAGAGGCGGAAAGGGGGACATAGTGAAAAAGCTAATCGTGTTTGATCTGGACGGAACGCTTGCCGAAAGTAAATCGGCTGTTGACCCCGAAATGTCGGGACTGCTGCACGACCTTCTCGGAATTGTCAAAGTCGCCGTGATTTCCGGAGGCGGTTGGCCGCAGTTTGAAAAGCAAGTTATCTCTAAACTTCCTCATGACGAACGCCTGAGGGAGCTATCCCTGCTTCCTACCTGTGGAACAAAGTTCTACCAGTACTCAGGCGAGTGGAAAAAACTCTATGAAGAAGATTTCACCGGGGATGAACGAGAGAAGATACTCAGTTCTCTCAAGAAAGCGCTGGGAGAAGCTGGTTACAAAGTCGCAAAGGTCTGGGGAGAAGTCATCGAAGACCGGGGAAGCCAGATAACATTTTCCGCGTTAGGTCAGCAGGCGCCGTTAGAAGAAAAAAATAAATGGGACCCCGATTACACCAAGCGGAAGAAGATCAAAGCGATTCTTGACAAAATTATTCCCCAGTTTTCTGTCCGAATCGGCGGCTCGACGTCGATTGATATCACGAAGCCTGGCATTGACAAGGTATACGGAATCGGAAAGCTGCGAGATCTCCTGCACATTTCGTTGAAAGAGATGATTTACATCGGCGATGCCCTGTTCCCAGGAGGGAATGACTATCCCGCCGAAAAAGCAGGCGTGGATTCTATCCCAGTCAAGGGTCCCGAGGAGACGAAGCGAGTTATCGAAGCAATCATCGCTTGCTTAGCAGATCGCGATCAGGCGGCGTGATGAGAATCGCTGAGCCATTGATGAGCGGATTCAAATTGCGGCGTCTGGCAATGTTGATGGAGCCGGAGCCGGGGAATCCCCAGGAAATCGAAGGCGTCCTGAATCCGGCTGCCGCTCGTGGCCCGGACGGTGAACTTTACCTGTTCCCGCGCCTGGTTGCGCGAGGGAATTACTCGCGCATCGGAATTGCCCGAGTACGGTTCAATGAAGCCGGCGATCCGGCAGGCGTTGAGCGGCTCGGCATCCGCGGAGTCTCTGCCTCCCGGGGGTGAGCACTCTTGCTCAGACGACTCTCGCCTGGAGTGCTACCGTCTAGGCGTGCTTCCAAGTTGCGCGTCATGGATCACCTTTACCCCAACAATCTTGGCAAGCCCACAAAGCAGAAAAGAGTTTACGTTCAACCTGCATGTAAGAACTGTATGACAGCGGTTCTCAATAAAAACGGACAGCCGACCCGTGACTCGAATTCTCTTTGACCGTATCCTTTTTGCGACCGATTTTTCACCAGCCTCGACCGTAGCGCTGCCCTACGCCACAGCCATCGCCCGACACTTTGGCGCAAAACTATATCTGGCGTACGTGATTCCCCCTGATGCGTATGGCTTGATTCCCGTGGACGAGCGAGACCCCGCTCTGGAAAATATACGTGCTCATGCGGAAGAACAGATGGCCGCGGTGCGAGCAACGCCGCTTCTCAAAGGACTTTCGCATGAGGTGCTTGTCGGTCACGGGGATGTTTGGCCGATGCTCTCGGCAATGGCGGAAAAGCACGAAATCAATTTGATCGTGATCGGTACTCACGGCCGGCGCGGCGTCGAAAAGATGCTGCTGGGATCGATTGCCGAGGAAATCCTGCGGTGCGCGCAAAGTCCGCTGTTAATGGTTGGGCCA
The DNA here is from genome assembly GCA_003132445.1 of Acidobacteriaceae bacterium. Classification (GTDB taxonomy): domain Bacteria; phylum Acidobacteriota; class Terriglobia; order Terriglobales; family Acidobacteriaceae; genus Sulfotelmatobacter. The sequence continues at coordinate 4,932 of PKXU01000141.1, read as the reverse complement.
GAAAGTTCGGTAGCCCCGGAAACAGAGGCCCCGCTGAAGCGCATTCTTTACGCGACGAATTTCTCCCCCGAGTGCGAGCCGGCGATGCATTACGCGTGCGCTTTAGCCAAGGAATATAACGCCGCGCTTTTCTTCTTACACGTCGCCGAGGATGTCTGGCAAGAGCCGCTCTCAACCAGGATGCAGGCTGCCGACTTTTTCCGCCTGCGCCTCACGGAAAAGCACTGGGCATTGGAAGAAGGGGCCGCACCGGAGTTTCACGTTGAGTTTGGCGTGCCCGCCGAATTCATCTTGGAAACCGCCGGCAAGTTACAGATCGAACTGATCGTGCTGGGCGTGCGCGGTACTCGCTTTCCGCGAGTGGCTGCTCATTTGCCTGGACCAACAGCCTACGATGTGGTTTCTCATGCGCGCTGTCCCGTGTTGGTCATACGGGGCGGACCTCAACTCGAGAAATGAGGCGCTGCATCCGGAGCGGACTGGCGACGGATTGAAGAATAAAACGATGCAACATCCGATCGAACTTCTTCCCCATGTAGATCTGGCAGAGGCGTGCATCCGCCAGTGTGAAATGCTGATAGCGCGAGGATAAGCATAAAATTATAGGAGGAACTGATTGCAGTATCGGCCTCCAACGCTACCAGCGAGGGACAATAACACGATCAAACTGGACAAACGAAAGTGAGGCTACTCATGTCTAGACATGATAAGAAAAGAGCGTCACGAGGAGATATTCCGGCTGTCACGTCTCAGAAGGAAACGCGTTCCAACGTTACCTCCGTTCCGAGCACCTCGCATGAAGCCACTCCCCATTCTTCGACGCCGGCGCCCGCTGAGCACATCATTCGTCAGCGTGCCTACGAGCTGTACGAAAAACGGGAACGCGAGGACGGCCATGCGGAGGAAGACTGGTTGCATGCTGAAGCGGAGGTCCTGGGTACAGTTTTCAGGAGAGCAAGAGTTGGATAGTGCTGGCACCCTGGAACAAGCGAACAAGCGTGCTAGTCGGCGGAAAGGAACGCTGAGGATGGCCTTTGGAGAAGGGACTATCCGGGGCCTCGAGGGAGGAACTTCGTCGGCTGGTTGAGCCGTATCTTAACTCGGTTGAGGCCACAGAAGCGCGATCGCAACTGGCAAAACGGAGACTGGAGGCGAGCACTCAACCCCTCTTTGCCGAAACCCTAAACATGAGATCAAGAGAACAGCGGTGGCCCTTCTCTACCACCGTCGCGTACTGGGCCGTAGACGGCCTCGCAACCTAGTTGGAGGTGGAAGCGATGAAATTCAATACCAAAGCCCTAGCCTTGACGTCGGCGATCCTGTGGGGATTGGCGATGCTAGTGATGGGCGTAGCCAATTTGATTTGGGGTAACTATGGTCGGCAGTTCCTTCAGACAATGTCGTCGGTCTACCCCGGCTACCATGCAACTCGCAGCATTGCAGAAGTTGTCATCGGGACGATCTACGGAACCGTAGATGGACTCATCGGTGGCGCGGTCTTTGCCTGGCTCTACAATCAGTTTGCCAGGCCCGGCGCCTGAGCAATAATGGGCCCGCTGAAAGCGGAGGCGCTAGGATTCGCATGTGAGCGTTCCAGAACCAAGGAGTCGCCACCTTGCGCCCGAAGAGGCGAAGCGTTTCTATGACCGCCTTGGCTCTGGGCAGGATTGGCAACGCCTTTACGAAAATCCCGCCATCAGCGAACTGATCGCGCATGCTGCTTTCGACTCGGCGCACTGTATTCGAGTTCGGGTGTGGAGCGGCGACTTTCGCCGCTCGCCTATTGCAAAGATATCTGCCCGCAGACTTACGCTATGTGGGGCTCGACATCAGCAGCACCAATGGTCTCACTGGCGCAGCAGCGTCTGAAGCCTTGGCCGGGACGTGCGCGTGTCTACCCGACTGACGGTTGCCCACGCATACCTGAGCCCGATCACAGTTTCGACCACTTCGTTTCTACCTACGTATTCGATCTGCTTGCTCCCGGTTTCACAGAGCAACTCTTGTCAGAGGGCCGCCGTCTGCTCGTCCCCGGAGGCAGGTTCTGCCTAGTGAGCCTTGCATTCGGTACATCTCGGTTCTCTCGTGCAGTGTGCTGGGGTTGGCAAAGCAGTGGCAACTCAGTCCGAGCATCGTGGGTGGCTGCCGTCCCATTGAACTCTTGGAATATCTGCCGTTTAAAGATTGGAATCCCGTCCACCGGGTTACATTGACAAGCTGGGCGTCAGTTCCGAAGTTCTTGAAGCCTGCGCAAGATAGCAAGCAGGCTCCTCCTGCAACTGATGCCAAGCCGTCAAATCTGTGTTTGAGAAAGGCATAATCAGGAACCCGATACAGGACTGGCCGATAAGAACGATGGCCGCCTGCTTGTGAGACACTCTTGTCAACTGGGCACGAACAAAAAGCGTCACCACGAGCCTCTGTGCACAGGAGGAGGGCGTGCGATGAACACATCCAGGTTTCGGCTGATCACGTTTCTCGCGCTTTCGCTGTTGGTGCTTTTTGCCGTCGTAGTATTCGGAAGCTGTTATGCGCCGGCTTTTGGGGATGCTGGACTGCGATTGCAGCACTATCTGTTTCAACCACTATTCAGTCTGGGCGGGCTGCCGATAACGTTCTTCTTTTTCTCAAAGCCGCGATCTTTATTGTGGTGCGGGTCCTCGCGTCTCATTTCACGATGCTCTTGCTGCAGAACAGAGTTCTTACCCCATATGCCCCTTGGAAGTGGGCAACAATATGCCGTCGCAAGAGTGATCTCGTATTTAGTGTTTATTCTCGGCTTGTCGGTTTGCAATACTCCGGGGGAAAGAAGTAGGAAGACGCTACTGGGTGAACCTTTCGGTATAGAAAGGACGATCTTGCAGTGACCATGCGTATACAAGCCACACCGCCGCGCGGACCAGATCGCCTGCAATCGGGCCAGCGCACACCGCAAGCGCGGAGTGGCGGCTGGCTCCGTCTGTTTCAAGGCATATGGCCGGTTACTCGCGCGGGAGCGCTCCGCGATGCCTTGGCCGGATTCCAACTGGCGGCGATGAACATCCCGCAGGCGCTGGGCTACACCAAGATTGCCGGCATGCCAGTAGTCACGGGGTTTTACACGCTGTTGCTTCCGCTGCTGGCATTTGCTGTGTTCGGTTCGTCGCGCTACTTGGTGGTCGCTGCCGATTCGGCGACCGCTGCCATTCTTGCCGGCAAGCTTGAGGGTATGGCTCCCGTCGCAAGTGCGAGATATGTGGCGCTGGCATCGACGGTCGCTCTGCTCACCGCCGGATTTCTACTGCTGGCCCGAGTGCTCAAGCTCGGCTTCCTGGCCGACTTCTTGTCGCAGACTGTGCTGATCGGGTTTCTCACCGGAGTGGGATTTCAGGTAGGCATCGCCGTGCTGGGCGAGATGGTCGGTCTGGAAGTACACTCCAACAGGACGGTGGGACAGCTCATCGGGGTCATCCGCGGCCTGCCCCAGATTCACCTCCCGACCGTGCTTATCTCGGCAGTGGTCTTGACAAGCGTCTTTGCCTTCAGCCGGTTTGCTCCCAAGGTGCCTGGCCCGCTGATTGCTGTCGCCGGCGCAATCGCCGCGAGCGCAGCTTGGAATTTCGCAGGGCACGGCATCACCATCGTCGGGCCGGTCGTTGGCGGGCTTCCGCACTTGGGGTTGCCCGATGTGCGCTGGAAGGAAGCCGCGCCCCTGCTCGGCGTTTCCGGCTCCTGTTTTGTCATGATCGTTGCCCAGAGCGCGGCTACCGCTCGTTTCTACGCGGGGCGCCACCATCAGCACTTGGACGAAAGCGCAGACCTGGTCGGTCTGTCTGCGGCTAACGCCGCAGCCGCGTTGAGCGGGACGTTTGTGGTGGACGGAAGCCCTACTCAAACCGCGATGGTCGAAAGCTCCGGCGGTCAGAGCCAGCTTGCCCAGGTAGCCACCGCGATGACGGTCGTATTCGTCCTGCTCTTTCTGACCAAGCCTCTGCAATACCTGCCGCGTTGCGTGCTGGGCGCCATCGTATTTTTCATTGCTGTCCGTCTAATCGACGTGCGCGGCTTGCGCGAGATTCGACGCGAGAGTCCCGGAGAATACGCTCTGGCCGTGTTTACTGCGGCCGTCGTGGTGCTGGTGGGAGTTGAGCAGGGCATTCTGCTGGCCATGGTGCTGTCGCTGCTCCGGGTTGTGCGGCACAGCTATCGTCCTCACACCGGCGTCTTCGTCGTAAGCCAAGGCGATGCCTGGCAGTTGGTCCCGGCTGTTCCCGGCGCAGTAACGGAGCCGGGGTTGGTGATCTATCGCTTCGGAGCAGCGCTCTTCTATGCCAATGCCAGCCTGTTCGCAGAGGAGGCTCGCGGCTTGGTTGGGCCAGCTCCTTCAGGAGTACGCTGGTTGGTCGTCGATGCCGAAGCGATCACGAATGTGGATTACACGGCCGCCCGGATGGTGCAACAACTTCAGAAGGAACTGGTTCACGGCGGCGTCGTGTTGGTGCTCGCGCGCGTGCCTCTCTCTCTGAAGGCAGACTTAGACCGGCACCTCTTGACTGAGGTCATCGGCCCGGCGCGGTTTTTCGACCGCCTGCACGATGCGCTGGCGGCATTCGCAGAACTCAAAGACCGACCGGCACAAACGGCGTCAGGGAGTCAATCAGTATCAGGCGGGACCTCGCTCTGAACACAACCTGATTCGGTGCATAAATCGGGTAACAGCAGGCTGGTAACGTGGCCTGGTTAATCTCGTTCTCGCATTCGCGGCCAGTGTACCTGGAAGAAAATCGAGGATTCGTCTCATAGCGTCTATAGGATATTGACCAGATTTGTTGCGAACGCCTTGGATGTGCGGAATGTCGCTCCGGAACTAGCGGAAGAACTGGTGCGAAATGCAAGCTAGGGTTGGAGTGCCGGTTTTGGGACTCATTCCTTTGCTTAGGGACGGCAGTTCGA
>PKXU01000088.1 GCA_003132445.1 Acidobacteriaceae bacterium | reverse complement strand
CTTGAGACGCGGCTTTAGCCGCCGAGGTAGAGCAAAGACATGAATCAGAATGCATGGATAGACCTGATACTCCGAACGAGCCAGGGAGGGCCAAGTGGAATCGTATTTGGTAACACGCGGTTTTCCGAGCCTACTCAATTTTCATCCATCTTGCAGCCGCTTGGCGGAGGTCTGTACGCAATACTTGTGCCCGATAGCACTGCTAAGCCAAGACCATTTCGTGTCGTCTACTTCGGACAAGCGGGCAAGTTGAATGACCGCGTCACCCGTGGGCACGAAAAGTACCAAGACTGGTTACATGAAGCCGACAGCATTTCGAACCTGCATGTCTCCTTTCACACGATGCCCGGCGATGAGGGCGAGCGGAGGAGTGTCGAGCAGAAACTGATAGAGCAGTATCAACCGGCCTGCAACACGGTCCACAATGACCGGGAAGACCTGTCCCGCCGGTTCTATAGGATAGCGGCAGAGATGGCTCTAGCCACCGAGGTATTGATATGTCCCCAGAGGTAGCTACAGCAGAAAACTGGCTTGCCTGGCGAAAAGACGTCAGTGTTCGCCAGGCACATGCCCGTTTAAGAGATCGGGCTGAAGGCCTTGCGCTAAGCGCTGCCCTATCACTCCGCGGACACGACCCACATCCCGATCGCATGCCGTGGACGTACGGAATCGAAAACGTTTACAAGGTCAATTTGAAGGTTGGAACGAACGGATCATCGCCCAGGGAGGAGATCCTCGGATATTTCATAACCCCGAAAACCCATGATGAGGGAACAGCCTACTTCTTGCGGCAAATCGACGCCAAAATCGCTGCTAACAGGCGAGCGAGTTGAACCGGATGAAAATCTTGCTTTATCCCGATTCCCCGCCTCTGGCCGGACGCCGTGAATCGGCGCAACACGCACCGAATCTAATAATGGAGAGAGCCCAATGCCCGAACTGAAGACAGAATTCACCATTCCCGCCGTCCAGACCCAACCCAGGAAGAAGTCCTCCGGCCTCGCGTTCCGTCGCTTCTTCACCAAGTCCGGCGTCTCTCCCTACAACGAAGTTGAATGGGAACTCCGCACCGCGCAAATTACCGATTCCCACGGCGGCATCATCTTCGAGCAGAAAGACGTCGAAGTCCCCAAGGACTGGTCCATGACCGCCACCAACATCGTGGCGAGCAAATATCTGCACGGCAAAATTGGCACTCCTGAACGCGAAACCGGAGTTCGCCAGCTCGTTGCCCGCGTCGCCGAAACCATTCGCGATTGGGGCCAGGCGCAGGGCTATTTCAAGACGCCCGAAGACGGCGCGACGTTTCACGACGAACTCGTGCACATCCTCGTCCGCCAGTATGCCGCCTTCAACTCTCCCGTCTGGTTCAACGTGGGATGCGATCGCATCGAGCCCAACTCCGACGGCCGCAGCTGGCACTGGAATCCGCAATCGCAGCAAGTCGAATTCGGCGTCACCGGATATTCCAAGCCCCAGTGCTCCGCCTGCTTCATCAACTCGGTCAAAGACTCGCTGGATTCCATCCTCACTCTCGCCAAGACCGAAGGCATGCTTTTCAAGTGGGGCAGCGGCACGGGAACAAATCTTTCCCCGTTGCGCGGATCGACCGAAACGCTCTCCGGCGGCGGCACCGCCAGCGGCCCGCTCAGCTTCATGAAAGGATTCGACGCCTTCGCCGGCGTCATCAAGTCCGGCGGCAAAACTCGCCGCGCCGCCAAGATGGTCATCCTCAACGTCGACCATCCCGACATCATCGAATTCATCGAGTGCAAGCAGAAAGAAGAAGCCAAGGCCCACGCATTGGTCGCGCAAGGATACGACGGCTCGCATCCCGACTCCGACGCCTACTCCTCCATCTTTTTCCAGAACGCGAATAACAGCGTCCGCGTCACCGACGACTTCATGTACGCCGTCGTCCGCGACACTGACTTCTCCACAAAGACAGTTACCGACGGCTCAGTCGTCAAGACGTACAAAGCCAAAGATCTGCTTCACAAAATTTCCGAAGCCACTTGGCACTGCGGCGATCCCGGCATGCAATACGACACCACGGTCAATCGCTGGCACACGTCGAAAAATACATCCCGAATCAACGCCAGCAATCCCTGCAGCGAATACATGTTCCTCGACGACTCCGCGTGCAACTTGGCCAGTCTGAACTTGCTGAAGTTCGCGCCCAACGGCACCTTCGACGTCGAAGCCTATCGTCATGCAGTCGATGTGCTAATCACAGCGCAGGAAATTCTGGTCGACAACGCGGGATACCCAACAGAAGCAATCATGCGCAACTCGCACGACTACCGCCCGCTGGGATTGGGCTATGCAAATCTAGGTGCGCTCCTCATGGCCGCCGGACTCCCCTACGACTCCGACGCCGGCCGCGACTACGCCGCCTGCGTCACCGCCATCATGTGCGGCGAAGCATATCTGCAAAGTTCCAGAATCGCCGAACAGTGCGACCCGCTAACCCCGGCAACAGAAGCAGTAAAGAAAAACCTGAGCGAAACAAATCTAGGAGCGAGCCTCACAGCCAGCGCCGCCGATGCCCATGTGGGAAGCAATGCTCATGTGGGAGGCAATGCCCATGTGGGAACGGCAGCCCCGGCACAGACCATGCCCGGCGGAGCCTGCCCCGGCTGGTACATCAACCGCGAGCCTTTCCTCGACGTAATCCGCATGCACCGTGCGTCAGTAAATGGAATTAACAAAAACAACGTTCCCACCACCATCTACGAAGCCAGCAAACAATGCTGGGACGAAGCTCTAGCCCACGGCGAAAAACACGGCTACCGCAACAGCCAGGTAACAGTCCTAGCCCCAACAGGCACCATCGGCTTCATGATGGACTGCGATACCACAGGAATTGAGCCGGATCTGGCTCTGATCAAATACAAGAAGCTGGTCGGCGGAGGCATGATTAAGATCGTCAACAACACTGTGCCGACTGCGCTGTTCAAACTTGGTTACAACCACGATCAGGCGGATGCCATCGTCAGCTACATCGATGCGACTGGCACGATCGAGGGCGCGCCGCACATCAAAGACGAGCATCTCGCCGTGTTTGATTGCTCGTTCAAGCCGGCAAAAGGCACGCGCTCCATCGCCTACATGGGACATCTGCGCATGATGGCGGCTGCTCAGCCGTTTATCTCCGGAGCTATATCGAAGACCGTCAATCTTCCCGAGAATGCCTCGGTTGAAGACATCATGGAGGCTTATCTTCAGGCGTGGAAGCTGGGGCTGAAGGCAGTGGCAGTTTATCGCGATGGCTGCAAGAAGTCTCAGCCGCTGTCGGCTGCAGGGACTAAGACTGCGAACTCCAGCAAAGAGGACTCGCGGGCAGGAGTGCCCGCGCCACACGTTGAGGAAGAAAATCTCAACGCTCCTCCGCGCGCCGTCCGCCACAAGCTGCAGGAAGAGCGCGCCTCCATCACCCACAAATTTAAAGTGGGAGACCACGAGGGCTACATCACCGTCGGCCTCTATCCCAATGGCGCGCCCGGAGAACTTTTCATCACCATGGCCAAAGAAGGATCGACCGTCAGCGGCCTCATGGACAGCTTCGCCTTGGCCGTCTCCATCGCATTGCAGCACGGCGTCCCGCTAAAACTGTTCTGCGAAAAGTTCGCCCACACAAGATTTGAGCCGAGTGGATGGTCCGGCAATCCCGAGATCGGCTACGCCAAATCGATCATGGACTACATCTTCCGCTGGCTCCAACTGCGTTTCCTGACCGGCCAGCAGCAAATGCTGTTCGACAACCTCAGACTGCGCCCCGCAGGCGGCGCACCCGAAGGAGTAGGCAGCCAGGAAAGAAGCTCAGAACGAAGTCAGGACGTACCGTCCGGTGCGCGCCGTCCGGAAGCCGGAAGCCGGGAGCCGGGTTCCGGCTCCATCCACGCCGCCGACGCGCTCGCCGGCTTAATCGACCTGGGCGACGCCCCCACCTGCAGCTTCTGCGGCAGCATCATGACCAGAAACGGCAGTTGCTACAGATGCGGAAGTTGCGGCAGCACCAGCGGCTGCAGCTAATCACGTGGGGCGGACGCATTCGTCCGCCCGGGTTTTGATTGCTGACTGACATGAAACGCGAAGCCCAATTCGTCATCTGCATCGGCAACAGGAGCTACCCCGCGTCGCTGAAATTGCGCAAGACTTACGAGGTCATCCCAGACAAAGCAGCAACCCGACTTCATCAGCTTCGCATTATTGACGAATCCGGCGAAGACTACCTGTACCCGAAAGATTACTTTGCCGCTCTTCAACAAAAATGACGGCTTGTCATTTTTGTTGACAATCGACTGTTGCGTTTGTATATTGATCTTGGGTCGCCGTCAACGGCGATTCAGCGGGTTCTTTGACAAGTTCTCTGGCTAAGAGTCGCTTCTAGTACCGAGTCCTCGTCATCGGACGGGGACGTAAGGCTGTGGGTGCTTCTAAGGACCCATGGCGATGGGAGATCGTTTAGCCCATCAGTTCGACGCTGCATGCTTGGAGATCAGCCCGTTGTGTTCGGGATTCCTTCGGGTGTCTGTGGGCCTGTTCGTCGGGTGTGTTTGTTGTTCGTTGTGCGGCACACGTTGGGTGAGTTTTCCGGTTCAGTCCGTTCCTTCTCGGGAGCTGCTCTGCGGCACCGGCAGTTTTATGCCGGAGAAGGAGGACTCTGTGAAACAGGATAAGAACCTGCAATTCTGCGTGGATTGTCTCCGATCCATGCAGGAAAGAGATGAGCTCGAACCGGAACAGAGGGGTGCACTAGAGAAGGCGAAAGTTAGATTGAAAAGGCTCCGTCGAAATCCGAATCCAACAAGAAGAGAAATCTTCGAAGCGGTTAGGGAAGTAGCCGAGGCTATCATCAACAACTTCGTTCACCGCGATTAATTTTTTTGCGGTCTGGTGTTCGGGTTCCGAGGAAAACTCACTTCCAAGAATTCTGGGATCAACGTGGACTATTCTAGGGCCATTCGAGTAGGGAGGGCGCTCGCCGACATCTCGCAACGAGACCTAGCAGAAAGGATTTCGGTAGACGCGAGCTTGGTTTCTATGCTTGAGAATGGAAAGCGCAAGCCCAGTTTAGAAATTCTTCAGAAGGTAGCCGATGCGTTGGCAATTCCGTTTCACCTATTTACGCTCCTTGGGTCAGAGCCAGGAGACATAAGGGCAGCGGATCCGAGTACAATTCGACGGTTGGCATTGGCACTCAGCAAGTTACTACTGACCGGAGGTGAGCTTGAATTCCGGGGAAAGCGCGCCATCAGTCCAAAAGCTCGACATCCTGAGCCCAAGGCGTCTCGCCGACGTAGTTAAAATTCCCCGAGATACGCTTGACAAGGTTGCAGCATCATCGAGCAACGGTTACAGCCCGTTTATGCTCGCTAAACCGCGGCGCCCCTTCGAACTGCACTACACACCGACGCCACGTCCAATCGACAATCCACGTCAGGATCTGAAGTGGATACAGCAGCGAATTTATCGGCGGCTGCTCAAGCCTATTTGCTTCCCTCCCCATATTCTAGGTGCGATCCCTAAGCGAGGGATCATGGACAACGCCGAACGCCACCTCGCGTCCAGGCTTCTAGTAACGCTGGACGTTCGACAATGTTTTCCAAGCATCACCAACGCTCACATTTATCGACTCTGGTCAGAGTTCTTGGGATGCTCGCCACCAGTGTCTAGGCTGCCCACTAGGTTGACCACCTTTGATCGTCATCTTCCCCAAGGCGCCCCAACGAGTCCGCTTCTGGCAAACCTTTTCATTTGGATGATCGACGAGCCAATCCGAGAAATGTGCGGGAGCTTGTGCGTGACCTACTCGACCTGGATAGACGACCTTGCATTTTCAGGCGAACGGGCGAGGGACTTGATTCAGCTGGCCGTCTCTTTGCTTGCCACCTATGGGCTCAAGGTGAAGCGTGAGAAGATCAAGATCATGGGACCGACCGCCATTAAGCTACTCACGGGTACTCGTCTTGGAGAGCGTCGAGTTCGTGCACCAAAGGAAAAAATCTCAAGGGTTCGCTCCGGAATTCACAAACTGCGTGTCGGAATGGTTCCACCGAACGACGAAGAACGCTACATACTCAGCTTGATCGGGCAGCTTCGCTTTATACACCAGCTCTGTCCCCATGATGCCTGCGTGTATGCGGGGGAATTGAAGGAAGCATGCAACGGGCGGTCACTGGATCCTCCCTCGAGAAGGTTTCTTGATGCTGCTGGCTAGGGCCGACCTCGGTCATTTCGAAAGAGGTTGCGGACGTCGGTGCCCGTAACGCGGGTCATCCCCTGTCGTAATTTTCTGCCGTCCCTGCGGGACTCAGTTCCATCCCTGCGATTGAACCCAGGACTTAAGTCCCTTCGACTTCGCTCAGGGCAGGCTCTGGGCTATCTTAATGTCGCCCCTGCCGGGGCTGTTACTAAGCGGCGATCATCGCAATCGGCGACCTCTCGTTTTTCCACAGAATCTGGGAGATTTCCTCAGACGAGTGTGTGACGGACGACCTGGACTGAAAATTTCAGAACGGGAATAGTGGGGATGTGGCGGGGTCGGCGGGATGAGGAAGCGAGCCAAACGCGCGGGGTGTTGCGTCGCACAGAACGCGACGCATCGCGCGGCTCGCTCAGGTCCTTCACTCGCGCAAAGAACGCGCTCTTTCAGGATGACAAAACGTTGCAGCGGAATTACAGGGTCTAGAGGGGAAGTATGGGGATAAGAAAAACAAAGGGGAAGCATGGGGAAGAAAAAAAACAAATCGGAGTGGATTGCGGGATGCAAGGAACGTGGGGAGTGGGCGGAGCTTTGTTTTATGGCGCGGGCCAAGGGTTTGGGGATGGGGGTGTTGAAGCCGTTTGGGGAGTCGGGGCGGTATGACGTGGCGGTGGAGAATGGCGGGCCGATTCATCGGGTGCAGGTGAAGTCGACGATTTATTGCCGGCGTGGGAATGAGTACAGCTTGAATGTGCATGGTCCGCAGAGAAAGCGGTACAAGAAGGGGACGGTGGATTTTTTTGCGGTGTGGGTGATTCCGGTGGGGGAGTGGTACATCATTCCGTATGCGGCGATGGGGAAGAAGTTGACGTTGCATTTTACGGCGGGGAGCAAGCGGGCGAAGTGGGCGCGGTATCGGGAGGCGTGGGATTTGCTGCGGGTGATTGAGATTCAGGCTTGCGTCGGTCCGGAGTTTGTGACGGTGGAGGATGTGGAGTTTCTGGAGTGAGGTTTGGGTTTAGGCAGGGTTGGCGCCGAGAAAAGCAGGTTCCCTTCGGCTTCGACTGCGCAGGATTTTCGCTTCGCGAAAATCTTGCTTCGCTCGGAATGACAAAGCCTTGGCTAGGGAATCCTACTTCGCTCGGAGTGGGACAAACCTGCGCCGCGAGAAGAAATGACGATCCTTCGCCGCGAGAAACCCCGTTCAGCGCGGAACGACAAGCTTCGCCGCGAGAAATCTGGTTCGCGCGGAATGACAAGCTTCGTGCGGAATCACAGGCTTCGGGAGAAATAAAAATCCCCATCTTAACCGCAAAGAACCGCGGTTAAGATGGGGCACCCGCTTCTATCCTAAACAGCTTGAGTCGCTAATAAACAGCTTGAGTCACTAATCTAAACAGCTGGACGCGCTGAAACTCTTAATGGGCCTGCGCAGTCTCTTTGGCGCTCTGGACTGCGTTCACGAAGTCGCGAGCGTCGCCGCTCGGAACGGGAACGTTACCCTGCAGGATGTCCTGGAAAGGGACCGGGTGGCCATACCAGGCCTCGGTGGCCTTGTTATCCTGCTGCAGTTCGGCGCCGTTCAGCGAGGCGCCGATAAATGCGCCCTTGCTGCTGGAGTAGGTCAGGATGCCGGCTTTGTATCCGGCGTCGGCGGACGCTGAGCGTCCGACGGGACCAGCGGCGGCAGAAACGTCGGCACCGAGTTTGATGTGGCCCTTGAGCAGGCCGTTCATGCCTTCGTCATTCATGATGAACATTACCAGGTCGGTGCTCTTGCCGCCGATTTGCGGGCCCCAACTGACTCCGGAGACCGAGAATGGCGCGGGACCGCTCCATCCGTTGGCACTTCTGCAGGTGGCGACGCCGGTTCCGTGCTCACCGCCGACGACGAAAGCGCCTTTCACCAATTTGGGGATTACGGCGACGCACTTTGCGCCCTGCAGCACTTCGTTGGGTACACCCTTGTCAGGAGCAGCCTGGCTGAGGTGTTGAATCGTTTCGGTAGCTCGCGCCAACTCGGAACTGTCGTCTTGCGCTTGCGCCAGTGCGAACATGCCCAGGCATGAGAGCGCTAATCCGATAGCGAACTTTCCGTTCTTGAATCTTAGCTTTTGCATTTTTTCCTCCGTAGCTTCGATTCGCGGACAGTGCGCAGGGTTTTCGGTGAATGCTGGCAGATCAAATTTTGTGCGAATGAAAGATGCGTTGAGACGCACGCCTACAGGTGTTACGGCTGGAATTTAGGGTGAAGACCGGAGACGCGTTTTTATTTCTTCTTATTTCTTGGCGGGCTTTTTTTTGGCGGGCTATCTTTTCTTGTCGAACTCCCTCGTTTTCCGGAGCTTTTCGCAGATTGCTTCTTTCCGCCGAAGACGCGGGCGAAAATCTTGTCGACATTTTTCAGTTGGCGGGGAAGGTCGAAAGCATATTCGATTTGCGGGCGTGGGACGCGGCCGGTGATTTCTTTGTCGGCGAGCACGAGTTGGTGGAAGTCGAGATTTTCTTTCCAGGCGCGCATGGCGTGCGATTGCACGAGGCGATACGCGTCTTCGCGAGAGACGCCGTATTCGACCAGGTCGAGCAACAACTGTCCGCTAAAGATGACGCCGTGCGTGCTTTCGAGGTTGGCGCGCATGCGCTCGGGATAGACGAACATGGTGTCGATCAGGTTGGTGGTCTTGGTCAGGAGGTAATCGGTGAGCGTGGTCGAGTCGGGAAGAATGACGCGCTCGGCAGAAGAATGCGAGATGTCGCGCTCATGCCAGAGGGCGACGTTTTCGAGGCCAGCCTGCGCGTTGCTGCGGACGACGCGCGCGAGGCCGCTGATCTGCTCGCTGGTTACGGGATTGCGCTTGTGCGGCATGGCAGACGATCCCTTTTGCTTCTCGCTGAAGTATTCCTCGGCCTCGCGCACTTCGGTGCGCTGCAGGTGGCGAATCTCGGTGGCGATCTTATCTAGCGTGGATGCGATCACGGCGAGCGTGCCGAGATAGTGCGCGTGCCGATCGCGCTGAATAACTTGCGACGAAACCGGGGCGGGTTTTAATCCCAGGCGGGCGCAGATTTTTTCTTCGAGTTCGGGCGTGAGGTGCGCAAAGATTCCGACGGCGCCGGAAAACTTGCCCACGCGCATGTCTTCCGCAGCGGCCATGAAGCGCGCGATGTTGCGCTGGGTTTCGGAATACCAGTTGGCGATTTTGAAGCCGAAGGTGATGGGTTCGGCGTGAATGCCGTGGGTGCGACCGATCATGGGAGTATCTTTGAACTCCCAGGCGCGGCGCTCGAGAACTTCTGAAAGGCGTTCGAGATCTTGCGCGACAACTTGCGACGCCTGGCGAATGAGCAGGGCCTGCGCGGTGTCGACCACATCGTTGGAGGTGAGGCCGTAATGGAACCAGCGGGCGTGCGGGCCGACGATTTCGGCGACGGCGGTGGTGAAGGCGATGACGTCGTGGCGGACTTCGGCTTCGATCTCGTGAATGCGATCGACGCGGAAGTCGGCGCGCTCGCGGATGGCGTGGGCGGCTTCTTTGGGAACGAGGCCGGCTTCGGCGAGGGTCTCAGTGGCAGCGACTTCGACGGCCAGCCAGGTGCGGAAGCGGTTTTCGTCGCTCCAGATGCGGGCCATCTCTGGGCGAGTGTAGCGCGGGATCACGCGGCCTCCTGTGTAGCGGCGAGTTGCGGACTAAGGATTCTAAATGGGCGGACTCGAGGGCGGCTAGGGGACCTGCTCGCTTGGTGGTGGGGAACAGCAGGTCCTTGCTGATTGGCCAACAGCAGGTCCCTCCACTCCGCTTTCATTCCCTTCGGGAATGTAAGCTGCGGTCGGGATGACACGGTCGTAAAGGGGTACGACGAAGTGAGCCGTGGCGGGCAGTTTTGTCTATATATCGCTTCACGATATAATCTGCTTGGAATATCGGGGCACGATACACTTTTGGGATGAACAAAGTGAGCTTGCCGGATTATCGGGCATTAGCCGAATTTCGCTATCAGATCCGGAGTTTCCTGCGTTTCAGCGAGCACGCGGTGCGAGCGGCGGGCTTGGAGCCGGCGCAGTACCAGCTGTTGCTGGCCATCAAGGGAATTCCGCACGAAGTGCGGCCGCGGATTCGGGAGATCGCCAACCGGCTGCAGGTGCAGCATCACAGCGCGGTGGAGTTGATCAACCGGCTGGAGACCCGAGGATTTGTGCGGCGGGAGCGGGCGCGCGATGACCGCCGCGAGGTTTTACTGGCGCTGACGCCGAAGGGAGAGCGCGTGCTGGCGGAGTTGGCAATGCATCATCGGGACGAGTTACGCAGCGCGGCTCCGGGTTTGGTGGCGGCGCTGCGGCGGGTAATGCAGAGCGGCAAGAAAGCCGACACGGCTCGGGCGAAGAAATCCATTTCCTGAGCCGCAGGTGAATTGGGCCTCTGAATCGGCTGATTGGGACGCAACTTCCCCACGCTCCGCACCCCTGCTTGAGCTTGGGCACTGGTGGGCACGTGTTTGGGGGACTCTCGGGATAGAAAACTTATGAAAGATCGGGATCGAACAGTACTGGGGGCCGGACTCACGACGCAGGCCATAGTGGCTGCGCAGCCGGCGCAGTTTCGGCTATTGCTGATTTCGTTATTGGCAGCGGGGATCGGGCTACTTGCCGGTGTTGTGGCTTACGCGCTTTACAAGCTGATCGGGTTGTTTACCAATCTTTTCTTTTTTCATCGCTGGTCGACAACTTTCCGCAGTGTGGGATCGAATCACCTTGGGGCGTGGGTCATTCTGGTGCCGGTAATTGGCGGGCTCATCGTCGGCGTGATGGCGAAGTATGGGTCATCGAAGATTAAGGGACATGGAATTCCGGAGGCTATGGAGGCGGTGTTGAGCAACCGCAGCCGGATCGAGCCGAAGGTCGCGCTTCTGAAGCCGATTTCGGCGGCCATTGCGATTGGGACGGGCGGGCCCTTTGGCGCGGAGGGTCCAATCATTCAAACCGGCGGCGCAATCGGGTCCTTGGTGGGGCAGGTGTTGCATACGACTGCGGTCGAGCGGAAGGTGTTGCTGGCTTGCGGCGCCGCCGCAGGAATGTCGGCGACATTTAACACTCCCATTGCGGGGGTGATTATCGCGATTGAGTTGCTGCTTTTCGAATTCAAGTCACGGTCGTTTATCCCACTCGTTATTGCGAGCACGCTGGCGACTGCGGTTCACATGCAGCTTCTTGGCCCAGGACCGATGTTTACAGTCGGAAGCATGGACTTCGGAGTCCCGCGTGCGCTGCCGTTTTACCTGGTACTAGGACCGCTATGTGGACTGGCGGCGGTGGCTTTGAGCAAGGCGCTTTATTGGGTGGAAGATGTGTTTGAGAAACTTCCGGTCGACGAACTGTGGTGGCCGGCGATCGGGGCACTCATTCTGGGCGTCGTCGGATTTTTCGTGCCGCGAGTGTTTGGCGTGGGATACGACACGATCGGGGACATTCTGAACGGGCAGCTGGTGTGGAAACTTTTGCTGATCGTAATGATTGCAAAATTTGCCGTGCTGGTGACCTCGCTGGGATCGGGAACGTCGGGCGGGTTGCTGGCCCCGACGTTTATGTGGAGTGCGGCGATGGGCGGCCTGTTCGCCATGGCGGGGAATTACCTATTTCCTGCGGCGCATCTTTCTCCGGGCGCGTTCGCCCTGGTGGCGATGGGCGCGGTGTTTGGGGCAGCGTCGCGGGCGACGTTCTCTTTTATTATTTTCGCATTTGAGATTACTCGCGACTACAACTCCGTGCTGCCGCTAATGCTGGTAGCAGTGATTGCGGACGGAATCGCGATGCTGTTTATGCCCACGAGTTCGATCATGACGGAGAAGCTAGTGCGGCGCGGGCTGCGGGTGCATCAGGATTACGAAGCGGACGCGCTGACGCAGACGACCGTTGGCGAGACGATGGAGAAGGAAGCACCGGTGGTGGCAGAGCACACGAAGGTGGGAGAACTGGCCGAGCGGATTGCGCACCATGACCCGGCAGTAGCGCGGCACGAGGCGCTCCTGATTGTGGATGAAGCCGGTAAACTTTCAGGAATTATTACGCGCGGGGATATTTTGCGTGCGCTGGATAAAGACAGTTCCGGATCAGTTACTGTGCAGGAGGCAGGCAGCACGAAACTGGTGGTGGCGTATCCGGATGAACTGGTATCGGAAGCGGCTGCGAAGTTATTGCGCTACGACGTGGGGCGGCTACCGGTGGTAGATCGCGCGGATGAGCGCAAAGTGGTGGGATATTTGGGACGGTCGACGATTCTGGCGGCGCGGCTGCTGCGCTTTCACGACGAGCACGTGCGCGAACCGGGGTGGTGGTCTCGAGGTCGGGCGCCGGGCTAAGGGTGCGACTGGTCGCGTTTCGGTGCGGGTAGGGATGCTTCGACCGCTCAGATGTTATGAAAGCAACAGGCGTACCTTCTAGATGGGGCGGCGAAGTTCCGAATCAACCTTGTGTGCTACGAGCACGAATAGAAGAGTGTCTGCTCCGGTTCGCAAATACCGCTGGACTGGTGTGCCCTCCTTTCTTAGAAGCATGACAATATTTTTAGCAAATACTTTTGGGGCAACTTTTATTTGCGGCCTAACAGGCGGATTCTTGAGGTGAAGGCGCGGCCTTCGCAGGCGGCGAAGGTGGGTTGGGGATGGGCGGTGGGATCGATGACGTTGTCGACTACGAAGGGATTGCAGCGGCCGGTGATGTTGTCGAAGCCGCCGCGCAGGGCTAAATAGTATCCGAAGAGGTGAAAGCGTTTTTCGAGTTGGAGGTTGAGTGAAAAATATTCGGGGAAACGTTGTGCGCCGGGTGGGCCGATGAGTTGTTGCTGGTCGGTGAGGAGATTGTAGGGGAATCCGGTGCGCGCTTCTGCGGAGTAGGCGACTTCGAGTTGATGGACGATTGGCAGTTTGAACAGCGGGAAATATCCCCAGGAGAGAAAACGGTTGGGAGTGTCCCAGGGATAGGGGCCGGGTTGCTGCGGACTGAGGATGGGACTATCGACGTTGAAGTCGAGGACCTGATTGGAGCGGGCGCTGGAGCGCGTGTAGGAACCCATGAGCATATAAGTTTCGCGGAAGTTGTGGCGAAGAGTGAATTGCAGGGCCTGGTAATGATCGTCGCGTGTGTTCTGAAGAACGTAGTCGCCGCTGGGGGCGTTGTTGGGCGTGTTGTAGAGGAATCCGCGGGCTCCGTGGCGATCGAGGAATTCGGCTTTCAAATAAATTGCGGCGGGAAGTTTTTTTTCGAGAGCCAAGCTCCAATTCATGGAGCGCGGGAATTGGAGCGTGCTGTTGTTGGCGGTGAATGAAGTTTCGACGGGACCGGTGGTGGTCACGCAGTTCGCGGTGCAGGTGGAATTGGGGATCGAATAGAAAATATCTTCGCGTGTGCCGGCATAGGGACGGGCAATTAAAAAGATGGGAGTGGAGTCGTAGACGATTCCGATTCCGGCAGAAAGCTTGGTGTTGCCGGAGTTGTCGAGGACGTAGGTTCCGGCGAGGCGTGGAGAGATGACGGCGTGACGGATGATTTCGTCCCAGTCGAGGCGGACGCCGGGCGCGATCAATAGGCGATCGGTGAGGAGCCAGCGATCTTCGGCGTAGGCGCTGACTTCTGCATTGTATTGGTCGTGCAATGGCGCGGGGCTGAAGGTGGAGTAGCGGGTGCAGGGGAAGTTTGCATTTTGCGGAGCGGTGAGGCAGAGGTCGGGCGAAGTCAGCGTGTTGTTGCCGCTTAAGAATGAGATCGGTTGACGCGCGAATTCTGCATTGTAGGAAAGCCGGTCGAGATCGACGCCGACTTTGAGGTCGTGCCGGCCATGCCACTGGCGCGGAGGGAGAAATAAGTTGGAAAGAGCTTGCAAACGGCGGGCGTGAGTTTCGTCGCGGAGATAGTAGCTGCCGCCCGCGGTTGTGGGATTGACGAAATACGGTAGCGTGCCGTAGGGAGTGAGTTGCAGATTGTATTGATCGAAGGCGAATCCGGTTTCGAGCAGCTGTTCTCCGGCGAAGTAGTGCTGATCTTTGATGCTGGCGACGTAGGCGGATTCCACATCTTTTGGATCCGAAAGTTGCGGACTTTGCGGCGAGAGGTATGCGTATTGGTCGTGAAGATCGTTCACCAGAAAACTGGTGGTGAGGATGTTGCGGCTGGTGAGGTTGGTTTGAACTTTGGAGAGATTGCCGAGGCGGAGAATGTGATCGTTGTCTGCGCCGACAGGAAGTTCAGTGTAGACGAGGTTGTCGTATTCGCCGTCGAAGGCGTTGTAGAACCATATCTTTTTCTTTTCGATTGGGCCGGAAAAGATGAAGCGTGGAAGGAATTGGTCGAAGCGCAATCCATGCTTGTCCTGGATGGAGGGAATGAAGTCGGTGGCGAGAAAGCGGAAATGATCGTCGCCGATGCCGGTGTTGAGGCTGAGCAAGCCGCCGGATCCTTTGCCAGCTTTGGCAGGCTCGCGGGAGGGCTCGACCTGAATACTGCGAAAAGCGTCTGTACTGACGCGAACGAGCAGCTGGCCGTTGGCGGGTTGGGTGACATTGAAGCCGTCGAGAAGAGTTTCGGTCTGATACGTTTCGGCTCCGGCAACGTGGGGCTGGCCGGATTGATCCTGCACGACGCCGGGGATGAAGTTGAGGACGTTGCGGTAGTCGTTGGTGGCCGGATACACGATGTTGATAACGTCGAGGCCGCTGACGGTTTCCTGAGAGGCCACTTGCGCGGGATCAATGATGGGAGGGGATTCGTGAACCTCGACGGTCTCACGAACTTCCTGCTGGTGCGAGATGGAGACTTCAACAGTGGAGTTGGGATTAATCTGGACGGGCTCGGCGAGCTCGTAGAAGCCTTCTTTTTCGACGCGCAGGAGATAAGTTCCGGTTGGAAGTGAGGGGAAGGAGCAGCGTCCGGTGAAATCGGTTTGGCAGTAGATGGGAGGCAAAGGCGGCAATTGGACTGAGACGCGGGCGGAGGAAACGGCGACTCCGTTTTCGTCGGCGACAGCGATAATCGGCGTGGGAACGGATTGGGCCGCAGCGGTGCAGACGAGGGCGAGCGTGAGAATGAGGGCACGCATGCGGTGTGGGAACATTTTACTGTCGGATGCCGGACGGGGCTTACTGGTTTGGGGGAGAGTGGTGCATTCGTGGGGCGCTCCAAAGGAAGGTTTAGCGCAGGAGCCGGCGGCGACTCTCTTTTGAACGCAAGCCACTGCATTTTTTTTGGATTGTTGCCAACCTTGCGGGGTAGTTTAGTGTCCAACCGCGTCCCTACGCGGGTCTTACATGAAAAATGATGAAACGTTTTTGCGGTTGATTGCGGTGTTCAAGTTTTTCAAATGCGCGACGCTGATTGCGCTCGGCGTGGGAGCTTTCAAATTACTGCATCGAGATGTGGGCGGGATGGCAGAACATTGGGCGGAAGCGTTGAAACTGGCTCCGGGGAATCGGTTTGTGGATGCGGCGCTGGCGAAGGCGGCGCATCTGCGGCCTGAACAGATCAAGAAACTGGGGCTGGGAAGCTTTTTCTATGCTGGATTGTTCTTAGCGGAAGGGACTGGTTTGTGGCTGAAGAAACGCTGGGGTGAATGGCTAACAGTGATTATTACAGGCAGCCTGGTTCCGGTGGAGATTTATGAGATACACCGGCATCCGAGCGCGGTAAAAGTTGGCGCGCTGGTGATTAATGTTGCGATTGTGGGATATCTGATTTATCACATTCGAACGGAGAGGCACATTCGGACTCGAGGCGCCGCGCGATGATGTGCGCTCCGGTCGGAATGACGAGGTTGAGGACTGGGAGATCCTTCACTTCGCCTGAGAAACGGCTCCGTTCAGGATGACGCCGGCTTCCGGCGGGATTGCAATTCCGCTTTAATTTTCCGCATAGTAGTCATAGATGATGGAAGCGCAAGAGGAAAAGAAGGCCGCTCCCAGGCGCATGGATGTGCGCCTTTATTTCCGGCAACAGCCGGTGATGCTGGCTCTGGTGGCGGGGTTGGGAGTGATGTTTTTCCTGGCCACGGCGGGATTGTCGCGAGCCTATCATACGCAGCGGAACGCTCTGGGGAGCCGGTGGTTCAATCGCGCGGTTGGGGATCTGAAGGCGGGGAATTTCGTCAGTGCCATGAACGAATCGCGCTCCGCGCTGCTTTATTCGCGGGACAACTACGGCTACCAACTTACTCTCGCCGAGGCTTTGATTGGATTAAAGCGGACCGACGAAGCGTATTCCTACCTGGTAAACCTGTGGGACCGTCAACCGGAAGATGGCGTAGTGAATTTGGAGTTGGCCCGGATCGCGGCGCAACGCGGTCGAACGGAACAGGCTCAACGTTACTACAACAATGCGATTTATGCGGTCTGGCCTGGCGATCAGGAGGGGAAACGGCGTGACACGCGAGTGGAACTGATCGAGTATTTGTTGCGCATTCACTCTACCGCGGAAGCGCAAGCGGAGTTGATTGCGCTGGAGCAAAATTTGGGCGACGACGCCGCGCAGCAGGAACACGCGGGCGATCTTTTTGTGCGAGCCCAGGATTATGAACATGCGCTGGGTGCGTATCACATGGCCCTAAAATCCGATCCGCACAATATGGCGGCCCTGGCGGGCGCAGGATTGGCCGCCTTTCAGTTAGGGCGTTATCCGCTGGCTGAGCGCTACTTGCAGGAGGCAGTGGCCAGCAACGCTGGCGACACGAAGAGCGAAGATTTGCTGAAGACCACCGAGGAGGTGCTGCGAATGGATCCGTTCCGCCGGCAGATTTCGGTGGCGCATCGCGACGATATAGTCGTGGATGCTTTTGAAACGGCAGGGCAGCGGCTGAAATCCTGTGGGATGACGAGTTCGAGCGCGATGCCGGTCGGGGCGCAGGCCACTTTGGCGGATAGCTGGGCGAAGATGAAGCCGCAGATTAGTGCCGGGAACTTGCGGCGCGATCCAGACCTGGTGGAAGAGGCGATGGATCTGGTGTTCCGAATCGAACGTCAAACCAACGCGACCTGTGGAACTCCAGAGGGCGCGGATCTGGCGCTGCTGTTGATCGCAAAACTGCACGAAGGAAGCTAAGAGTGGACCCCGAAATAAATTCTGAAGCGGTGACGGACTCTGCGCTTGACCGGGTCGTAATCGATAGCGACCAGCCGGTGGTCACTCGCCCGGTGAACGGGCATTCGCCGAAGGCGCTTTTGAAATCGGTTTTTCGAGAAGAACGATTCTTTTTGATTCTCTCGGTATTCATCGGCATTTTTTCCGGACTGGCAGTGGTGTGTTTTCGCTTTGCGATTGGGTGGTGCCGGCTGTATTTGCTGGGATCGGGAGCGGTACTTTCGCCGACACGTCTTTTGCTGGCGCCTACGCTGGCGGGGCTGGTGATTGCGGTGCTGGTGATTCATGTCTTTCCGCTGGCTCGCGGCAGCGGAGTGAACCAAACGAAGGCGGCGCTGTATATCTACAACGGCTATATTCCGTTTCGCACCGCGATCGGAAAATTTATTACCGCGGCGTTGGCGATTGGATCGGGGCATTCGTTGGGGCCGGAAGATCCGTCGCTGCAGATTGGAGCCTGCCTGGCCTCGGTGCTGGGACGGCAGATGCGATTGTCGCGGGATCGCATGCGACTGATTGCGCCAGTGGGGGCTGCGGCGGGACTGGCGGCGGCGTTCAACGCACCGATCTCGGCGGTGCTGTTCGTCATTGAGGAAGTCATTGGGCGTTGGACGGCGGGAATTCTGGGCTCAGTGGTGCTCTCGGCAGTGTCGAGCGTGGTGGTCATGCGGGCCTTCCTGGGGTCGGAATCTTTATTCAGAATTCCGGCGGTGCAGTTGGAACGGCCTTCGGAGCTGATTGCGTACGCAATTCTGGGAGTGGTAGGAGGATTGGCTGCGGTAGTATTTTCGACGGGCATTTCCACGTTGCGTCCGAAGTTCAAAGCACTGCCGCTATGGACGCAATATTTTCAGCCGGCAGTGGCAGGACTGCTCATTGGAGTAATTGCGTGGCTGGGCGCGCCGCAGGTAATGGGGGCCGGTTACGAGGCGATGGATGAGGCGATGCACGGGCGCTTCACGTGGCAATTTCTGGCCATGCTGGCGGGGTTGAAGATTGTGGCTACGCTGCTTTCGTTTGTGAGCGGAACGCCGGGAGGAATGTTCGCACCGACTTTGTTTATTGGCGCCATGCTGGGCGCAGCGGTGGGAGGAGCGGAGCATGTTTTTATGCCGCACCTGACTGGCTCGCCGGGGACTTATGCGCTGGTGGGCATGGGAGTTTTATTCGCAGGATTCTTGCGCGCGCCGATGACATCGGTGTTCATGGTGCTGGAGGTGAGCGGAAATTACTCGATCATTCTGCCGGTGATCGTGGCGAATACGATTGCTTATGTGATTTCACGCGGATTGCAGCCGATTGCCATCTTTGACGCTTTGACCCGGCAGGATGGGCTGGAATTGCCGTCGATGGAAGAACAACGCGAAGAGGGCATTCTGCACGTGGAAGATGCGATGCGTCCGGTGGATGGTCCGGTGCTCGATGCACAGGGAACGGTCGAGCAGGCGTGGCTGGCGGCGGAGCCTGCGAAGGCCGACGAAATGATGGTTCGGCTGAGCCCGAGCGGCTGGAGCAGCGTGACCAAAGAACAACTTCGTACGCTGGCTGCAGACGGAAAGGGCGGAGCTAGTTTGGTATCGGTGTTGGCGAGCGCGCCGATTCCAGCTTTACATCCTGATCTGCCGCTGGAGACGGCGTTGCGATACGTGGACCGGTGGCCGCTGGTGCCGGTGGTGAGCCGAGCTGACTTCCGCCAGCTCGAAGGCGTGATCTCGCAGCGCGACGTTCTGGAAAGGTACCGCGAATTTGGCGAGAGCTGAGACGGGCGCCTGCAGCATTTTGTCACGTGACAACACAAAGGGAATAGCGGGTTAGCTCACGCACTCTGCGCAGGCTGCCATTCAGCCAATCTAAGTGATTTCTTGCCCTTATTTCTTGCGGATCGCGTTTCAACAATAACGTAACTCATTGCTCGAGTGGCAAGCAGTTGTAGTTCACGTACACACCCCCAGCAGGAGTAGCATCCATACTGTAATTGCCGCCAGAAAGGCTGAGGCCGGCGCTGATAGGTCCGACGGAGTAATTTGGGTATAGCAAGTTGGCCTGGATTCGATCCATGTAGCACCAGTAATGCGTATCGTTGACCCCTATCGATGTAACATGCAAAGGGTCATAGTAACCAACGCCGTGATGGAAATACTTCCAGCCTGTCCAGCTTGCGGCCGCATAGCCGCTACAGAACGCATAAGTCGTGACATTCTGTGACCCGATGACAGTGTCTGGTCCAACATATTGCGCATACGCGTAGCCAAACGCACCATTATCCTGAGTCGGTATTATTGTCTCCAAGTTGCCGGAAAGACCCGCCCAGATGCAAGCGTTCTTCGGGGAGGCCGCAATATTTTCGCTGCCTCCGCCGTGGCCGTCATAAGACGGTGGCACGACAGAGCGCGCCTCCGAGACAGCGGGCACTCGTTTGAAGTCCGAGAAAAGTACGCATGTCCAGTCTAAGGTCGGTATCACGCTTGCGGTAAAACCTACCAGCTCGACCGCATAATAGCCGCTCGGGTCGACGATGATTCGCGCCACAGTAGGAGGACCGAAATTTGCCGACAAGTTCAGAACGCCACACATTCCCCAATCGTTGGGATTGCTGCCGCCGCCGTGGCCCGGCGGACGGACTGGGAGCTGAATCACGCAACCTACCCCGTTGCCCATCTTCTCTATCTTTCCCTGGGGACAGATGGCCTTTCCGGTGGTTACTCCGGCCGACGCTCTCACGGGAACAATAAATGCCAGGCAAAAGAAAAACATTGCTGCGACCGGGACAATTAGGAAACGACTCATAGGTTCCTCCTCCCGATTTCCAAAGATGCGGCGATTCGGACGGCAGCATCATACACCGGAGCCACGGTATGTCCAATTGTTTTGTGGGTGAAGTTCTGGCGAATGACAATTACTTCGCGCGTGGGATTCTCGTAACTTGGATAACTGGCCTGAGTAAGTTCTACTCGCAGTCAAGCAGATATTTTGTTGTTTCACCACATCTTAACTACTCGGCGGGCCCAAGGCTTTCGTGACGCGGGATGCCCATGTTCGACGGCGGCGCTTTTTGTGCGGGATTCAGTTCTGGGATTTCTGGGCTTCTTGCAGTAAGGGACGGAGGGAGTCGACGGAGACTCCGATGGTTCCTCCGGAAAATCCGTCCATATAAGCGGAGTTGACACCGATGACCTCGCCTCGGGTGTTGAAGACCGGACCGCCGCTTCCGCCGTGTGCGGTGGGCGCATCGTAGATCAGCTTTTCTCCGACTACATCGCCGAGATGTCCAAAAGTGGTGGAGGGACGAATGAGAGACAACGCGGCCAACTCGCTGGCTGCGCTGATGTCGTTGGGGCGGTAAGCCATGCGCTCGTAAATGCCGCTGGGGGACTTGGCGACCATGCCGGCAATCCCCATGGGATAGCCAATCACAGTGACAAGTTGACCGGGAGAACCGGCCGACTTTGCCAGGGGAAGTATGGGCAGAGAGCGGATGGCTGCCAGGTCTTCCACGTGCAGGATGGCCAGATCAGAAGTCTTCGAGACCGACGCGGGCGATAAGGTTACGGGCGTAGGAGAACCCGGGAAAAATACCACCAGGCTTTCGATCATCCCGGTAGCTCCCTGATCGATGAACTTCTCGGCTTCGGAGTCTTCGTACCAGGGCTCGGCGACGTGGCGGTTGGTTGCCATGAGGCCATTGCCGACTAAAAATCCTGTACCCGAAACGCGGGCGCGAACCAGCGGTGGCTGGTTGGCGAAGCCGACTTGATAGACGCCATAAATGTAGCCGATGGAATTGCGATAGCGGTTCAGCACGACGGCGGGCATGGCCTGGTCTTGTTGTAATTGCTCGACCTGAGCGGTCAGTTCGTGAACTTGTTTTTGCAGTGTGAGATCGCCGGGCGGCTGGGCCAGCGTGGCCGTGGGTGAATAGTAATGGACCATGGCGAGGGTTCCCAGAAGCAGGACGACTCCGAGCACCGTTTGCACAGTCTGCTGCCAGCTATCGCTGACGATGCTGGATTCCTGCGTCTGCGCCGGCGGCTGAAGCGAAACCGGAGTCTGATTGATCTGAGTTTCGGCCATAAGCGTCGACGGGGGCCTCAATTTCTACGCCAAGTCGCTGTTTTTCAGCTATTTACGGCAAAATACACCGAAATAGCCGAAGACTTGGAGTGCTTATCTTCGTCGGTCTGGGCGGGGTTTACTACGGTACCGAAGATGATGTCCGGGCGATATCTAGGGGAGTCAAACTCAAGACCAGAACCTTTAACCACAGAGGGCACTGAGGTTCACTGGGTAAACCAGAGGGCTATGGGGTCTTGATTCCCAGGCGCTTGGACATGGCTTCGTAGAGGAAGCCTTGACCGGGGCGGTAGGGCTGGACCCATTCGCCATCGATGACGAATTGGGGGATGGCCCGTTTGCCCGTGCGCTTAATGATTTCGTCGACGGCGCCGGGGGTGGTTTCGACGTCGATTTCTTTATAGGGAATGTCGTGCTTGGCGAGGAAGCGTTTGGCTTCGCGGCAGTCGGGGCACCATGCGGCCGAATAGACGGTGAGATCCATAGCTCTAGTTTATGCCAGCGATTCAGGTTGACTGGCGATTGATTTTACACGTGCTCCAATTGGGGTTGGGTGAGTTTGTTGGTCACGTTGCCGGTGTTTAGCGTGGACGCGGGTTCGAAGAGCATGATCCAGCATTCTTCTTCGGCGACGGGGCGATGTTCGACGCCGCGAGGGACGATGATGAATTCGCCAGTTTCAATCCATTCCTGACGTTCGCGTGCATCGGCCTCTTTGAACTCCATGCGGAAGCGGCCTTTCACGACCAGGAACATTTCGTCTTCGTGGTCGTGATGATGCCAAACGAATTCAGTGTTGGCTTTGACCAGCTTAATCATTTGGCCGTTGAGTTCGCCGGCGATGTGCGGTTTGTAGTATTCGGAAATCTTGGAGAACTTCTCGGCGACGTTGATTTTGCGCATAGCGGACCGTCCTCGATAAATATTGGGAACCTTTCTAAGATGAGGCTCGGCGGCTGGAAGTCGCAAGAATCAAACCTATGATTGCCGAGCGGGCTTGGCTCGAGACTTTGCTGGATTGAGCGGCACGCTATCCGTCCTAGAGCAATCGCGGAGAAAAGTCGGTGAGGGCCATGAAAGTAGAGTCAACTTTGTCGACGAGCTTGCCGTTGGCTTCGGATTTGTCACGGACACTCTTCCACTCAGGATCGTCCTGGAAGGATTTCCAGTTCGCCGTCGCGGCTTCGCGGCTGGGGTGATAAAGGATGTAGATCAGCGTATTGCTCTTCTCCGGCTCATCGATCGGCGTCCAATAAGCGACGCTCTTGATGCCATGACGGTCGAAAATCTTCATCGTGTGATCGCGGAAGCGGGCCAGCAGTTCTGGCAATTTTCCTGCTGCGGCGTGATAGACGCGGAGTTCGTAGACGCCGATCGGGTCGTGTGCGGGATCGGCGCTGTTCCCTTGAGCCCTAAGAGACGCGGAAAAGAATGTGGCAGGAAGTGCCTGGAGCAGTGTTCGTCTTTTCACGCGAGGGATTCTAACAGAAGAAATGCCGTCACACGGGCGCAAAGGCTCGTGAGGAATTTACTAGTGCTGAAGACCCACAGCGGCTGAAGCCGCGACGCGCCGGCCGGATTACGGCACGGCTGAAGGCCGTGCCCTTTCCGTTTCTGCTGCTTGCCCCCCTCGCTGCCGGGTGACGGCGTTTAGATCCTGCGGGGTGACAGCGTTTAGATTCTATGGCGGCGCGCATGCCGCAAGGGGCAAAACAAAAGCCGCCAGCTTGCACTGGCGGCTTATAACCTTGCCGAGCTGCGCTCGGCGGACAGCCGAGGGCGGCTGTCCCCACAGGAGCATTTTTAGAAGCCGGGCGTTCCCGCGACGGCTTGGCTGGTGGTGGCATGGCTATTGTGTAGTGACAGGCGAACTCCGCGCTTTTCGTTGAGGCGAGTGGTCGAGGTCCAGTCAATATCGTTGGCATCGATTACGCCTGTTCCGCCGCCGACCAGGGAATAGCTGATACGGCTGTCTTGGTAGCCGTATCCGCTGACCGCCAGCACTGTGCCGGTGTTCAGCACGAAGACGGGCATGCCAGGAGCGACATTAGTGGACGGAAGTGTCCGCGTGATGACGCTGGCGTAGGACGCTTGAACCTGACCCGAGAGCTGGCTGGTTCCCACCGCGACTGAAACCGTTCGCACCGCGAGCTGCGGTACGTCGCTATCGTAGGCAGACGGCTGGTAGGAATCGTTTTGAGCGTGAGTAAAGAAGTGCCAGTTCGGGCCAAAAGTCTTCGCCAGTTGCGGGACTTGAACGTCGTCCATCAGGCGTAGGCTGAGCACCGTCTCGCCCTTCAGCATAGGACGCGGACCGCGCGCTGGCAGCATGATGACCTTCCAGGGCCACAGGGGTGGTAGCAGCCATTCGACAACATCGCGGGTGGCGTGGCCCTTGCCGTCGATCTTGCCTGACTTGTCGACCTTGTAGCCGCGAGTGGAAATGACCTTGGCTTCCAGAGGGAGATCGCCCGTGGGCAGGCCGATGCGGTCGAATTGAATCTTGAGATATCCCTTGCCCCAGAAGTGGCCCGGATCTTTCGCTGAATCGAGGTGACCGACTAAATAGCTCCCGCGGGGAAAAGCTTGCTGGCCGAATTCGGTTACGCCGCGCAGATGGCAGAGCACGGGATCCCCGACGGCGACCGTGGCTGTGGAGAAATTGGGTTCATTGAGGGTGCATTGCAAAAGAGTGCCGGCGGGCAGGACCACATCGCGTGCGCTGGCGCTCAGGCTCAAGGGAGAGATCGACAGACCTAGCGCGGCGACAGCTAGGGCCATAGGGAAAAGACGGGACTTCATAGTTTCACCTCGGTCGCTGGGTGATTCGCAGGCCGCGGGATGGCCCACTACGTGTATCGCGAATCTAATCACAGTTTTGAGGGCTGGGTCAATAAGGATTTGCCGGGGCACAAACCACGTAGTCCCGGACGCATCCGTCCGAGGATCTGGTTAATTTACCTTGCTTTGCTCGCTGGGCGGACGAATGCGTCCGCCCCTACGTGGTGTCGTGGGGGTTCCCAGTATGGGAATCTGTTGAATTCTTTGTTTCTTGGGTGTTCTCTTCAACCTTTTCAGGTGGCAGAATTTTTGCCGCGCAACTTTATCGTCGAAATCTGCCGCATTTGCAGCGTGATTTCAAACCGCATTTCGTTACGTTCGTGACGAAATCCCGGTGGACTCTTCCCGATTGGGCCCGCGATCTTGCGCTATCGTCGTGTTGTCACGGTCATCGCGAAAAATACGAACTCTGTGTCGCGGTCGTCATGCGGGATCATGTTCACTTGATTCTCACGCCTTTGGTGGACGAGCAGGAGCAGGAAATTTTTTCGCTGATGAAGATTATGCAGGCGATCAAGGGGGCATGCGGACGTGCGATCAACTTGCGGTTGGGAGGACATGGAGCTGTGTGGCAGGAAGAGTCGTTTGATCACGTGCTGCGATCGTCGGAGAGTCTCGACGCTAAGATCGATTGCGTTTTGCAGAATCCGGCGCGAAGTGGACTGGTTGCGGATTGGCAAGAGTATCGCTGGGCTTGGCAGAGGGCGGATCGGCCCATAGCGGAGATGAAGGTAGCGGCACGAAACACGTAGCCCGGACGCATTCGTCCGGGGATCTGGTTAATTTGCCTTGCTTTGCTCGCTGCGCTCGCGGGGCGGACGAATGCATCCGCCCCTACGTGAGCTATTTCTCGTACAACAGGACGCCTTCCGCCTTTTCGGAGTCGACTGGGCGGTAGAAGAGCTTGTTGTCTTCGAGGAAGACCTCGATGAAGGCGGGACGCGTGGTGATGGTGCCCTGGATCAGCGCCTCCGACAGTGGGTCTTCGATGTACTTTTGCAGGGCGCGGCGAAGCGGGCGCGCGCCGTAGCTGCGATCGGTTAAGGTCTGGTTGAGGATCCATTTCTTGGCATCATCAGCCACCGTGACGGTGATGGCTTTCTGCGCCAGGTTCTGGTTGAGCTGCGTGACCATGAGCTCGAGAATCTGGATCAGGTCGGACTCGCCGAGGGCCAGGAACAGGATGATCTCGTCCAGACGGTTGAGGAATTCGGGGTTGAAGGTGCGCTTGACTTCGCCCTTCACCAGTTCTTCCACTTTGTCGGAAATCATGCCTTCATTGGAAGACTGGAAGCCCAAGCCCTCGCGCTTCTGCAAATGGCGCGCGCCGATGTTCGAGGTCATGATGATGATCGTGTTCTTGAAGTCGACTGTGTTGCCGAGACCGTCGGTCAACTGGCCGTCTTCGAAAACTTGCAGCAGGATGTTGAAGACATCGGGATGCGCCTTCTCGATTTCGTCAAGCAGCACGACCGAGTAAGGAGCGCGCTTGACGCGTTCAGTAAGCTGGCCGCCTTCTTCGTAGCCAACGTATCCCGGAGGCGAGCCGATCAGCTTCGAGACGGAATGCTTCTCCATGAATTCGGACATGTCGAAGCGGACGAGTGCTTTTTCGGTGCCGAACATGAATTGCGCCAGCGTGCGGGCGACTTCAGTTTTGCCGACGCCCGTCGGGCCGAGGAACAAGAACGAGCCGATGGGACGGTTCGGATTCTTCAGACCAGCCCGCGAACGGCGGATGGCGCGCGCCAGGGCGCTGATGGATTTGTCCTGCGAGATGATGCGCTTGTGCAGCTCTTCTTCGATGCGCAACAGCTTCTGCGTCTCTTCTTCCTTGATCGAGGTGATGGGCACGCCGGTCCAGCGCGAAACCACGTCTTCAATATCTTCCCGGTTGACTACGCCGGTGGACGATTCGTCGAGATGATACTTCTCGCGCAGGGCGCGCAGGTTCTCGCGCTCTTTGCGTTCTTCGTCGGAGTAGAAGCGGGCCTTTTCAAATTCGTGATTCGCAATGGCGTTTTCCATGCGATGCACGATGAATTTGATGCGCTTCTGGACTTCGGTCAACTCTTCGGGCAGCGAAGTCTGGCGCAGTTTCACGCGGGCACCAGCTTCGTCGACTAAGTCGATGGCCTTGTCGGGCAGGAAGCGATCGGGAATGTAGCGGTTGGAATGCGAAACCGCGAAGTTGATGGCTTCGTCGGTGTAGGTGACGGCGTGAAATTTCTCGTAGCGATCTTTGATGCCGAAGAGAATCTTGATCGCGTCCACCTCATTCGGCGGCGGAACTTTCACGGCCTGAAAGCGGCGCTCGAGGGAGCGGTCTTTCTCAATCGACTTGCGGTATTCGCCGGGAGTCGTAGCACCGATGCACTGAATTTCTCCGCGCGATAATGCCGGCTTCAGAATGTTGGCGGCATCGAGCGAGCCTTCGGCGGATCCTGCGCCGACCAGCGTATGAAGCTCGTCGATGAAGATGATGGAGTTCTGCGACTCAATCAATTCCTTCATGATGGTCTTGAGGCGCTCTTCGAACTGGCCGCGGTATTTGGTGCCGGCCACGATGAGCGAAAGATCGAGACCAAGGATACGCTTGTCGG
The DNA here is from genome assembly GCA_003132445.1 of Acidobacteriaceae bacterium. Lineage (GTDB taxonomy): Bacteria > Acidobacteriota > Terriglobia > Terriglobales > Acidobacteriaceae > Sulfotelmatobacter. The sequence continues at coordinate 156,033 of PKXU01000088.1, read as the reverse complement.
CGAGGAACGACGGAACCTCGCCATCCGCGATGCGCTGGGCCAAGCCTTCAACGATGGCGGTTTTGCCCACGCCAGGTTCGCCGATCAGCACTGGATTGTTCTTGGTGCGGCGGCAGAGGATCTGGATCACGCGATCAACCTCGCCATCTCGGCCGACCAGGGGATCGAGCTGGCTGTCCATAGCGGCCTGGGTCAAATCGCGCGAAAATTCCGATAGCAGCGAGCTTTCACGCTGCCGCTGCGGCTGAGCTTTTTCCTGCGTGCTGCGGGCGAGTTCCTCGCGAATGGTAGAGAGGCGCAGGCCGCGCTCGTGCAAAATCTCGGCGGCGAAGCACTTTTCTTCCCGCAGTAAACCCAAAAGCAGGTGTTCGGTGCCAATATGTCGGTGTGAAAGGCGTTCCGCTTCTTCCGCGGCATAGGCCAGAACTCGTTTGCACTCATTGCTTAAAGGGAGATCGACGGAGGTCGAAACCTTCTCGCGAATGGTGGTATGCCCCTCGATCTGCTTGCGGATCGATTCCACTGAAGCATGCGAACGCAGGAAGCGGTTAGTAAGGGCCTTGTCTTCACGCAGCAGTCCCAGAAGGAGGTGTTCGGTCTCGATATAGGGGGACCCGAACTGGCTGGCTTCGTAACGTGCGAAAAAGATGACGCGCCTGGCTTTCTCCGTATAGCGTTCAAACATAATGCCCTTCCCCCCTGTCGTCCCTGGCCGGGAGAATTTTGCTCCCGACTGAACCTGTTGCCGAACCCTCACTGCTTATCTTGAGTTTTTCGAGCTGTTCTAGCTTTGCCTTGTGTGTTGCTTGCTTCTTTCACTTCCCTTCTACTACTTCTTCGGCTCTTTCTTCCACTGACTGACTTCTACCTCACCTTATTCTATCGCCATTATGCAATCCAAGGGCCTCAAAACCGAAGCTCGGAAGCGATTTTACCAACCTTTGATCACGTTACCGAAGGAACGGTTGCCCACCTTCTGCTGTCTACGGTTTGCACTAAATTCTTGCACTTTGTCGTACTAATCTTGTTCTCCCATCCCGTCTCTAATCTTGCGCGCGCAAGCTAAATCTTTGTCACTGACACTTTCTCAAGCCGGCAATGACTCCGGAGAAATTTCTTCCATGCGCCCTCGCTGCAACCTCAGCACTCGATGGCAACGGCGAGCGAATGACAGATTATGAGTGGCGATCAAGGAGGTGAGCTGATGCTCGCGATGCAGGCGCGCAATCAAAGCAAAAACCGCTTCCGCCGTCTGCCCGTCCAAATCTCCCGTAGGCTCATCCGCCAGCAATAGTTTGGGGCCGGTAATGAGCGCACGGGCCAGAGCCACCCGCTGTTGCTCGCCGCCGGAGAGTTCGCCTGAGCGGTGATGCGAGCGTTGCTCCAGACCGACCTCGCGAAGCCAGCGTAAAGCTTCTGGCTCGACCTGCTGCCAGGCTCGCCCCCGCAACAGCAGCGGCATGGCAACGTTTTCTGCGGCCGTAAATTCGGGCAGCAGATAGTGAAACTGCCATACGAAGCCGGTTTCGCGGTTGCGAAAGTTGGCGGCTTCCTCGTGCGATAAGGAATTCAATCGCAAGTGGGCGCAGTATACGTCACCCGCGGAAGCACGATCAAGAGCGCTGAGGATGTGCAACAAGGTACTCTTCCCCGCTCCCGATTCACCCACAATGGCGAGCATTTCCCCGCGCTTCACTTCGAACGATAAATTTTCAAAGAGCAGCAGATCCGATTCGCCGGACCGGAAAACCTTCTTCAAACCTTCGACGCGAAGCATGGTTGCTTCAGTAATTAGATGCAAGAGATGTCTCTTTCGTTCCGGGCGCTAAAGTTTGGAGGATTAAGAGCTACGGTTTGGCCGGTATTCGTCGGCTTTCTTAGTAGTGCGGGCGGCTTTGGAATCGTTTCGGCTGCAAAACTTAAATCGCGGCATGGGTTCGGGTTCTGGAATCTGTGGCCAGAGAATTCACTCATAGCGCAGGGCCTCGGCGGGCAGGATGCGGGATGCGGACCAGGAGGGATAAAGCGTCGCAATAAATGAGATTCCCACTGCGACCACGGCCACGAGTACGCCGTCGCTCGCTCGCGGCGCAAAGGGCACGTAGTCGATGGAGTAAACCTCGGGAGAGAGCGTTAGCACGTGGTAGTGTGCGCCGGCATAGGAGATGGCATAGCCGAGGACCAGGCCAATCGCGGTGCCAATGGCGCCAATGAGCACGCCCTGCGCAATGAAAAGATTCCGCACCTGCGCCCGGCGAGTGCCCATGGACATGAGCACGGCGATATCTTTGGTTTTTTCCATGACCATCATAATCAGGGAAATCAGGATATTGAGAGCGGCCACGAAGACGATGAGTCCGATGGTGATGAAGGTGACCAGTCGCTCCAGACGTAGTGCATGAAACAAGGCTTTGTTCTGCTCTTCCCAGTTGGTAGCCATGAAACCTTTGCCAGCCGCGTCTTCGAGTTCGCGGGAAATGGCGGGAGCGTGATAGATATCATCGACTTTGAATTCGATGACGGAGATCAGATTGCCGAGGCCAAACAATTTTTGCGCATCCGACAAGCGAACGAACGCCCAACTGGAGTCGTAGTCGAAGAAGCCGGAGTTAAAGATTCCAACCACGTGGAAGCGATTATATTTCGGCACGGTGCCAAAGGGAGTCAGTTCGCCCTGGGGGCTGACTACGAGGACAACGGAGCCGACCGTAGCGCCGAGACTGTCGGCCATGTCCTGGCCGAGAACGATCGGAGGCATGGCTGCGACGCGCTGTTGCACATCGGCGAGAGAATCGGCGAGAGAGTCGGGTGACGACGGCGTCTTCGTGGACGCGATGTTCGCGTCCGCTGAATTTGATTGTGCGATTACGGTGCTGGCTTCGTCCAAGGGAGCGGCTGAACCTTGCTTTACCGAGTTAAGCAAGTCGCCGACTTTGCGTTCGTAGCGGGGAATCATGCCTTTGAGAACGGCGCCGCGTGCCCGCGGGCCGCGAGAGATGAGAACCTGCTCGAAGATCGCGGGAGCGGCGGCCACAACGTGCGGCTGCTGGGCGAGACGGTCCATGAGTGCGGGCCAGTTTTGGATGCCATCGTCGGCAATGCGCTGCAGGCTGATGTGCGACGTGGAACCCAGCAGGCGTTCTTGTAAATCCTGACGAAATCCGTTGGTGATGGCCATGGCAACCACGAGAGAAGCGACGCCGGCTGCGACGCCCGCAATCGAAATGCCGGTAATGATGCCGATGAAGGCCTGCCTTCTTTTGGCTCGCAAATACCGCGTCGCGATGAAAAGCTCGAATCTCATCGAGAGGTCCCTCGCTTCGCTCGGGATTTCGGCTTTGGGCTCACCCCTTCGCTGCGCTCAGGGTCACGCCCGCAAAACGCCTCAACCTGGCGGCGCTTGGCACGCAGGTCGCGGGTCGCAATGAAAAGTTCGAAACGCATGAGCTATCAGCTGTGAGCTTTGAGCTACGAGCTTTCAGCCAAGTCGGATTATAGCGGGATGGCGTGCGGCTGTTTTTGTAGGAGCACGGCTTTACGGTTGCGAATGAGAAAGTCCCCACGTCTCACAAGAGATGGGAGACGTGGGCCACGAGACATCGCGCGGCGGACGAATGCGTCCGCCGCTACGTGTTCCGTGCCCTACAACGGGCATGTTCTTTGGTTCATCGCATGTGGGGTCCGGTATCTATCCGATTCCCCGCGCCGGGGCGATAATGTGAAAATGGCCCGTATTTTCCTGAGCGAGAATTGGCTTCCGAAGTCGGTGCTGTGTCTTCGCGACTATGACCGGCACAAATTCCTGCTTGATCTGATTGCAGGAGTGACTGTGGGACTGGTGGCTCTGCCGCTGGCCATGGCGTTTGCTATTGCTTCGGGATTGACGCCACAGGCGGGGATTTACTGCGCGATTGTAACTGGCTTTTTGATTTCGGCGCTGGGTGGATCGAAGACGCAGATCGGAGGGCCCACCGGCGCCTTCGTCGTGGTCGTGGCCGGAATTGTCGCCGTGCACGGAATCGACGGTTTGTTTATGTGCACCGTGATGGCGGGGGTGCTGCTGGTAATCATGGGCGTGACCGGACTGGGCACCGGAGTGAAATTTATTCCGCGGCCGGTCGTCATTGGATTCACGAACGGGATTGCGGTGCTGATCGCGAGTACGCAAGTCAAAGATTTCTTTGGACTGCATCTTGACAAAGTTCCGGGCGTGTTCTGGTTGCGAGTGGAAGCGCTGGCGGGAAATTTTCATACCCTGTCGTGGGAAGCGGCCGCGCTGGCGGTGTTTACGTTACTGGTCCTGATTATTTGCCGGGGACTTTCCAGCCGCATTCCAGGACCAATCGTTGCCCTTCTGCTTTCGACCTGCGCGGTTTATTTTTTCAAGCTTCCGGTGGAAACCATCGGCACCAGATTTGGAGGAATCCCGAGCGGGTTGCCGCACTGGCAAATTCCCCATTTCCGCACTGATTTGATCCACGGATTGCTGGGTCCGGCGTTTACCGTCGCAATGCTGGGAGCGATTGAGTCTTTGATGTCGGCCGTGGTTTCAGACCGGATGAGTAATGACCGGCACAATCCGAACGTGGAGCTGATTGGGCAGGGGGTGGCAAATATTTTTTCACCGATGTTTGGCGGGTTGCCAGCCACGGGAGCGATTGCGCGGACCGCAACCAATATCCGCGCCGGAGCGCAAACGCCGGTAGCGGGAATGATTCACGCGCTCACGCTGCTGTGCATTCTGCTGTTTGCGGCGCCGCTGGTGAGTTATGTGCCGATGGCGGCGCTGGCTGGGATTCTGATGATGGTCGCTTACAACATGGGCGAGTGGCGCGAGATTCCGCAACTGCTGAAACTTACGAAGACCGACATCAGCATCTGGCTGGTGACGTTCGCGCTTACGGTATTTGCCGATCTTACTGTGGCCGTCGAAGCCGGAATGATTCTGGCGGCACTGCTGTTCATCAGCCGGGTGGCGGCGACCACCACCGTGTCGCAGGTAACGGACGACTATGTGGAAGATGGGCGAGTCCACATTCTGCAGGATAAAGATATTCCGTATTACGCCACCATCTTTCGAATCCACGGACCGTTTTTATTTGGCGCGACCGACAAGATTCAGGCGGTGACGGAAAGCCTGCACACGCTGCCGCCGGTCGTAATTTTACGGCTGCGCAACATGACGGCACTCGATGCCACGGGATTGTTCGCCATTGAAGAAGTCGCAAAACAACTCCACGCCAGCAAGCGCACGCTGATTCTTTGCGGGGCGCGCGAGCAGCCGGCGCAACTGATTCATCAGGCGGAGTTCGCGGAGGTGATCGGCGAAGAAAATATATGCGACAACGTGCAGGATGCGCTGTGCCGCGCGGAAGAAGTGTATGAAGGATTGGAGCAGCGGTTCGTAGTGGCGAAGGTTAGTTCGTAGGGCGCCAGCGTTTTTGCCGACCGAATAATGCCCGCATCATGTCGGGATAAAACTCCGAGAGCACGTTGTAGCCGCTGTTGCCACCCAGATTGATGAGGTAGTTGGTCAGCATTTCTGCCGGGGTGCGATCCTGTGGAGGATAGTAAGTAATCGAGATGCTGGAGGAAACCAGCTGACCGAAAATCTCAGAGTTATTGAATCCCGACGATCCGTCGTCTCGACGGGTCACGAAAGTGCGGTTGATGGCATACCAGGCGCGAGTCATCGCCGGCTCCCGGCCCTGGCGGAAGTAGCGCGGATCTTCATGCAGCAATGAGGGCAGAACGCCATAGATCAGAAGGCTGCCGCTGATCTGATCGCCCTCACTCGCGCCAAAACGCTCGCCGAAAGCGACCCAACCCTGACCGTAGTGAGGCTGGCCATTTCCTGCCTGTTGTAAAGCCGATTGAAATAGATTGCCGAGGTGGGCGCTGATGTCGAACGCCTGATGCAGCGAGAGAATATATTTTTCGCTCACACTCAGAGGCGCCTGGTTGGCCGGAATATCGTTGGTATTCTCAAAATCGGGAATCATTCCGAACATTCGCTTCGGCGGCGGTTCAGCATTCAGAGTTGGGTTGTCTTTGGCAGGTTCGAGCAGGGCTTGCGAACCGGGTTGAAAGCTGGAAGCAGAGGGAACAGACGCCACCTGAGCGGCGAGCGAAGCCGGCCATAGATACAGAAGCGAGACCGCTGCCAGGCATGCGAGCCTGACAGAAGCCGAAGTGAAAAAAGTTTTCCTAATTATCGATTCGCTGGACGTTATCGATTCGCTGGATTATCGATTCGTTGAACAATCGAAAGAATTTTCCAGTCGCCTCCGGATTTCGTTAAGGTTACGTAGTCGACCCAACCGGGAGTGACCAGTTTGGCGGAAGCGATGTCACCGGCAACGTCGAGTACGCTGACCTGCTCGGTCCTCTGAGCTTGGGAGATGTCCGGTACGCCGTGCGAGCGCACCTCCTCGACCATTTGTGCAGCGGTTTTTTCGCGCATCGGAATATCGCCATGAATCATGTGTTTGAGGTAATGAGGATGAAGGGTCTGCTCCATGCGGCGGGCGTCGCCGGTGTAATAAGCTTCGATGTAGTTGGTCACGGTGGCGCGAACGGCGGACTTGTCGTTGCTTGGAACTTGAGTTTCCTGGGCCAGGGTTGCGAGATTGGTGGACAGGGATAGGCACAAGGCGAAAGCCGGCACAACGCATTTCATGGTAGATCTCCGCAGCGGTGAAGCGATTCGGGCATCCCGATTATCGCTCGGGCTCCGGCGAACAAAAGTGCACCGAAGGGCATGTCTGACGGTGTGGGGAATAGTCTTTCGACATCGCGGGACTTTGGGCGTCAGACGTCGGACCTCCGGGGAATCGGTTTTTCCTGACGTCATTCTGAGCAGAGACGCTCTTCAGGCGCAGGGGAGGATCTCTTTCGCCACGAACGCTCGCCGCGGTCCTTAGTCGCGAACACTTGCTATTCCGCCTACTAGGAGATCCCTCACTCGGCTGAAGTGCGCCGAGTTTCGGGATGACGCCTTTGAGAATCGAAGCGCGGTACACAAGATGACGCCTTCGAAATGCAACCGCCAAGCGTGGGATGATCACGTCAAAAGAAGACCTGTCTTATGCGTTGGAATGACGCCCATGATATTGTCGAAACTTAAATTACTTAGCTCCAATGATCGTCAACTTCGCAGAGCGCGCGCATAACCATAATTGGGAACTCGACCCCGTCATTCGCTCGCTGCTGGACACCGATTTTTACAAGCTGCTGATGTTGCAGTTCATCTGGAAACATTTCCCAAAGACGCGTGTGGAGTTCTCGCTCTTCAATCGCCATCCCGCAGTTCGCATGGCGGAGGTAATCAACATTGAAGAACTCAAGGTACAGTTACAACACGTGCGGGGAGAGCGCTTTCGAAAGTCGGAACTGGTGTGGCTGGCGGGCAACACTTTTTATGGCCGGCGGGGAATTTTTGAGCCGGCATTCCTCGAGTGGCTGAATCGAGACTTTCACTTATCGGATTACCGGCTGCGAGTGCGGGATGGGCAAATTGAGCTCACCTTCGAAGGCACGTGGGCTGAAACGACGATGTGGGAGCTTTACTCGCTGGCCATTTTGGATGAGTTGAAGACGCGGGCGAATCTGAAAACGTTGAGCGAGTTCGGACTCGACATTTTGTATGCGCGAGCTAAGACGAAGTTGTGGAACAAGATTGAACGGCTGCGCGGCGTTCCTGAACTGAGCGTGGGCGATTTTGGAACTCGACGGCGGCATAGCTTCTTATGGCAGGAATATGTAGTGGAAGCCATGGCGGCGAATCTGGGCAGCAATTTTATTGGGACTTCAAATGCGTTTCTGGCGCATAAGCACGATCTGGAAGCGATTGGAACCAATGCCCATGAAATTCCGATGGTGATGGCTGCGCTGGCGCCCGATGACACAGCTCTGAAGGAATCGCAGTATCGCGTGCTGGAATTGTGGCAGCAGACGTATGAAGGAGCGCTGCGCGTGTTGTTGCCTGACACTTTTGGCACGACACAATTTTTAACGCATGCGCCCGGATGGGTAGCGGAGTGGACTGGGCAGCGCGTCGACAGCAAAGATCCGTGTATTGCCGGGGATGAATATATCGACTGGCTGCAGGCGCACGGAAAAGATCCTGCAGATAAGTTGTTGATTGCATCGGATACGCTGGATGTGGACCAGATTCTTGGTCTGCACGCTTATTTTGGCGGGACGGTGGCGAATGGCGTTGGCCTGGAAGATTTCGTAAGAGCCGCGGATTTTCACGATCGCAGCAAGTGGACGCCCGGGCGCCGTATTCGATTTAGCGCGGGCTGGGGCACGCTTCTGACCAATGACTTTCGGGGGTGTAATCCGAACGCTGGTGGGGGGTTCGATCCCATCAGCTTGATCTGCAAGGTCTCAAGCGTAGAAGGGCGGCCGGCGGTGAAACTTTCCGATAATTATTCCAAGGCGCTGGGGCCGCCGGCGGAGATCGAACGATACCGGCGAATATTTGGAACCGCGGGAATTGCCAACGCCCCGTTGGTGGCGTAAGAATCTCGGTCGCTGCGCAGCCGCACTTTTCTATGGCACAGTAGATAGTTCATGCCTGCCACTTCCGACGCCAGGGCCGGACGCGCCGCCTTCACCCATCCCGGATTTGCATTGTTCCAGATCGCCCGCTTTTTGATTGTGGCCGCGGTCGAAATGCAAGCGGTTGCCGTGGGCTGGCAAGTTTATGAGATCACCAAGCGGCCGCTTGATCTCGGCTATGTCGGCTTGGCGCAGTTTCTGCCGGCAATTCTGCTCTTCCCGATTTCCGGTCACGCCTCCGACCGGTTCGAGCGCCGCCATGTGCTCTCGATTTGCTACGGCGGCTATGCGGTGTGTTTTGCCTTGCTGCTTGCACTGGCGCAACGCCGTGGACATTCCGTTCACTCGATCTACATCGTATTGATCCTGATTGGAGTGGTGCGCTCCTTTAACAGCACGGCCAGCCGAGCCATTCTGCCGCAACTTGTTCCGGAAGAGCACTTCCCCAACGCGGTGGCGTGGAATGCGAGTATCTTCCAGGCGGCGACGATTTTGGGACCATCGTTTGGCGGCATCGTGTATGCGGCATTCCACGGGCCATCGGTCGTCTACGTGATCGCCATGCTGACGGCGATCGGCGCGACAGTCTCGTCGTTTCGCATTAAGCCGGAGGTGAAAGCGCGGCCGCGAGAAGCGATGAGCTTAAGAACAGTTTTTGCCGGACTGCATTACATCTGGAATAAGAAGCTGATTCTGGGCGCGATTTCTCTGGATCTATTTGCGGTGCTGCTGGGTGGGGCAGTCGCGCTGCTGCCGGTATACGCGCGCGAAATTCTGCACACCGGACCGTGGGGGCTGGGACTGTTGCGCACCGCTCCCGGCGTCGGCGCGGCGATAATGGCCGTGTTACTGGCACACCGGCCGTTGCGCGGGCGCTCGGGACCAACGCTGCTCTGGTCGGTTGGTGGATTCGGAATCTTCACCATTCTCTTCGGGCTTTCGCGCAGCCTCACGCTCTCGCTGATCTCGTTGCTGCTGCTGGGAGCGAGCGACATGATCAGCGTGATCATCCGCGCCACGCTCACGCAACTGGCCACGCCGGATGAAATGCGTGGGCGCGTGACCGCAGTCGATATGATTTTTATTGGTACGTCGAATGAATTTGGCCAATTCGAGTCTGGAGTAACGGCGCAGTGGTTTGGGACGGTGCCGGCGGTGGTTTTGGGCGGAATAGGAACGTTGGTCGTGATCGCGCTTTGGGCGTGGATGTTCCCGGAATTGCGCCAGGCGGGCGAATTAACTGCCATTCGCAGCGAAGAGTTGCAGGCCTCCACTGAAACTTCTGCGCCTCGCTAACGAAGAAGGAAGCGACGCACCAGAAGAGAAGATCGGGGCACGCCAGGCAGTGCGGCTCACTATTCGCTCCGCGTTCATAGCACAGATTCAGGCTGAAGAGCCATGAACGCCGACCAGATCGAAGGGCGGCTGTCGCCACGTGTGTGTAGAATGGCGACTCATTTGGCAGGCACTCCTCAGCGCTACCAGGATCTGAATTGATCGAACGCTACTTCCGTCTCTCTGAAAACCAGACCACGGTGCGCCGCGAATTTCTGGGCGGACTGACCACGTTCATCACCATGGCGTACATCGTCGTGGTGAATCCGCAGATTCTGTCGCAGGCGGGAATGCCAGTCGATGGCGTTTTGTTTGCGACCTGCGTGGCCGCGGGAATCGCCACGCTGGTGATGGGACTTTATGCAAACTATCCCATAGCGCTGGCGCCGGGAATGTCGCTCAACGCCTATTTTACTTACGTGGTTTGCCTGGGCATGCACGTCCCCTGGCGCACGGCGCTGGGCGTTATCTTCTTTTCCGGCGTGTTCTTTCTGATTCTCACCGTCACTCGGGTGCGGGAACAGATCGTCAATGGAATTCCGGAGTGCCTGAAATATTCCACCGCCGGCGGCATTGGAATGTTCATTGCGTTTGTGGGGATGCGAAATGCCAAGCTGGTGGTGGCGAATGCGGCAACCTTCGTGAGCCTGGGCAGCTTCGCCAATCGAGAAACACAACTGGCGTGCGTGGGACTGGGGATCATGCTCGTTCTCATGACGAGAAAAATGAATGGAGCAATCCTGATCGGCATTTTCGCCACGACCGTGCTGGGAATCCTGCGCGGGATGGCGAACTGGCCGACGGCGATTTTTTCCTGGCCACATCCTTCTTCCACCTGGCTGCAACTTGATCTGCGCGGCGCAATGCATTTGGGACTGTTGGAAATTGTTTTTGTCTTTCTGTTTGTCGATCTTTTCGACAATGTTGGGACGCTGGTGGGAGTTTGCGAACAAGGCGGATTCGTAAAGGATGGAAAAATTCCGCGGGTGGGGCGGGCGCTGGTCTCAGACGCGGTGGGAACCATTTTCGGGGCGTTGACGGGAACTTCCACGGTGACAAGTTACATCGAGAGCGCGGCCGGCGTAGCGGCGGGTGCGCGGACAGGTTTGAGCAACATATTTGTCGCAGGATTTTTTCTGCTGGCTGCGTTTTGTGCGCCGCTGGCGGCGGCCATTCCGGGATATGCGACCGCGCCTGCTCTTATTCTGGTCGGAGCCCTGATGACGGAATCAATTGGCCGCGTGGATTGGAAGGATTTTACGGAGGCAGTTCCCGCCTTCGTCACGCTGGTGGCAACGCCATTAACTTTCAGTATTGCGACCGGGCTGAGTTTTGGATTGATCTCCTTTACGCTGGTGAAGGTGGTCGCGGGAAAGTTTCGTGAGGTGAGCGTGGTGATTTGGATTCTGACCGCGCTGTTCATTTTGCGATATGTCTACCTGGCCGCAGGTTAGCTGGCTGCGGGTAAGGGCCGAAGCAGAAAAATGCGGTTCGACTGAAAACGCTAGGGATGCGCTTCAACATCCTGCTGGGCAAGTTTGCGCAATGAATCTTCGTAAGGCGCTCGCGCGATTCCCTTCTCGGTAATAATCGCAGCCACGTATTTCGCAGGCGTCACGTCGAAGGCCGGATTCTCCACTTCCACGCCGTCCGGAACCATTTGTCTGCCACCAATGTGCGTGACTTCGCGGACGTTTCTTTGCTCGATGGGAATTTGATTGCCGTCAGGGCAGGCCAAATCGACGGTCGAAATGGGCGCGGCGACGTAGAACGGAATGTTGTGCTCGCGGGCAAGAATGGCGACCGTGTAGGTTCCGATCTTGTTGGCAACATCGCCGTTGGCGGCAATGCGGTCGGCGCCCACCACGATGGCGCCGATTTTACCTTGACTCATCATGGAGCCGGCCATGTTGTCTGCAATCACCGTGGTGGGGATGCCGTCTTTCACCAACTCCCACGCGGTGAGACGCGAGCCCTGCAGAAACGGCCGAGTCTCATCGGCATAAACGTGAATTTTCTTGCCTTGTTCAACGGCCGCGCGGATCACGCCGAGCGCGGTTCCGTATCCGGCAGTGGCGAGCGCGCCGGCATTGCAGTGGGTGAGCACTCCGCCGGAGCTGGGCATGAGCGTAGCGCCGTGGCGGCCCATCGCCTGGTTGGCGGCAATATCTTCGGCGTGCATGCGTTGCGCTTCTTCGATCAAATCCTGTTTGATCTGTGAAATCGGCCGGATGCGGATACGCTCGAATTTCTCCTGCATGCGACGGATCGCCCAAAATAGATTCACGGCCGTGGGACGGGTTTTTCCCATCAGGTCACAAATCTGGTCGAGGTCGCGTTTCAGATCGCCGCTGGATTCCGCCTTCGAATTGTTCACACCGAGGGCAATGCCCATGGCTGCGGCTACGCCGATAGCTGGAGCGCCGCGTACTACCATGTTGCGGATAACGTCGGCTACCTGCTCATGCGTCTGGCAGGTGACGTAGACTTCTTCCATGGGGAGCTTGGTCTGGTCGATGAAGCGTACGCCTTGAGGGGTCCATTGCAGGGTTTGAATCATGATTCGTCGTTGGTGTTCGTCGTTGGTCGCTAGTCGTTGGTCGTTCGCCGCCCAGAGTCAGATTGCTCGGTTCTGAGAGATGGCTGGTGAGCTTCGCACCGGTTTCTGGGATTGTTTGTAACCGCGGGTCGTCCGCAAAGTTCGCACACTGCAGCCACGGCGAAAACAGCGGGTTGAGTGTCGTCGTTCTGCAGTATATGTTCCTTGCGAACATCGCTGGCGGTGAAGATGGAAACGAACGGAGCCGCACCGGCCGCCTTCTCCACGTTCGGGCGTCCTTTGGCTTCTTCCCGTTCCACCAGGCACATCACGCCAACGATTTCGAAGCCGAAATCGCGCGCGGCCTCAATGGCCTGGACCGTGGAAGAGCCGGTGGTGCAAACATCATCCACAATCACGACTGGCGCGCCCTTCTCGCGGAAACCTTCGATGCGCTGCCCGGTGCCGTGTTGCTTCTCGGCCTTGCGCACCAGAAAACCGTCTACTTCGCCGCTGACCACTGAAACGGCCACGACAATCGGATCGGCTCCCATGGTCAGTCCGCCAATGGCGCGAGGCTTCCAGCCGCGCCGCTGAATTTCTTCGAGAAATACTTCTCCAGTGAGCCGCGAACCTTTGGCATCGAGAGTGGTTGTGCGACAGTCAATGTAGTAATCGCTGGTGCCTCCGGAAGAGAGTTTGAACTCGCCCAGCCGAAATGACTTGTGAGCCAGCGTGCTCAGCAATTTCTGACGCGAAGGATGCATGAAAATCTACGATAACACGGTCGCCGCCGGCAGGCAGCAAGGCCTTATGCTGACGAGTCGCTCTTCATGCAGAAAAATATGCAGAAAAATCTCGGCTGCGGGGAGCGGACAGGATGCAGCGCCGGCACACGCGCGACACAACCCCACTGCGTGTTAACCTGAAACTTCCGGTGAGTGGTGAGGGACGCGGCCCGCGTCCGAGCGTAATTTGAAGCGAGGTGTGACATTGCAGAGTTTGCGTCGAGTTCCCTTTTTAATTCTTGCCCTTTCTTTTCTTTCCCTACTTGTATTCGCTGGCTTCGCGGTTTCTGTTTTCGCCGATGGAACGCGCACCTGGGAACAATCGAAGTTCGACGACCTGGCCAAGGGTTCAGCCACCGGTGTGGCGATTCGCAGCGCGGGAGGCTTGGAACTCGCGCCCTCTTTCAAACTGCTCTATGCCACGCCTTCAACGTATATCTGGGCGGTAGCGGCCGATGAATCGGGAAATGTCTATGCGGCCACAGGGTCGCCGGCGCGGGTCTACCGGATTACGCCGGACGGAAGCGCGACCATTATTTTTGAGCCGCAGGAACTGCAGGTGCAAACGCTGAAGGTGGGACCTCGGGGTGTGATCTATGCCGCCACGGCGCCCGACGGCAAGGTCTACAAGATTGAACCCAAGGCACAGGAAAAAGGAACGAAGGGAAGAAACAAGGGCGGCGAGAAAGATGAAACCAAAAAAGACGAGTCCAAGAAAGACGAGCCCAAAGATTCGGCCAAGGATCCGGCGAAGCCCGCCCTTGATCCTGCGTGGACCTCGTCGGAATATTTTGCGCCGGGCACGAAATACATCTGGGATCTGGTTCTGGATAAGGCAGGGAATCTTTACGTGGCCACCGGCGATCGCGGCGAGATTTACAAAGTGACGCCCAAAGGAGAGCATTCTCTGTTCTTCAAGAGCGACGATACGCACATCCGGGTGCTCGCGCTCGACGGTCAGGGCAATGTGATTGCGGGAACGGACGGCAGCGGCCTGGTGTATCGCATTTCGCCGGCGGGCGATGGATTCGTTCTCTACAGCGCGCCGAAGAAAGAAATCACAGCGCTGGCGCTGGATCGCGAGGGCAACATTTATGCCGCCGGCGTAGGCGAAAAGCGTGCGAGTACATCCGCATTGCCGTCGGGTTCTTCGTCGGCGCTCTCCATGGGGGCGAACTCGTCGGATTCCTCGGGTCCTTCAACGCCTGGGATGACGGTTGGCGTTTCGACCAGCACCCCGCATGTGGCATCATTTCCATTTTCAAACGGGAACTCGAGCGGCGGCTCCGATGTTTACCGGATTGCGAGCGACGGCTCACCTTCGCGGGTATGGACGTCGCACGATGACATTGTGTATGCGCTCGCCTTCGATTCGCACAATGAACTACTCGCGGGGACGGGAAATCGCGGCCACCTTTTTGCCATCGAGAAGCAGGATGAGTTTTCCGATGTGCTCAAGGCGCCAGCGTCGCAAATCACAGGTTTCGCCAAAGCTCCCGGCGGCGGACTGTACGCCGCCAGCAGTAATTTGGGCAAGATTTTTCTCCTGGGTCCAGGTCCCGAACACGAGGGAACGTATGAAAGCGATGTGTTCGACGCCAAAGTTTTCTCGCGCTGGGGCCGGGCGGAGTTTCGCGGTTCGGGGAATGTGGAGCTACTGGCGCGCAGCGGGAACGTAGACAATCCCGACCGAAACTGGAGTCCGTGGAAACAGGTGGATCTAAGCAAGGATTCTGAGACGGGGATTCCGGCCGCGCGCTATGCCCAGTGGAAAGCCGTGCTGCATGCGGGGAACACAAAGCCGGCAGTGGACACGGTCACGCTGAATTATCTGCCCAAAAATGTGGCGCCGGAGATCGAAGATGTGTCGGTGCAGACGGGAGTGCGGTACCAGCCGCTGGCGAAATCCACTGGGCTGACGATGGGCACGGACCTGAGCGGATCTGCCGCAGGCCATTTTGAATCGCCGGTACCGAGCACTCATGATCGGGATTCGATTGGCGTGAAGTGGAATGCGCACGACGATAACGACGACCAACTGGTCTATTCCGTCTACTACCGCGGTGATGGCGAGACGCGCTGGCTGCTGTTAAAGGACGACTTGACCGACAAAGCGTATTCCTTCGACGCCAGCTTGCTCCCCGACGGCGGCTACACCGTCAAGGTTGTAGCTTCCGACGCTCCCTCGCATTCGCCGGGTGAGGCGTTGACCGCGAGCAAAGAGAGCCGGCGGTTCGAGGTCGATACCACGCCTCCGCGAGTCGAAAACCTGACGGCTTCGATCGAAGGCAATCAGATTCACGTGCGCTTCCGCGCGGAAGATGGATATTCCGATATTAAGCGCGCGGAGTACTCGGTGGATGCGGGCGACTGGAAATACGTTGAGCCCGTGGGCCAGCTCTCGGATGCGAAAATTGAAGATTACGACTTCACGTCTCCGCTCGAAGAAGCGAAAGACGCAGAAGCTGAACACGTGATTGTCGTTCGAGTGTATGACAAGTATGAAAATATGGGCGCAGCCAAGACGTTGTTGAAAGGAAAATAAAACGGAAGCGTTCACTACTGTCTCGAGCGATTCTTGCGCCTGGGCGGGAGTAGTACCGGTAATGGTGCAGTTGGGAAAAGATTCGGATCATGGCACCGCTTCAGCGATGCCGGCAAAATGGACAATCCGGAACGGCTTCGGCCGCCGAGGCTTGCTCGTTACGGCACTGCGGCTAAAGCCAGCACGCTCTACCGATCTTGGCGGCATGCCTGAAGGCATGCCCTGACACAAATCTGGGTTCAACTTGCACCACACTGCCAAGCTACCGCAATAGATTGGCTCGCAAGGTACAAGTTCGGATCATCTCAAGAAGATTCCAACCGGCATTTCTTCAACGTAAAGAGTTGTAAAGTCGCAATTTTTTTTGTGGCGCGGCGCTACTTATCGTTGACATTGGGGTTGTATTTAGCGGCCATACAGTCGTGCTAACCTGAGTTTAGAAGACTCCATCTGCGCCGAGACTTTGTCAGGGGGAACTTATGTCGTTACGGAATGGTTTGGTTTTATCGGTTATTGCTTCAGGACTTGCAGTGCTGGTGGGCTGCGGAGGGAACGGCGCCAGCGTGACCAAGCCAGTAGCTCCGCCCAGCGGCACCTTCAGCAACAGCAATCTGAATGGCACGTACGTCTTCTCCATATCCGGCGTGGACGTGATGGGCGGCCCTTATGCATTGGTGGGCACTCTTACGGCGAATGGGAACGGCGGAATCACCGGGGGAGCGCTGGATATGAATGACCCGGATTTTTCCGCGCCGGTCCCGAATACAGCGGTCAGCAGTGGCAGCAGCTATACGATTGGGATAGATGGACGAGGACGAGCGACGATCAACGCCACCTCGCCATTCGGGGCGTCCTTGATCTTCGATTTTGTTCTGCAGGATAGCGCGCACGGCCTCATCACTGAATTCGACGGAAACGCCACGGGCAGCGGAACTCTCGACTTGCAGTCGAGTGGCACTACGGCCAGCGGAGCGTATGCCTTCAGCTTGTCGGGCGCCTCCTTTACCAGCGGCAGCCCTTTCGCGGCTGCGGGCAACTTTACGGTAAGCAATGGCGGAACTTTATCAGGTCTGGAAGACGTGAACGAGGGCGGTGTGAATGCTTTTCCGAATGAGCCGCTCACCGGCACTCTGGCTGTGGGTCCATCTTCTAATCCCTCCACAACGCTGAATAGTTCTGCATTCAGCGGGCTCTTCGATGTTTTCGCGATCAATGCCAGCCATTTGAAATTCATCGAGATGGACACTACGGCAACCTTGGTGGGCGATGCATATTCCCAGACCAGTACCACGATGCCGACTGGGACGCTTGCGTTCGTCGTGTCGGGTGAGTATCCATCCAGTTCGTCAGATCCATTCGCCGCCGGCGGTTTCATGGTCACCGACGGAAATGGCAACATCACCAGCGCGTCCAGCGAAGACTACAACGAAGGGGGCAACGTATCAGCTACTCTGGGAGCACCGTTTACTGCTACCTATGCTGCTGGCGGAACCGGCCGATACACGCTGAGCAATTTTGCGACGTTCGTGGGCGGAACCACTTATGCCGCATACCCGTCGAGCGGCGGCGTGCTCCTGCTAGAGATCGACAATGCGGGAATCACGATGGGCGCGGCTTATGCGCAGACGTCGGGCGCAACCTTTGCGGCGTCACAGGGCTACGGATTAAATCTTACAGGCTCGAATTTATCGAGCGATGTTGAAGTCGATGACATTGCCGAGTTCGCGTCTGGCACGGGCACTTCTATCACCGGCGTGATCGACGAAAATTACGATCCCCAGGGCTTGCCCAGCTACGGTATAGCGTTGACCGGTACTTATGCAGCGCCGGTCGGCGGCCGTGGTCAGATTGCCGCCAATGCGGGGAACAGTTCCAACAGCACGCTAAATGGTGGATTTGAACTCGTTTTCTATACTGTGGATGGCACGACCTTCCCCTTTATAGAAGCCGACAACGGTCAGGTTTCGGCTGGGGTATTTGTCGCGCAGAATCCCAGTTCAACTGCTTCCGCGAAACCTCACATGTTCGTTGCGCCGCCACTGGTGCGGACGCATGGGGCAGAACAGAAGAAAAAATAGCAGGTTTGGTCAAAACGTAGCGATCCTTCGACTGCGGTTTGCCTTCGCGCTCGGCGCGCGAAGGCAAATCTTCGCTCAGGATGACAAGGGAGTTGCTTTAGCCGAAGTTGCTTTGGACGGGGCAGCGCGCGAGACAAGCCACCCAATCATCCGGTAAACGATCAAGACTGCCAGCACCGCTGCATATTCCAAAGGCTTCTTCAAGTCCGCTTTGACCAGCCATATGTAATGAATCACTCCGGCGGTGGCGCTGAAATAAATGAGCCGGTGTAGAGCCTGCCAGCGTTTGCCACCCAGCTTTCGAATCGACCACTTTGTGGAAGTCAGCGCCAGAGGAATCATTAGAAAGTACGCGGTCATTCCTGCGGTGATGAACCTGCGCTTGGCGATGTCGGCGAGCATCTCGTGAACATCGAAGAATTTGTCGAGCCAGACGTAAGTCATCAGATGCAGCGTGCCATAGAAGAAGGCGAAGAGACCGAACATGCGCCGCAGGCCGATCAGCCAGTATTGCCGGCTGATTCTGCGCAAAGGCGTGACGGATAGAGTGATGAGCAGGAAAGTCAGAGTGCAATCGCCGGTGCTGTGAGTGATGGTTTCAATGGGATTGGCTCCGAGTTGAGCATGAAACCCCCTCCAGACGAGCCAGGCCAGGGGCGCGAGGCAGGCCAGGAAAACGACGGGTTTGAGCCACCGGGGCATGGAAAATCGGACTTCAGGCTTCGGGCTTCGGACTTTGGACCTCGGACTTCAGACCTCTTCCAGCCTCAGACGTCGGCCTTGGTCGAGACTGTCCGACGTCCGATGTCCGAGGTCCGACTTAGAAATTCTTTTTCAAATCCATGCCGGTATACAGGCTGGCGACTTGATCGTAACCGTTAAACATAAGCGTGGGACGTTTGAAGAATTCGCCGAGTCTGCGCTCTTTCGCCTGACTCCAGCGCGGATGATCCACGTTGGGATTGACGTTGGAATAGAAACCGTATTCATTGGGCGCGGCTATGTTCCAGGTGTTCAGGGGTTGCTTGTCGGTGAAGCGCACGCGCACAATCGCTTTCGCGCTCTTGAACCCGTACTTCCAGGGAAGCACGATGCGGATCGGCGCTCCATCCTGTTTGGGAAGCTCTTCGCCATACATGCCGAAACAAAGGAGAGCGAGCGGGTGCATGGCTTCGTCCATGCGCAAACCTTCGACGTAGGGCCAGTCGAGCACCTGACGCCGCTGGCCGGGCATCTGGTTGGGATCGAGAATGGTCGTGAACTCCACAAACTTTGCTTTGCTCGTAGGATTCACGCGCTTGATCAATTCGCTCAATGAGAAGCCGACCCAGGGAACGACGATCGACCAACCTTCCACGCAGCGATGGCGATAGATTCGCTCTTCGGGAGGCGCCATCTTGATGATGGCATCAACATCGAGTTCCTGTTTTTTCTCGACCAGACCGTCAATCTTCACTTTCCAGGGGCGCGTGCGGAAATTTTGCGCGAGCTTTGCGGGCCCGTCCTTGTCGGTGGAGAATTCGTAATAATTGTTGTAGTTGGTGACGTCTTTGTACGGGGTGATAGCTTCCGTGGTGCTGAAAGGGCTCTTCTGAATGCCGTCAATTTTGTTTCCAGCCGTGTTTCCAGCCATGTTTCCAGCTAAGACTGATACGGAGGGCGAAACGATCTGGCGCAGGCCCAACCCGGTCGCGGCAGCGGTACCGGCAATCGCCGCCCCCGCCAGAAATTTGCGGCGGTTCAAATACAAGCTCTTTGGCGTAATTTCCGATGACCGTATGTCGTCCGCATTCTTAATCAGCATGAGGCCCCTGTTATTGGTACGCGAATCCGCCACAGACGGATTTGTCGTTCTCTTATCTTTTCTATCTTCCACTCTATCTTCCACCAGATAAGACGCCAGCGTGGGAAAAAAGTTTCAGGCTAGTAAGAAGCGCAGGAGTTGAGGTGAGTCTGAAGTCTAGATTCTGAGGTCCAAGGTCTGAGGTCTGAGGTCAAAGGTCCCGCAGTATCGACGCTGCTACGCTAACCCAGGACTTCCCGAACCTTTCGCGACAAGTTCTGAAGGGTGAAGGGCTTTTGCAGGAATGCGGCTCCACTCTCAATAGTGCCTTCGCTGACAATCGCATCCTCGGTATATCCGGAAAGATAAAGGACTCGGGTTTGCGGACGCGACTGTGCGAGATGCTTCACCAGTTCTCGGCCACCCATTCCGGGCATCACCACATCGGTAATAACCAGATCGATCCTGCCGTCATGCTGGGCGGCGACGGCGATGCCGTCTTCGCCATTTTCCGCCTCCATCACTTCATATCCTTTGGCCGCGAGCGTTTCCCGCACCAGTTGACGAACCGATTCTTCGTCCTCCACCAGCAGAACGGTTTCGGTGCCCCCTAAGGCTGTGTGGGGCACGGGAAGTGGATGCGGCTCGGGAACGCAGTCAACCTGAGGCAGATAAATCTGGAAGGTGCTGCCATGACCCGGTTCGCTTCGCACCATGATATATCCACCGGTTTGCTTCACGATGCCGTACACGGTCGAGAGGCCCAGTCCGGTTCCCTTGCCTTTTTCTTTGGTTGTGAAGAATGGCTCAAAGATTCGCGATTGCGTTTCTTTATCCATACCCGAGCCGGTGTCGGTAACGGAAAGCATGACGTAATGGCCGGGACGGATGAACGTAGGACCAGGGCGACGGCTTTCATCCACCGCGATTTTTTCGGTCTGGATGGTGAGAGTACCGCCGGCAGGCATGGCATCTTTGGCATTCACCACAAGATTCATCAAAACCTGTTCCAACTGGCCGGCATCGGCGCGAGTGTGAGCAGCTTCGGGCGCCATGCTGGTGATGAACTCCACGTTTTCGCCGATCAATGGCCGGAGCAATCGTTCCATGTCGGCGACAATCGCGTTTATGTCGACAACTTTCAGTTCCAGCAACTGCTTGCGACTGAAGGCGAGCAGTTGTCGCGTCAGAGTTGTGGCGCGGTCTGAGGCTTGCTGGATGGCCATGGCCTTCTCGCGCAGAGAATGATCCGATTCCAGCCGGGCCAGCATTACTTCTGCATATCCGCTGATCACCATGAGTAGATTGTTAAAGTCGTGGGCCACGCCTCCAGCGAGCCTTCCCACGGCCTCCATTTTCTGGGCCTGACGGAATTGATCTTCGAGCATGCGGCGGTCGGTGACGTCCTCGGCAATCGCCTCCAGCACATCGGCCGGCTCATCCGCGCTGCTGACGGCCCGTCCGCTGATGCGGACGGTAATGACTTTGCCGTCGTGCCGTTTCCACTTCACTTCCATTCCATCCAACCGGCCGGCGCGGCGGAACTCCTCGATCAGTCGCGTGTGCTCTTCGGTGTGCGCAAATACGTCATTGGTAGGATCCAACATCAGCACTTCCTCTGCCGATTCATATCCCAACATGGCGATGAGCGCGGGATTCACATCCAGAAATCTTCCTTCCAGACTGGAGCGATAGATTCCGTAGGCCGAACTCTGCACCAGCGAGCGGTAGCGGGCTTCGGAGCGGCGCAGCGCCTGCTCGTTTCTCTTGATCTCTACGGCGCTGGCCAGTTGCCGCGCCACGAAAGTAAGAATTTCCTTGTCGCGCTCACCGTATCGAATGTTCTTCGAATAAGTCTGAACCACTAAGGCGCCAAAGGTATGGTTGTTGACTTTTAGCGGAACGCCCATCCAGTCGAGAGAACGGGATCCGTTGTGGGCTACCTCACCGCGCTCTTCCATGGCTTGCAATACTTCGGGCGTGGCCAGGAGCGCTTGTCCGGCACGAATGACGTAGTCGGTCAATCCTTGGCCCAGTTTCTTCGGAGCAGGTGCCTGATCGTGCTCATCAACGAAATAAGGGAAAGAAAGCAACTCAGAAGCTGGATCATATAGGGCAATGTAAAAATTTCGAGCGTACATCAATTCAGCGACGATGCTGTGAACCGCGGCGAAGAACTGATGCAGATCATGCGCGCTGCTGGACTTCTCGGCGACCCGGTAGAGCGCCGAGCTCAAAGCTTCTACGCGCTTGCGATCGGAAATGTCGTGATAGCCGGCATAAAAGCCGGCCATCTTTCCATCGAGCAGCAGAGGCGCGCAGGAAACGGAAACATCGAGCAAGGTGCCGTCTTTCTTCCTGCGTTGCGTTTCCAGAGTGATGCGCTGACCTTTCGTCAAAGCCTCGGTCACCCAGTTCGATTCGGCCAGCCGATCCGGAGGGACCACCAGATTTTCGAGAGGCTGCCCTACCACCTCGGAGGCTTCGTAATCGAACATGCGCACGAAGGTTTCATTCGCCAAAAGGACGCGATGGTTGCTATCCGCGATACTCAATCCGTCGGGAGATGCTTGAAACATCTGTTCCAGAAATTGCAGGCGGATCGCAGCGCTCTGTTGATTTTTTTCCTGCGGCTCCAGCGGAGGCACTGGGCAGGAACGTTCAGAACAAATGCCTTCGGCCGGCGCGGCGCCGTTTCCAGGCTTGACGAACGAAGGCGGAGCTCCGCGCTCCAACGCTTTTTTCAGGCGGTTGGCGTGTGCCAGGTCCGCCCGCCCCGATTGGGTGACACGTTCCCTCATCCGCGGATTCCCCCTCCGAATCCCGCAGTGCAAGGCGATGGTAGAACGCCAAGTATCGAGCAGAAAGGTTACGGGGGTAATCCCAAAACTGGAGAGTTCAAACTGGTTGCGATTGCAGGCTCTGTTTGCAAGGACGATTGGTTGGAAGTGGGCGCGGCGGCGTTACTTTGGTTAGTTGTTTGCAGAGAAGCGATCAATCTCCTCCCAGTTTGTCGTGCCACAATAGCCGCACTGATCTCGCACACGCGCAGCGTAAAACTGAGGACGCGAAAACTGATGCTGGGAAATCGAAACAGATTGAATTGCGCATGAACTATCCAAACGCAAGAGCGAAGATTTTCGTTCGGCCTACGGTGTTTCTACTTCTCACAGCCGCCATCGCGATCGGCACTTGCACGGCGCAAACTCCTGGCATCACCGAAAACAGCGTTCTGATTGGATCGTGCTCGGCGCTGGACGGCTCGGCGCGTTTTCTGGGCAGCCAGACTGTGCTGGGCGCCACGACCTACCTGCATTCCGTGAATGACGAGGGCGGCGTGTTTGGCCGCAAGCTACAGTTGCTGGCTTTCGATGACGGCTATGATCCCGATAAGGCGCCGGCTTGCTTTAAGCGCATGACGAAAGAGGGAGTCTTCGCGCTGGGTTTTTTCGTGGGCACACCAACCGCGAAGGTCTACGTTCCGTTGGCGCAGGAAGAAAAAATTCCGGTGGTGGGACTTTTCACCGGAGCGCAGATGCTTTACGAACCGCTCAAGCGCTACGTCATCAACGTGCGAGCCTCTTATTATGACGAGACCCGAGAACAGGTTGACAAGCTTTGGGGCGCGAATGTCCGTAAGATCGCGGTGATTTATCAGGATGATGCCTTTGGCAAGACGGTGCTCGATGGAGTGAAACTCGCGTTGCAGAAACACAATTCTGCTCCAGTCCGCCTGGGCACGTTCGCGCGCAACTCGCTCGATGTGGATGATGGAATCAAGGCCGCGATGGCGTCGCATCCGCAGGCGGTGGTGTTGGTTGGACCTTATGCGCCGGTAGCCGCGATCGTGAAGAAGGCACACGCCGCAGGATGGCGGCCGCAATTTCTAACGGTCTCTTTTGTAGGGACTGAGGAGTTTATTAAGGAAGCGGGGCCCGACGCCGAGGGCACGATCATCACGCAGGTGGTTCCTCCCTTTGATCGGACCGATTATCCGACGGTGGCGCTCTATCGCAAATGCCTTTCAAAATATTATCCGGATGCGACGCCAAGCTTTGTGAGTCTTGAAGGCTTCGTCGATGCGATGGTCGTGGTGGAAGGACTGAAGCGCGCGCCGGCAGGAATGTAAATCGGGAAAACTTCATCAAGGCTATCGAATCCATTCACGAAATGAACGTGGGCTTAGGATCGAAGCTGCTGCTGGCCTACGGACCTGACGATCACAAAGGATTCGACGACGTTTATCCGACCATCGTAAAAGACGGCCACGCCACGCTGCTGACGAATTGGTCGGCGATCGGGAAATAACGACAGCCGGGCCGGCATCGCGGGTTGGGATGAGACACACCTACACCGCGCCAATTTTAATTAACCCACACCAAGACAAGAAGTTGCGCCGACATTTTTGAGCGCGACTGCGCCCTCAGTTATGCATCTTCAGCTATTTACTCCGCATCGAATGAATTAACCGGATAGTTAATTCGTAAAGATTCGTCAATGATTCGGAGGTTGTTTGTTATGGCAGTAGCGTTCAAGAAGATGAAGTGGTTGGGAGCGGCGGAAACTCTGTTGGCGGTGGGGCTGTTGGGCGCAACACTCATGGCTACGTCAAGCGCTGAGACAAGCGCCGCTTCGCGGTATGACAATCAAATTCAGGCAATGGTGACGCATAAACTAGCGGGCAAGCGTCAATTCAGTCAGGTGAAGGCGACCGTTCAAGACGGCGTTGTAACTCTGACTGGTACGGTCGATTTACTTCAGGGCAAACTGGACGCCGCGAAACTGGCGCGCAAAGCGGCTCACGCTCAGGGCGTGCGAAATCTTGTAAGCGTTGCCGGCCCCAATGTAGCGGACGCAGAACTTGAGCAGAAACTGGCCAGGAAGCTGCGCTTCGTTCGCGAAGGGTATGACATCACGTTCGATTACTTCGCGCTGGGAGTTCAGGATGGCGTGGTCACGGTGGAGGGTCAGGATCGCACCGGCATGGGCCGCGATGAAGCTTTGGCGGACATTGCGAACATGCCCGGCGTAAAGGACGTGATCGACAAAATTTCGCTGGAGCCGGTTTCAATGTTCGACGACGGTCTGCGTTTGCGGGCGATGCGGGTCATTTACGGCGATTCAGTGTTGAATAAGTATGCGATGGATCCGGCGCGTCCGATTCGCATCATTGTGGATAATGGGCACCTGACGCTGTACGGCACCGTCGACAGCAAGATGGAAAAGGAAGTTGCCGGAATCAGAGCCAACCAACTCCCCGGCGCCTTCAGCGTGGACAACAAATTGCAAGTGGAAGGCAAGTCGGGCCAGCAGGGCTTGTAAGTCTTTTAGAAGCGGTGAGAGCAAGACGCGGCCACGAGCCGCGTCTTTTTTTGGTGGGATTCGTCGTGTCTGCATCGCATTTCGCACCGTATGCGGTGCTTTATCTTCGGCTCAACAAATGCCCTACTCCACATGAAAGATGATATCGGCGGAGAAGGTATCGGGTTTGCCATTCTTCACGTAGGGGCGGAAGCGCCAAAGTCTTACCACATTAGCGGCGACCATAAACAAGTCTGTAGGTACGTTATAAGGATTTGTGACACCGCTGATCGAACCGCCCGCAGATACTCCTACCTGAATCTTAACCTCTGTACCCTTCACACCTCCGGTGGGAAACCTTGGCTCGACGATCCTAGTGGCAAGCTTGCGCGCCTCCTGATCGGATAGAGCACTAATTGAATTCGCAATCTGCGTGCCGAAAGCAAAGGTCAGCACGGTCTCGACCTGCACTCGCGAGCCCTCGACCGTAGCGGGCTTGAACCTCCACTTCATGACCTGCGCTCGCGCCGGGTCCTCCAAGCCAGCGTTGTCTGAATTAAGAGGCCATGCCTCGCGCACGTATCCGGCGCGATCCACTGAAACGTACATGCTCAGAACTCCTGAGGTCTTGCCGCTGCGGACAGTGGGCCAAATGATGTCAGGTGTAAGCAAAGAGAGAGCGCGAGCGGTCGCTTCGCTGACGCGCACGCTCTTTATCCGCTCGCCGGAAGGAGTCGGCTGGTTTATGGCGAACATCGGCTCCTGGGGACTCTTGAGTTCGCTTACCTCGGTCAGCTTGGCCTCGATTGTGGTCCCGGGTTCAGGGTCGATCACCAGGCGACGAGCAATCCGCTTGCCTTTGAAATCCCAGTAGTCCTTGAATTCCGCGTCATACCCCGGCGTGAAGACGGAGTCCAGAAGACCATGGCTTCCCTCAAAGCAAAAGACCAGGAAGGCGCTGTTCTCCGCCGGAGGTGTACCAACTTTCGTCTGCAAGCGTGCGCATGTAGTTGAACGCTCTGCGCCGCTTGGTTTTTGTAGCAACGTGTTTACTTTTCTTATCTCGTCGAGCATCGGTAGAGGATCGAAGATGGCCGTGACTAGATCGTTTAGCCACCAGGGAAAGTAGTCTCCGGTGTCTTGCTCTGAAATCCTGTCCGCGTTCACAACCAGCGTTTGCGAGAACCCCCGTGAAGTTATAGTCCGGCGCCATTTTTCGGGGGAGACCCAGTATTCTTCGATTTCCGCCTTGTAGCCAGAACTCGGGTTTGTGGTTTCGACAATCTTAGCCCGCAGGTGAAACGGCGAACTCCCGGGTGAGGTCAGCTTCGATTGTTCAACAGCGTGCTGCGCGACATCCGCCAACGGCACGGACTTTGTATCGTCCGCCCGCAACGCGCCGGATAGGATGCATACGACTGCTGTGATCGACAACCACTTCATCAACTCCTCCCTACAGCCGGTTAATCAGCGATGCGACATAACCGGCGCCGAATCCGTTGTCGATGTTGACGACGCTGACATTCGAGGCACAGGAATTTAACATGCCCAGCAGCGCCGCCATTCCTTTAAATGACGCACCGTAGCCTACGCTCGTAGGGACGGCAATCACCGGAACGCCGACGAGACCTCCGACGACGCTGGGCAATGCGCCTTCCATCCCGGCGCAGACGATGACAACACGCGCGCGCGTTAAAGCTTCGCGGTTGGCCAGCAGGCGGTGAATTCCGGCGACGCCGACATCGTAGAAATGTTCCACTTCGTTGCCCATTACTTCGGCGGTAACGACGGCCTCTTCTGCCACAGGAATGTCGCTGGTTCCGGCGGATACAACGGCAACGATCCCCTTGCCATATTTCGTAGGATCCCGCTGCAAAACGATCGCGCGGGCGAGATCGCGATATTCGACTTTGCGAACTTTTTTCTTTACTGCGGCAAATTGTTTTTCATTCGCGCGCGTGGCCAAAACGTTGCCGCCATGATCGGCGAGCCGGCGGAAGATTCCCGCAACCTGGGCCGGAGTTTTGCCTTCGCCGAGAATTACCTCAGGCATACCGTTGCGCAGTGCGCGATGATGATCGACTTTGGCGAAGCCGAGGTCTTCGAATGGCATGTGGCGCAAGCGGGTGACGGCGTCGTCGGGCGTGACTTTGCCTTGGCGGACTTGCTCGAAAAGCTTGCGGATGGATTCTGCGTTCAATGAAGCACTCAGTCGTCGGCACTCAGCATTCAGCCGAACTCAAGTCTAGATTAGCATTGGGGAATGATTTCGAAATCAAGGCTCTGGTTAGCGCGACAGCGGGCGGGAGAACGAGCGGAGTTTAGCAATCACCGTGGCGCACACTTTGCGGGCCACGCCGGGCTCATTCAGGTGCACCAGGGACAGGCGACGCAAGCCGCTAGGAGCGACTTTGCCCTCGAGATAGGCATCGTAAATGCGGCTTCCGATGCGATAACCCAACTCCCGTGCGAGGGCATCGCTCTTATTGCGATCCATGCGAATAGACGCCTTTGCCAGGGCTTCGCAGGCCGCACGCGACAGCGACGACGGATCGCCAGGCACTGGCCGCGAGGGATAAAGCACTCGCGATCCGAAATAAGCGACTGCATGCTCGATGACGCGCGCATAAAACTCGTCGACTGCACTCCTGCGCGGGGCGTTTCCGCTCGACGCCGGATTGCCATTCAGTCGCTGCGGCAGACCCTGGCAGGCCTGATGCAGGAAGCGGGTTGCATCTTCGGCCGCATGAATCATTTTAAATTCGCGCACATAGAAGGCATTCACTTGAGGAAAGTAGGCGCTGCCGCGATCCTCAACGCTGCCGAGCATAGCTTCGCGCTCCGCTTCGTCGATGCCTGCACGCGACAACAGGCGCCGCACCAAAGCATCACCCGCTCCGCCGTAAACTTCCGGCAGCATGTCGACCAGGAATTTCGGCTGTGTGCTGTTGTGCGGCGAGTACCGGTTGATTTCGAGAAAACGGACCAAACTGTCAATCAAGTTGTAAATGGTGGGAGCAAAGTCGGGACCATCGTCGCAGCGGCTCCACTGGTCGAGAAAAAGACGATAGCTCTCATATTTCTCGAGCGGCGTAGCATTGAAGACGCATAGGACATCATCGTTGACGCGCACCGCTTCAACTTTGTGGGCGGGCTCACCTGCGGCGCGCCAGTAAAGCGCGTCGATATTCTGCAGCACAGTAAGGATCTTTGCACCGGGCATGAAGCGATGCACTTCGCGGGGCAAGTGGCTGGGAGCGAGATGCGACTCGCCGAACAAAACGAAGATGGCCGCCTCGAGATGACGCAGCCGGATTTCACCAATTTTCGCGGCCGCATGGCGATCGCGCGCGCCGATTTTGCGCAAATCTTCGCGCGGCATGCAATCCAATCCGTAGACGGCCTCGCCATGGTCGCGCGCCGTGACCAGCAAATTGTAAAACGGCGCCCAGTCGTATCCCCAGTCGAGATCGAAGCGAATGCGCTGACGCAGTTCGTTCTCGTCAATTTCTCGGCGCCACCATTCATCGAGAATATGCTGATCGCGCGCATAAATCGTTTCCACGCCCAACACTACGGGACGATCCCCGCCCAGAGCGCGCTGCTCGATCAGCGAGGCGGCGTGGCGCTGCGCGGCAGGCAACGCGTGATAGTCGCCGATCAGAACGACATCCGCGGAGTGCAACGCACTTTGAATCTGTCCCGAGTCTAGGAGCGAATCGTAACTGCGAAACGCCTGGTTGAATTCACGAAGATATTTGCGGCGATGGTGCGAATCCTGGGCACGAATTTCGCGCTCTACTCCCGCCAGCGCATGCAACTGGGCGGCGCTGCGGCGGAGACGAAGATTGACGGTGCTAGCCATGATCAGCTTTCAGTTTTAGCTTCCAGCCCTTGACCTCTCATTGCCCGTTTTGACTCATTGCTCGTCTTGACTTCGCCCGTCTTGACTTTGCTCGTTCTTGACTTCAGATTGCCCGACTCCCTATGCTCCTTGGTCGAGGCGATTTTGCCGTCTCGTCCGGAGCCTTCTTGCCCAACCACCCACCGCAGAATCTGACCATTGCCACTACCGGGGCCAGCGGCGCCATTTTTCTGCGGCAGTTGCTGCTTGCCGTCGAACGCGACCGGCGCATCACCGCTGTAAACTTCATCGCCTCTGACAGCGCGCTGCGCGTCATGGCCGAAGAGTTAGGCCTTAGCGGACGGTCCAAGGTGGTCAGCCAACTTCTGGGCGCTTCGACCGGCGACTCCGGCGGCTATAATTCGCGCAAAATAAAAGAACAATCGAACACTGACATTGGCGCGAACGTGGCCAGCGGCTCTTATCCCGCCGACGCCATGATTGTTCTGCCTTGCAGCGTGGGCACTCTGGCCCGCATCGCGAACGGCGTGGCCTCACATCTGATCGAGCGCGCCGCCGACGTTGCTCTTAAGGAGAAGCGTCCGCTGGTGCTGTGCGTGCGCGAGACACCGCTCAATAAAATCCACATCCGCAACATGTACCGGGCCGCCGATGCTGGCGCTACTGTCTTTCCTCTCATTCCGGCGTTCTATTTCCGGCCCGCATCCTTAGATGAAATGGCCCGCGAATTTGCCTATCGCGTGCTGGCTCACTTGGGTCTGCCACAGCCCCAGGCCTTCCAGTGGAAAGGCTGAGCACTCAATCACTTGGCGTCTAAGGAAAATACCTCTCTTTCCTCAGGTACATCGGCATCCGAAGGCTAGGATTTAGTGTAGGCAGCCAGAGGTGCTGGGGGCAGATGCCCGGCGGCCATGTACGGGCGGGAGACAAAGGCCCGATAGGAGATCGCAAGCCCGGTGCTCTCGCCGCCCGGGAGCCTAAGATGAAGGGCTAAGCGGAGAAAATGTGACGCGCACACTACAAACTCGTTGCTGCATCGTCGGCGGAGGGCCCGCCGGAATGATGCTCGGCTTCCTTCTAGCTCGCGCCGGAATCGAAGTCATCGTGCTGGAAAAGCATGCCGATTTTCTGCGGGATTTTCGCGGCGATACGATTCATCCCTCCACGCTGGAGTTGATGTATGAACTAGGAATTCTTCAGGAATTCCTCAAGCGGCCTCATCAAGAGCTGCGTGCGCTGGCTGGGCAGGTCGGCACGGAGACGGTGCAGATCGGCGATTTTACTCACCTTCCGACTCACTGCAAATTTTTGGCTTTGATGCCGCAGTGGGACTTTCTGAACTTCATCGTCGAACAAGGCAAACGCTATCCCGGATTTCAGGTGAAAATGCAGAGCGAAGCAACCGACTTGATGGTTGAGGAGGGACGCGTGGTTGGAGTCTCTGCAAAAACTCCCAGCGGCACAGTCGAAGTCCGTGCCGCTCTTATCGTAGGGACTGACGGCCGGCATTCGATTGTGCGCGAGCGCGCTGGTTTGCAGGTAATGGACTTAGGCGCGCCCATGGACGTTTTGTGGATGCGAATCAGCCGCCGCGCCAGCGATCCAGATCAATCTTTCGGCCACGCTGAAGCCGAAAAAGTGTTCGTCATGATCGACCGCGAGAATTACTGGCAATGTGGTTTTGTAATTCCCAAGGGCGCAGCGGACCAGCTTCGCAACCGAGGGATTGAAAACTTTCGCGAAGAGGTCGCCAGTCTCCAGCCCTTCTTGCGCAACCGCGTGGGCGAACTGCGCGACTGGAACGACGTCAGCTTGCTTACCGTAAAGGTGGATCGCCTCAAGAACTGGTCTCGTCCCGGCCTTTTGTGCATTGGCGATGCCGCCCACGCCATGTCTCCGATCGGCGGCGTGGGAATTAATCTCGCAATTCAGGACGCAGTGGCCGCCGCAAATATTCTGGCCGCGAAGTTGGCCGCGGGTAATCTCAGCGACGGCGATCTGCTCGCAGTCCAGTGGCGTAGAGAATTCCCGACTCGCGTCACGCAAAGACTCCAGTTGATTGTGCAGAACCGAGCGATCGGTCGGGTCCTGGCCAGCTCGCAGCCACTGACACTCCCTTGGCCGCTCCGGCTGCTGCAACATTGGCCCGTTCTGCGCCGCGTTCCTGCCCGCGTGATCGGGATGGGCTTCCGACCCGAGCATGTACGCACGCCGCAAGTACCGACTCAACGTCAGTAAGCACAAATCCAACTGCATCGCTGTCTATCGGTTCGGTCCCAGTTTTCCAAAGCGCGAATTTCAATTCAAAGGCGTAGAATGCCGCAAATTGGTTCAGGTGATTTCATGCTCAGACCTTGGCGCGTTGGGCTCGTCGCATTTGTTCTGATAGGAATCTCGGCTCACGCCACTGACGACCGCAATCCCTTTGTCGGCGATGCTAAGGCGGCAAAGGCCGGCGAGTACCAGTTCCGCATCAATTGCGCTTTGTGTCACGGGTTAGGCGCGCGCGGCGGCGGACGTGGTCCCGATCTCACGCGGGCGCAGAAAAAGCACACGCACTCCGACGCCGAGATGTTTCAAGTCATCAGCAACGGCATTCCCGGAACTGCGATGCCCGCCAACGGGACCAACGGGCAGGGCGTCGGCATGACCGATGAGGAGATTTGGCAGATCATTACCTACATTCGCAGCCAGGAAGTAAAAGCCCCCGCTAAGCCGGTTGGAAATGCAGAGCATGGCAAAAATCTGTTTTATGGCGACGCGAACTGCTCCCTGTGTCACATGGTGGAAGGCAAAGGCGGCAGAGTTGGGCCGGATTTGACGGGGGTTGCGGGATCACGCACACGCGCCGCAATCATTGATTCGGTTCGTAACCCTAGCCGACGCCTGGCTTGGGGATTGACCGAGGCCACCAAAGAATTTCCGCAGGAGTACGAAAGCGTTACGGTAGTCCTGGCGGAGGGAAAGGAAGTCAAGGGCGTGACGCTAAATGAAGACAGCTTTAGCGTGCAGATCATGGACACCAGCGAGCAGATTCATCTGCTTGAAAAAGACAAACTGCGATCGTTTCAGAAGACTCGGCAATCGACGATGCCGGTGTATGGCGCCGACTTATTGAGTGACAAAGATCTGGACGACATTGTCGCGTATTTGACCAGCGTGGGGGCAAAATGACGGGGCCGGGCGCGGGTAAGGCGGAGATGGGAGTGTATCGCGGCTATCCGGAAGCGTCTCGACGACGGTGGAGACGAGGGTGGAAGAGCGGCGCTTTAGCGCCGCGTAAAGCTCCCCTTCCATGCGCGGGCCTCAACCCACAGGGCCTAAAGGCGGTTACTTTGCCAATTCGTGACGCGGCCCTGAAAGGGCCGCTCTTCCACGTTGCTGCCAACGTTGTGGTTACCGCCAACATTGCGCACGGTGCCGTGAGGGGTGCGACAACGGGACAGGATGTCGCGAAGATTCGCGGATTTCTCAAGGCTAAGGGCATTCTGGCGGCGTGGCTGATGGTGGCCGCGTTCGCGAGTTGCGCGCAGGCGCAGGTCACCTTCGAACGTTTGGTGAATTCGGCCAAAGAACCGCAGAACTGGATGACTTATTCTGGAGATTATTCCGGCAAGCGCTTCAGCACCCTCGATCAGATCAATGCGAAAAATGCTCACACGATGGTTGCCAAGTGGGTGTATCAAACCGCAGCAACCGGAAAACTGGAGACCTCGCCACTCGTCGTCGACGGTATTCTCTATGCGACCGCGCAGGATAACCGCGCCTTTGCGCTCGATGCCCGCACCGGTCGGCCGATCTGGATGTACCAGCGGCAATTGCCGAGCGATATTCGCCCCTGCTGCGGGCGGGTGAATCGTGGACTGGCCATTCTCGGCGATAAGGTTTTTCTGGGGACGCTGGATGCGCATGTCGTCGCTCTCGACTCGAAGACCGGAAACGTAGTTTGGGACGTCGTTGCGGCCGACTATCGCACCGGCCACAGCTTCACCGTGGCGCCGCTGGCAGTAAAGAATCTGATCGTCATCGGTATTTCCGGCGGTGAATACGGAGTGCGCGGATTCATTGACGCCTACGACGCTGAAACGGGTCAACGGAAATGGCGCTTCTATACAGTTCCGGCGAGGGGTGAGCCGGGGAATGATAGTTGGGAAGGCGATTCGTGGAAGACTGGCGGCGCTCCGGCATGGAATACGGGAACGTATGATCCCATCACGAATCAAATCTTTTGGCCCACGGGAAATCCTGCGCCGTCGAATCGCGGCGCCGGCCGCGCCGGCGACAACCTCTACAGCAATTCCCTTCTGGCGCTGAACGCCGACACCGGCAAGATGAATTGGTATTTTCAGTTCACCAAGCACGACCAGCATGACTGGGATGCTACGCAGGTTCCGGTCATGATCGACGTGAAAACGCCCGATGCGAAAACGTCCGACGCAGCCGGCAAGCACTTGATCGCGCAAGCGGATCGCAACGGATTTTTTTATGTACTCGATCGCAGCACCGGGAAGCTGCTCTCGGCAACGGCATATGGCAAGACGACGTGGAGCGACACAAGAGACGGCGAGGGCCGTCCCATTGCGAACCAGAACGCATCTCCCACGCTCGAAGGGCACACGGTGTGTCCCGGCGCGCTGGGAACCACCAACTTCATGGCCCCGACTTACGATCCGCAGACGGGGCTGTTCTACGTGACGGCGCGCGATCAATGCGACATTTTCAGCACTGCTCCGCAGCCCTATGAAGCAGGCCATGCTTTTTACGGCAGCGCCTATTTTCCGTCCGAAGAGGCTGAGCCCTATCGCGGATTCTTGAAGGCAATCGATCCCGCGACCGGCCAGATAAAGTGGAAGTTTGAGCACACTTCGCCCACCTGGTCTGGAGTGCTCTCAACCGCCGGTGGCCTGGTTTTCAGCGGCGATGCGGAAGGAAATTTCATCGCCTTCGAGGCGGCGTCTGGTAAGCCGCTGTGGCACTTTCAGATGGGCGGCGCAGTCTACGCTGCGCCCATGGCCTTCGCAGTCGACGGCAAAGAATATGTGGCAATGGCCGCTGGCAGCGCGATTTATGCCTTCGGCTTGCCCTAGACCTAGGAGATTGCCACTCTAGCGAACCGCTAAAGTTGTCTCAGCGTTACCGGCTAACCACCAGCGGATGCCGCATCTTCCGAAACGCGGCGCCGGCGAGCAGGATGAGACCGGTTCCCAGCATTCCCACCGTACCCGGTTCTGGAACGGTCGATATGCCCGTGCCTCCGCTACTGCTGCCGCAATTAGTGATTGTATTACCCTGCAGCGTCACTGCACCATTTTGTGCCAAGGCGCTCCCGCAAGTGATACTCGCGCTGGTATCCAGTGTGATGCTGGTGAGCGCGAGAATGTTTCCTTCGAACGAGGTGCTTGTACCTAGCGTTGCGGAGCTGCCAATCTGCCAAAATATGTTCGGGTCCGTCATCGGCTTACCCGTCAGACTATTGATGAAAATAACCGACGAGCCGCTTCCGGTCGTGAGCGCACTGCCTACCTGAAAAACGAACAGTGCACCGGGCGTACCCGTCAGGGTCAGCGTCGTCCCCGTTGCCAAACCGGCAGAACTGGTAAAAGAGTAAACGCCGGTCTTGAGGGTCTGCCCGCCCAAGTCCATACCACTCAAGTTGTCAGTGGACGCTAAATTCTTTGCCTGGAGGTACCCGGTGGTTAGATCACTCTGAGCCTGAAGCGCGGCCGCGTTATTTATATTGGTCGTTCCACTCGCGAAGGTAATCGTTCCCCCGCCGGAGTATGCCGTACTTGGAGATAGCCCTAAGTCTCCGCTGAGGGTAGTTGCGAGGGTATTGGTCACGGCCGAGCCGGCCAGCACCGCATAACTGCCGGCGGTTCCCAGATTGACTGAGTTGGCGAAAGCACTGAGCACCAAGAGCGGAAGCGGTAAGAACGAGAAAACTAACAGACGAACGGCGCGGTGTTTCATATCTTTTCCTACTTTCTAGTTCTTCGGCCAACAAAAGTGATAGCACTTTGCCCACCAATGCGCTTCCCCACCCAAGCAGCGTTGATAAAGTGTTCTCGCATCAGAGACTTAGGTACTCGAAAGACTTGCAAAAAAGAATTCAAACCCCGCAAGAGCGCCGATTATTTGCAGCTTAGTTGCAAGAGAATAGTCTCTTCATTCACGGAAGAGGTCGATTTGAAACACCACACGCATCGCGCGTGACACTCTTCCGAGAAAATGAGGTAGCGCATAGATTCTCTTGATCGGCCAGCATAGACGGGAAACGGGGAGGGCACGTTATTTCACCTCTCCCAGTGAATTTATAATCGTCGCTTATTTGGTGTCTGTTCAAAATTGCTCAGATATGGAACTAAACCTGAAATGTGTCAGCGATTGCGTCGTCGCAAAACTCTACTCGTTGCCCGTCGCCTTGTGCACCGCCCAAATTCAGGTCTGTAATCGAATCTGGCATTGCTAAAAGAGCCTCCCTCCCGGTATTGACAACAATTCGCCTCCAGCGTTAAGGTGCGAATAACACCGGAAAGGAGGTGGTCGGATGACAAGTTCTGACGGCAGTAGTTGTACTGTTCAAAGACCAGGTGAGGTGGCTGAGACTTAGAGCGGTTGCTCTAAGCGGGGCTTCAGACGCGGAACCGCGCCCGAAGCTACAGCCCGCACACTACCGGTGAATAAGGATTGATTCCGCCTGACGCAGGTCGGTCAGGATCGTCGTTAAGACGAACCCGGAGTTGCCGTAGAGGCCACGTTAGAGTGACCACCTCTTGGTCAATCCCAAACAGTCCACCGGGCGGCCCGCAGGCCAGCGTTGATTCTGTCAACGCCCCTGCGGGCCGTTCCTTTTCTCGGCGTTTCTTGTTCTGGCAATTCTTCGCGCAGGACTCATCGCCCGCCGTTCCTCTTGTAGAAGTCATCCTGAGCGCAGCCGCTTTTCAGGCGGAGTGTAGGATCCCGCGAAGACCGCGCCCAATCCGCCTTCCGGCCGCCGTTGTTCTTTTGGCCCCTTGGCCGATGGCAAGCACTCGAAGTATGCTGAGCGAGTGTCGGAGTCTTATCTGGACGACCAACGCGAACGCCAGCGCCTGACGGCCACTTACGCTGCCATGACCGACGGAGAGTTGCAGCGCCTGGCGCAGAGTGCCGATTCGCTGACCGAGTTGGCCTGGGAAGCCCTCGAAGACGAACTGGACCGTCGGCACCTGAAATATCCCGACGACGCAGCTTGCGAATACGCGGTGACGGAACACCGGCAGGAACTGGAACTACAGCAACTTGTGACCGTTCGCCAGTTTCGCGATTTGCCAGAGGCTCTGTTGGCCAAAGGCTGTCTGGAATCGGTCGGCATCGAATGTTTTCTGGGGGACGACAACCTGGTTCGGCTGGATTGGTTCATTTCCAACTTCATTGGCGGGATCAAACTCAAAGTGAAAGTCGGGGATGCGGAGAATGCGCAGAAGATTCTCGACGAACCAATTCTCGAAGGTCTCTACGTGCAAGGCGTAGGCCTGTATGAACAGCCGCGCTGTCCTATCTGCCAGTCCCTCGATGTGAACTTCCAGCCCCTGGACCGCCCCATCGCATACATGAGCGCATTCCTGCGCGTGCCCTTGCCGGTGCAGCGCCCGGCGTGGCATTGCCGCTCTTGCGATGCGGAATGGGAGGACAGTGCGCCCGACGGGAACGGCGGCGAATCCGTCTCGTAAGCGAGGTCGAGGATAAAGATGCTTTAGCAATCTGCGCGTAGAACTCTTTATCTCGCCTACGCTTGATTGACGCGGCTGGCGATCATCGCAACCACACGCCGGGCTGCCAGGGCCGCGCCTTCCTGCCAGCCGATCAGATGGCTGCAGTGGTCCCCCGCAAAGTAGATGCGATCATCAGGGACGATGAATTCCCGGTAGGGCCCGCTATAGTAAGCGTCTTCGTCAGCGGGAGGATAATCTGGTCCGCGGCTGACCCACGAGCCCAGGTTATAAGGCACTTTGCCCCAGCATATATAAACCGGCTTTTGCAGTTCCTTGCCTCTGCCGGGATGCAGCTTTTCAACCGCGGCTCGCGAAGCTGCAATCTTCGCCTCGTACGACGGAAGCTTCCCGAAATCATCCCAATTCTCCATCGCATAGCCGGATATCAGTACGCCGCGCTTCGACAGCAGCTTCGCACTGGGATACCAGACTTGCGGAATCGGGCCGGATGCGAGAAACGAAATGCCGCCGTAAATTCCATCCTCCTGTTCCCAGAAACGTCGTGACTCCCACGCAACTTTGTAGGCGGAATCATAATTCACCTGTTCCACTGCTGATTTCACCTGCGGAGCAAAATCATTCGGTATAGTCCGGAGAATGGGGAGCGGCAGCGCACAAATGCAATAAGCTGCTTCAACCGATCGAGTCGGGCCAGCTTGGCCGTCGCGGTACATCACTTTCACTCCAGTTGTAGTCTTTCGAATTTCCGTGATAGGAGAGTCGTAGCGAATGATCTTGCCCAGCGAAGCGGCCAGTGCATAGGCAATTCGATCCATGCCGCCAATCGGCTGAAACATGGTGGCTTGCATGTCGAGCATTTCCTCGAAGAGCATCGGCCGGCAGAACTTCGAACGGAGCAGGTCGGAAATCGAAAGCGGCTGGCGCAGAATTTCAATTTGATCGCCCGCGCCCGGCAACTGCCGGTCGCCGGACCGCGAAGAGCCCTTATATTGATAGTTCTTATCCAGGGCGCCGTAAGACTTGAGAAATGCCATTACCGCAGCATGATCGTCCGCGGAGAACGCCTGATCGAGCGCTCCCTGCTGCGCGCACTTCGCCAGCAATTCCGCGATGTAGCCGCGAGTATCGTTGATCGCTTGCCCCTGGCGAATTGGTTTTCCGCTGAAGACGTCGTCATTTTGCAGCAGCGCGCTACGCGAGCTATTCACCTCAACCTCAAGCTCCACGTTCAATTCGCTGCAGTAGCCCAGTATCGTCTTGTGAATCGAAGGAAGACGCGCAGGGCCGCAGTTGAAATAATTTCCTTCATCGAAGGTGCATTCCTGCGAGCTGCCATCGCTAAAGACCAGCTTCGATCCTCTACGTAACGTCCAATTCCGACCGCCGGGACGCTCCCGTGCCTCTAGAACCATGCAGTCGAAACCTGCCCGCCGCATTTCGTAGGCAGCGACCAGGCCAGCGATTCCAGCGCCAAGAATAACCACTTTCGTTCTCTTGCCAGTAGTTGCCGGCAGGGGAAAGTCTTTCTGCCTTTCGGTTTCGACCATGCCCCAGAGGCCAAGCGAATGCATGGTCATGAATGCAGCGCCGTATCCACCCGCCCCGATGAAATCGCGTCTGCTGATGGTCATCTCTTCGTCAACCTTCTTGTCGCAATGTACTGCGGGAAAAACTGGAATCTGAGAATTCGGATAAAATACCACGCTTCGGTGGGCGAGACGCGCGCAATTTTTCGCTGCGAGGGATTCAAGATAAGAAGTCTTAGGGCCGTCGATGAAGATGACATCCCGAGTCCTAACCTGGCCTCGGGACTACGGTGCGGCATTTTAGAAATCTAACTGGCTGTGACAAAGTATTGAGAATTGGCAAAACCTTTACGAAGCGGCCCCACACTTAATAAACCCTTTGCGAATCACGTCCGCGGTATCTTCCGCCAGCTTCAATTCAGGAAGTTCTTCCCGGCTGAACCAACGAACTTCCGCCGCATCGCTGGCCGCGGCGAGATCTCCCGCAACCCGGCGGCATAGAAAATCAATCAAAACATAGTGATATTGCACGCGCTGCTCAACGTCGCGCAGGATGCGGTCGTAGACACCAAGAAGCTCACCGGGTTCAACGGTGAGTCCGGTCTCTTCGCGGGCCTCGCGGATGGCGGCTTCGCGAACAAGTTCGCCGACTTCGAGTACGCCTCCGGGGATGGACCACTGCGCCTGCAGCGGCGGATGCGCGCGTTTGACGAGAAGGACGCGCGAATCCTCGATAATAATCGCGCCCACGCCGACCAGCGGAACTTCCGGAAATTCACGTTGCATGGTGCGAGGATTTTAAATCGAACCCAGAGTTGTGGCGGGCGCAGGCAGCCGCCGAGCGTTGCTCGGCATGGACGGGCGAGGGCGCCCGTCCCCACACTGGCGGTCCGGCTGGATTCGTTTTTGAGCAATTGGGTTCCTCTGTGACTCTGTGTCTCTGTGGTTAAATAGTGTTTCGATGGCACTGGAAGAATACAAACGAAAGCGACGCTTTGAAGAGACGCCTGAGCCTCCGCCGAAAGTTGCGGCGAAGGCCGGGAACCGGTTCGTCGTGCAAAAGCACGACGCCACGCGGCTGCACTACGATTTTCGGCTGGAGATGGAAGGCGTTTTAAAGTCTTGGGCGGTTCCGAAGGGGCCATCGCTCGATCCCGCCGACAAGCGACTGGCTATGCAGGTCGAGGATCATCCCGTCTCATATTTCGACTTTGAAGGCACCATTCCGGAAAACAATTATGGCGCCGGAACCGTGATTGTGTGGGACGTGGGAACGTGGCAGCCGCTCTCGCCAGTACCGGTCAACGGCAAGTACGTTCCGGGCACGGAAGCGGCGGCGATGCTGGCCAAGGGTGACCTCAAGTTTCGCTTGAACGGCAAACGCCTGAAGGGCGATTTCGCGTTGATCAAGATGAAAGGCCGGCGCCCGGGAAGCAAGGGGAACGAATGGCTGCTGATTAAAAAGCACGATGATTACGCGGAAGAGGGATACAACATCGAAGCGATCGATGACTCCGTGCTGAGCGGACGCAATCTGGAACAGGTGGCCAGCGACGCGGGCGCGCGCGAGTGGAAGAGTAGTCGTCCCGCGACCGGACGCGGCAAGTTGAAAGCGGCGTGGCTGGCCGATGCCGTGGCAAAACTTGACCAGAAGAAAGCGGCGGCGAGCGGGCAAAAAAAAAAGCCGCAGCGACAGCCTCCCGAAACTCCAAAGACAAAAACACCGAGAACGCGAAGGAAGATAAAGGGCAAGACTTAGCGTCGCCTGAAAATATTTCTGCTAAGAGTATTTCTGCTAGCTCGCAGTTGCAGAAACAGACTTCCAGCAAGAAATCGAAATCCCTGCCTGCGAGTTCTTCGGCTCCATCCGCGGGTTCAGCCTCTTCCGAGGCTGAAGAGTGCAAGGGCACTCCGGTAAAGCGGCCGATGCCTACCGCGATTTATCCCATGCTGGCCGAATCCATTGCGGAGCCGTTCGACGGGCCAGAGTGGCTGTTCGAAATCAAGTGGGACGGCTACCGCGCGATTGCATTCCTCGAAAACGGCAAGGTCCGGCTGGTATCGCGGAATCAGAATGAACTGACCGCGCGTTATCCGGAACTGAAAGACATGGCGAAACTTGTCCAGGCAAAAACCGCCATTCTCGATGGCGAAGTGGTGGCGCTTGATGAAGAAGGAAAAGCTTCGTTTAGCCTGATGCAGCAGCGCACCGGATTTCGTCCCGGCGGGCGTCGAGCGGCCGGCAACGCCGACGTTCCAGTTCTGTACTATGCCTTTGATCTGTTGTATCTCGATGGTTATGACTGGCACCGCGTGCCGCTGGAAGAACGTAAGCGTAAGCTGGCGTCGGTGGTGCAATCCGGCAATGGCGTGCGCTATTCAGATCATTATCAGGAGCACGGCAAGGCGTTGTTCGAAATCGCGCGTGGCAGAGGGCTAGAGGGAATCGTTGCGAAACTCCGTACCAGCTGTTACCAGGAACGCCGCAGCAGCGAGTGGCTGAAGATCAAGATTCGTCATCGCCTGGAAGCGGTGATCGGCGGCTATACCGAAACCAAAGGCAGCCGCACGCACTTTGGGTCACTCGTGCTTGGACTCTACGACAAGCAAGGGCGACTGATCCATGTGGGCCAGGCGGGCAGCGGATTTAATCAAAAATCCCTCGGCGACATTGCGAATGTCCTGAAGAAATTGGAGACGAATAAGAATCCGTTTTTCGGAGATGTGGACGCTCTGCGAAAAGTAAGTTTCGTGAAACCGGAGTTAGTCGCCGAAATCGAGTATGCAGAGTGGACTGGCGGCGCTAACACAGGCAGCGGCCCGAAACTTCGCGCGCCGGTCTTCCTGGGATTGCGCGACGACAAAGACCCAAAAGAATGCCTGTTTGATCAAAACTAAATCGTCGTTCGTGACGAACTGAGACTGCCTGCTGCGAACCGGATTACTTGATGTCCTTTATGGCCAGCATGGTTCCGTAATCTTGCCCGTTCGGAGCCACGGCGCGGGCGACAATCGCCGCAAACGCGTTCCTTACTTCCGGATATTTCGCTGCAACGGCTTTAATCACGGCAACATTGCTGTCGTAAGTCTGATTGGTGTTGGAGATATCGGCGACCTGGTACCTCACGATCAAATCGAGATCGTTACCCACCACTTGGGGAAACATTTCAGTGAGTTTATACGTGGTCGCCCCGACCGGGAGATCGACTGCCTTCCCGGCGGGGATGTCGGCAGGCTGCATGCTCTGCGCATCCTGATACAGTTTGTCGGTGGCAAGCGTACTCATAAACGGCACGGGCTGAAGAAGTTCGCGGGACTGAGTATAGAAAAACCACGCATTGTGCATCTGGCCCTTGGATTTATATTCAGCGGCCCTGGCGAGAAACCAGTCGCTATCGTGTCCGGCGACCTGCGCCGACTTGATATAGAGACCGCCTAACTTCCAGTCGGTTCCTATCTGTTGCAGGATGAAGGAAACCATCGTTCGCCCTTTCGCGGAATTCGCATCAAAAAGGACGACGCCATATTTACCGGCGGGAAGATTATCGAGATAAAAGATAGCGCTGCCCGAGGTCTGGCCGTTCTTGCCAAAAACTCCGCAGTCGAACTCCGCGTGAGCGACTGGAGTGGTTCCATCGAGTAGAAAGACACCCTTCACCGTAGCCTGGGCGCCGGCCAGCTCGGTTTGATGGTCGTTGATGGTCGTCTGAATTCCGGAGAAACCGGCAGCGAGACTGGGAATCGAGTTTTGCCGTAAACCGGCGACATCGCCCGCAGTGGCCATCGCGAAATAGCGCTGACCAGCCGCAGTGATAGCGCTGCGCGCGGCATCGTCGAGATCGCTTGCCGTCTGACAACTCTGCGCACCGGACCTCAAGGGCGCAAACGCCACAGCTGCCAGGGCAATCCAAAGAGCGGGGTTAAGACTGCGGGCCAGATTCACGCGGGCCGGACTCATAGATGAACTCCGCCTTTACTTTCCTCGATTTTTGAAACGCTAGGTCCAGTTTACCTTGCTTCAGCCTTCGCTTGTAAGATTGAGCATCAAAGGAAATGGTTGACTGTGATCCCCTTGCGGAATTTGTCTTCGCAACACGCGGTATGCGTGGCATCAAAGAATGCAAGAGGCAGCCGTTAAGGCGTTCTTTCCAATAGGATTATGCAGCAGCATCATGCGTCGGGATGATGCGGCATCCAACGCTGCACCGGCGATGGTAAGATTGGATGAAGCAAGTCCTGGCGCTTTTGTTGTTGGCAGATTTCTGGGAGGAGTAGCATGAGCGGGAGGCGGAAATTCAAGAGACTCGGTGAAATCCTTCTCCTGTGCCTGATTTCGTCGTGCCTTGGGGTGTTCAGCCCGGCACGCGCCGACTCCCCGCAAACCGCGCAAAGCCAGCCCCCGCTAATCCAGCCGACGAACCAGACCCAGACGAACCAGCCGAAGACGAACGCGCCGAAGACGAGAAAGACAAAGAAACCGCAAAAACCTCCGCTGGCGCCCCTGCCCTCGGGACCTACCGGTCCAGTCCAGCAGGTTCCACTGGATTCGATGTCTCCCGTGCCCCCGCAGGTGAGTTATCAGAATTCGCAGTTAACCATCGTCGCGCCCAACTCCACACTCGGTGACATTTTGCGAGCCGTCCGCAAACAGACGGGAGCAGAAATTGAGATTCCGGCGGCGACGGAACGAGTGGTAACTCATCTGGGACCTGGTCCGGCACGAGAGGTTGTGGCCGAACTTTTAAACGGGTCTCGGTTCAATTACGTGATCTTGGGATCTCCCGCAGACAACACAGTGCTTACGCGAGTCGTCTTAGTGGCAAAAACTGGACCCGATAATGCTGCCCCGAATACGCCGGCAGTCGCAGAGCAACCGAACGGTCCACACCCGGGCGGGCCAGGTGAGGCGAACGAAGCGGAAGCGACGGAAGATGATGCCGCAGACCAGGCGGCCGCGGAAGCGGAACAGACGCCACCCCCTGCGGATCAGCCTGGGGTGAAAACGCCGCAGCAAATGCTGCAGGAGATGCAGCAACGGCAATTGCAACTCCAGCAGCAGCAACAATCCGGTCAACCGCTGGGGCCGGGTCAGGCCCTCCCGCAACGGCCTCCCCAAGAGCAATAAGCGAAGAGCAATAAGCGAAGATAATAACGACGCGCCCCACTACGTTTAGAGATTAAAGCGGGTTACGGCTGGTTTCCCCGAACATTCTCAGAGCGTGGAGTGATTCTTAGGGCAATCGGGGAATCCTTCTCTGCCATAGTTTCTTGCAGCAGATCCCAATCGCGCGACACCTGTTGTTCGGAGAGTTGCTGAGCCGATCGGCCGCGCAATTCCGCCTCTAGACGAGCCTCCAGGAGCTCCCGCTCCACTTCCAGCGGAACGGTGCCGTTCAAAACATTGTTGGCGGATACGCCGACCCGCACCAGACTATCCCCGATCCGCATATCAAGGATCGGCCTGCCTTGGTCGTCCACGCCCGTTTTAG
This sequence comes from Acidobacteriaceae bacterium, assembly GCA_003132445.1. Lineage (GTDB taxonomy): Bacteria > Acidobacteriota > Terriglobia > Terriglobales > Acidobacteriaceae > Sulfotelmatobacter. Next base: position 112,504 of record PKXU01000088.1, on the reverse strand, counting down.
CTTTCGCTTGCAGCTTCGCCCACATCTTGTCGGCCTTGCGTCGCGGCGTTTCAGGATAGGCGTCGGCCAGGAAATGTTTCAACTGCTGCTGGTAAGCGCGGCGATCTTCAGCATCTAACGGACGCTCTGGGTCACTGCCCCCTTCGAAGATCATAGCGTTGCGGGCCGGCTCGAAGTGGCCGCCACCAGTGCCGACATAAACCGCCGCCACGCACCCGGCAAAGATCGGATTCAACACTGCGCTGGGCACAATATACTTTTTCGATTTGAGAAACGATTCCACAACTCCATGGACATTCGTGCTGCGCGGCATGGAACCAGGCACCTGCGAGATGATGATTCGGGAAAACTCCAGCTCCGGATGTCGCGCGCTGAACTTAGTCAGCATTTTCGAAATCTGTTTCGGCGTAGTGATGCCGACATCGGCGACCAGGCTGCGATGCAGAGATTTCGGATAATAAAAATTAAGCACTCCTTTGGCGAAGTCGGCGCAGTTATTCGTAGCCAGGTGGAAATGCGACACATTCGGCGTCGCGTTATATTTGCGGATCAGAGCATCATCTTGTTCGGGAGTTGTTTCAATTTCGAAACCATAGATGGCGCGGTCATAGGAAGACCCGACCAGCTGATACCAATTGCCACCGGGAGCCGCGCCATTCTTTCCGTCGGGCACGATATCTTCAAGATACTTGCGCCGGTAACGGTCGCGCAGAAACGCCGCCATCTTCGCGTTGGCAAATAGCGGCACGTCTTCGGGACGTTCGACCGCGTACAAATAGGGGATCAGGGGAATCGCCACCCAATCGTACCCCCCCACGCCGTCGTAGCGGCTGAGGACGATTCCCGTTTCTCCGGGAGCGCAGTGGCGCAGAAGCACTGGAGTATCGGCGCAGATGCCGGAAAGATAAACCGCGGCATGGCCAGTCGCAGTAAACAACCCCATGTGCCCGTAGGGTTCTTCCAAAAGAAGAGTAGCGGAAGCGCTCGCCAAAGAGGCAGAAGCAAGAAGCATCACCGCTAACTTAATAAAAACGCGCCGCATCGTTCCAATGTGGCGTGACAACATACTTCCCCCTATGGCTAGACTAACTCAGCTAATAAGAACCCTTTAGCCAAAGTTTAGTTGCTGGTAATCGTAAAAACCAGTTACCTAAGTTGCAGTACAGCGAGCTAAAACTTCCCGTAGACTGAGCGAAGACAATGCGAAGTAAGTATTCGATGAAGGCGAGTTCACTCGGGATGCGTCAATTGCGTTACCGCCCATTGTGCGCTCTCCGCGACAGATTCATCTTCATCGTCCGCAAGTCGCTTGAGAAGAGGCAGGAACTGTTGCTCACCACTGTTTCCCAGGGCAATGGCGGCATTGCGCCTTAATCCGGAACGCTTGGTGCGGCGGATTGGCGATCCGCGAAAGGCCACATGAAATTCTTCTGCCGAGATTTCGGCGAGCCAGGCAAGGTCGGGATTGACAAGGCCCGCGCGTGGCTCGAACTCAGCCGCCGTCGACGTAGGCGCTTTACGGTTCCACGGGCAAACGTCCTGGCAAATGTCGCAGCCGAAGACATGACGACCCATTCCAGCGCGGAGACCCTCCGGAATTGAACCCCGTTTTTCGATCGTGAGATAAGAAATGCATTTGTTGGAGTCGAGCTGGTATGGTTCCGTCAGCGCTTCAGTCGGGCATGCTTCTATGCAACGAGTGCAGCTCCCGCAGCGGTCCGGCGCAGGAATGTCGGGCACAAGTTGAAGCGACGTGAGAATCACTCCGAGGAAAAGCCACGAGCCTTTTTTCTGATTGATGATGCAGGTATTCTTGCCGATCCATCCCACGCCCGCGTACTTCGCATAAACACGCTCCACGATCGGGCCCGTATCTACATAGCTGCGAGTCAGAACCGGCTGAAAATCTGTAGGCACAGATTGTTGCAACGCGGCCTCAAGCTGCTGCAGACGACGAAGCACAGCGTCGTGATAGTCTTCGCGGCTCCAAGCATAGCGCGAAATCCAGCCGCAGCCGGGTGCGTGCTCTTCGGTTGAATATGGGTGATCGGTGTTGTAGTTGATGGCACAAACCACGACACTTCGCGCCCACGGTGCCACGCGAGCCAGCGATCCACGCTTAAATTCGCCGTGCTCATCGCGCGCGGCCATGTATTTCATCTCGCCGGCATAGCCAGCGGAAATCCACTCGGGGAAATACTTGTGCTCCGGAGCGTCAGCAGCGGGAGCAATACCCACAATGTTGAACCCAGCGTCCTCGGCGGCGCGCTTGACCACACCCTTCAGATCGGTCAGGCCGGTTGTCTTTGTCGACTCCATTGTCTTTAAAGTACAGGATAACAAGCTGGAGACAACGCAACCTCAGCATTCGCCAAGCCTGCCTGCTGACATCGAAGCCCGCCTGAGCTATGCTTTTCCGCATGCGAAAAAAGACGCGGTCTTTTATTTCTGTTATTGCACTGGGCCTGCTATTTCCATCAGTTCCACGAGCGCAGCAAACGGCCGCGGTCGCCGCCGTAATCCAGGTGACCGATCAGAGCGGGGCCGCGGTTGCCCGTGCGCAGGTGCGGGTGGTTCCGGCTCCGCAGGCTGCCTCTAAACTCGAAAGCGACGACCAGGGCAAACTCGCCCTTCAGTTGAAGCCGGGAGGATACGCGATCTTCGTGCGTGTTCCGGGTTTTAAGAATGCGGTTGCACACCTCGACGTGGTAAACGCGGACCTTCCCCAGTCTGGCGCGGCGCAGTTGAAGCCGGCACAGACTTTCAAGATTGTGCTGGAAGTGGGAGGAACCGCAGGTTCGGGGCCGGTCATCACGGATTCGCCGCCGATGTCGGGGAAAGATCGTCTGCTCGTATTAGCTTATCCGTACCACGATCCGACGGCATTCTCGCTGGCGGACTTGAAATCGATGCCGCACATTACGGCGATTTTCCACAACACGCACACCAACGCCGATGAGACTTACTCGGGCGTTCGCCTATCCGATCTTCTCAGCAAAGTGGGTGCGCCCATCGGCAGCGAACTTCATGGCGAGGCGCTTACGAACTTCGTGGTCGCGACCGGCGCGGATGGATATCAGGCCATTCTGGCCTTGGCCGAAGTCGATCCCAGTTTTCATCCCGGAGAAGTTCTGGTCGCCGACACGATGAATGGCAAACCGCTCGACGGTCACTCCGGTCCGCTGAAACTGGTAGTTACAGAGGACAAGCGCCCAGCGCGCTCGGTTCGCAACCTGACAACCATTGAACTGAAATTAATCCCTTAGATTGAGAACAGCGAAAACGAAGAGTCGCAATCGGAGGCGCTAAACGCCCAGCTTCTTAACTTCCTCGTTGTAATACTTGCGGTAAAGAATGTCCCACTCTTGCGAGCCTTCGAGGATGGTGCGTTTCTGGCTCTCGATTTTCTGGCGGGCGGCGACGTCGATTCTGGCTTCCTGATTGAGCAGTTCTTCGAGAATCTTGCGCGTTTCCTGGCGGATAGTATTTGGATCTTCGATGAACTCGACCTCGTCCATCTGCTTGAGCACCTCGGAAACGGCCCGGGCCAGCACGTTGACTTTATCGCGGCTGAGTCTCACAGCACCGCCTTGTACTTGCGCACCAGTTCAGTCTTAACCTTGCGGAACATTTCCTGGTAATTGGCGCCGCTGTTGCGCATCTCCTCGGAATAGGCCTCGAGAATCACGCGCACTTCGTCATTGATGCGGTCTTCCAGCGAGAGTTCGTCGACCAACGCCGCATTCACCCGCTCGGTCACTGCGGGAATGGCCGAGGTTTCGATGAACTTGCCGGCAATCAGTTTCTTGGTGACTTCGCGGGCCAGATAGCCCACATATCCTTTCGACAAGAGCATGTGTGGATTGGGAGTCCTGCGTGCAACAATTTGTCAGTATGAACCAAAAAGTGTAACACAGCCGAAGCCAGTGCGGAGCGCGGTTCCATAGCGGGACTGTTAGTCGTGTGCGCTCTCTGGAAGGGCGTCGTCCTGACCGTAGCCGTTTTTCAGGCGGAGGGAAGGATCTCGCACGCACAAATCTACAGGTCCGACTTGCCGCCCTTTAACCTACCAGAGCCAGTATCTGAACTAGTGGGCCAGGGTCGGACTTTGGTCGCGCAGGACATACACGAACTGCCGAATCTCATGACGGCTGCGTTCCAGCTCCTGCGCCGACTCTTTGGCGATCTGCTCATAAATCTGCAACTCCGCCGTAGACTTGCCTGTATCTCCCACCTGGCGATAAGCCTGCGCCAGCCGATAGTGGGCGTCCTCCATCTTCGGGTCCAAATGAATGGCTTGCTGATAATCGGAAATCGCCCGCGGATAATCTTTTTCCTCCGCATGCAGAATTCCCAGCTGCAGGTAAGCGGCGGCAAATTTCGGATCGAGATGAGTCGCATGATTGAGTAAGGATTCGATCTGCGCCGCGCGCGCCGCATCCTGGGATACACCGCGCAGCGGCCAAAGTGCGACTGCATAGTAATAATTCGCTTCGGCATTCTCGGGTTGCAAGGCAACGAAGCGCCGCAATTTGTCGACGATTTGTTGGGAGGGCTCAGGCTCCGCGATCTGCATCTTGCCCATGAACAAATAGGGCATGGGATCATTCGGATTCAGATCAGAGGCTTCGCAAATTCGCTGCACAGCGTGATCGTAGGATCCGCGCGAAAACCAGGCAGCACTCAGTGCAATCAGCATGCGCACGGAATGCGGGAAAAGCTGATTGCCTTTGGTGAAAACGTCGACGGCGGGTTCAGGCGCATGATGCAATAAAAGCTCCGAACCCCAGTCAAATATATATGTCTCGCGCGGGTCGAGTTCAGCTGCGCGCTCGTACTCGCGCACAGCGTCCAGAGAATTCCCCAGCTTCTCTTGCGCATCTGCGAGCAAGTGATGCAGTTCGGCCTTGTCGGCATGCGACAGCAATACTTGCGCTTGGTCGCGCGCGTTTTCAAAATTGCCTGCGTGCTCATCGGCTAATGCTAGTTCGTAAGAACTGTCATAGTCGCCGGGCTTGAGTTCGTGGGCGCGCTCCAGGTACGGAATGGCGTCGTGAGCTTTGGCGTTCTCGTTCAGCTGCTTTCCCAGAAGATAGTTTGCCTCGAGACTATGCGGTTCACGCGCCACGCGTTCACGCAGCGATTTTTCTTGCTCGGTTCCGGATGAGGGTAACGCCGAAGTGTTGTTCAGAGATAAGTTCAGCGATAACGTTTCTTTGGCCAGCGTTTCACGCGTTCGGACCATCGTGTTGGAGCCATGGCCGCCGAGATTTGTCGTATCGGTGACGCCGGCCACTGCAAATTGCGGCTCATCGAAAAACCGCGGTGCTTCCGCCGATTGCGATGCTAAGGATTTAGCCGGCAATAGGATGAGATCGACATTCTTTGTTTCTCTCGCAGCAAAAAAGAGTGCAGGAATTTCCGTGTCCGCGTATCCGGGCATGCCCGCCCGCAAAGCATAGACTCCGCCGCGAACCGCCGCGAAACTGTAATTCCCCTGTGCATCCGACTGCGCGCCTTGCATTTCGCCTTTGTTCTCCAAACGAAGGGTCGCGCCTGCAACCGCTTTGCCTTGAGAGTCGCGAACTATCCCGCGCAATGATGCTGACTTCCCTGTCTCCTGGGAATATACAAACGGAGAGAGCACGGCAAAGAGCACAAAGGGAATAATTCTCCGCACTGCAATGAGGTTGCTTCCCATGTGCCTGGACCGAAATTCTATCTTTCGAGTGGGTCTCTCGCAACCTGCGCCTGTGAGATCCCACTTCTCGCAAAAGAAGCGAGAAGTGGGGCACCCACCTAAAGCACTGGCCGGATTCACGCATCACAAAATAGAATGCAATCTCTCGCAAATATTCTGGCGAAACTCGTGTGCGTCCTATTTTCGAAGTACCCGGAGGTGCGGAGGATGAAGCTGGTTCGAGTGAGACTGCTTCGACTGAGGGTCCGGCTGTCGGCGATCGCGGTGCTGCTGTTGACGTGTCTTTCCGTGTGGAGTCAACAGTCTTCCGCGAAGCGCAAGATCATTATCGATCAGGATGCAGCTGGACCAGGAGGCAGCGATCAGCAAGCCATCTTACTGCTTATTCAGTCGCCACAAACCGAAGTGCTCGGCGTAACCGTCGTGACCGGCGATGGCTGGTTGCACGAGGAAGTCGCCCATACCTTGCGCACGCTCGAGATCATTGGACGAACCGACATTCCGGTGGTGCCGGGAGCGGAATATCCGTTGGTACGCCGCAAGGAAGAAACGGAACTTTGGGAGCAGCAGTACGGCTCCGTGGTGTGGCTGGGTGCGTGGACTCCGCAACGATATCACCCGCCAGATCAGTTGGGCGAAATGCCCGAGGGTAAGCCCACAACGAAGCCAGCGGATGAGGACGCCGCGCACTTTCTTTCGCGCATGGTCCACAAATATCCGCACGAGGTCACTATCTATGAAGGCGGCCCTATGACCAATCTAGCGCTAGCCATCTCGATCGACCCCGCGTTCGCAAGTCTGGCAAAGGAGCTAGTGTTCATGGGCGGGAGCCTCAATCCGAAAACCGACGACCCCGAGTTCANNCCCCGCCACGAATTCAATCTCTGGTTCGATCCCGAAGCGGCCCACATCGTGCTGCGAGCTCCGTGGAAAAAAATTGTCTGCACCAGCGTGGATATTTCTTTGAAGACCCGGCTGACTCAGGATTTACTCAACCGCGTGAAGGCCGGAAGCACGGCCGCGGCCCGCTATGTCGGTACCTATTCGCATTTGTATGGCCCATACAATTATTTGTGGGACGAACTTGCGGCCGAAGCGTGGCTCGATCCGAGTTTGATTTCAGCGAAGGAGTCGCGTTATCTCGACGTCGACTTGAGCCACGGCGCCGATTATGGAAGCACCCTGAGTTGGACAGACCAGGACAAGCCAAAATTCGTGGGACCACCCGTTGAAGTACAAGTGGAACTCGATACCGCAAGGTTCTACAACATGTTCGTCGACCTGCTGACTGCCCTCACGCCTAAGCCCTGACTTACCGTTAAGAAAGCTAACGTTGCAACTGCTTGAGCATTTCTTTGCCTTGCTGGTGGTCGGGATGTTGTTTCAGCAGATCGAGCAATATCTCGCGGGCCTTGTCCCGTGTTCCCTCTAACGCATAAACGCGCGCCAGATTCAGATACGACTGATCGAATCCAGGGGCCACGCGGATGCACTCCTCGAAGCTCGCCACCGCCAGATCGCGCCGCTGAGTGACCAGATAAAGCACTCCCAGATTGTTCAGGGCCTCGGGATAAACCGGACGCGCCTTCAAGGCGCGTTGCAAATATTCGTACGCCTGCGCAGTATCGTCAGTCTGCGCGAAAACCATGCCCAGGCTATAGTTCGCCTCAGGATCCTGGGGCGAAACTTCCAGTGCCTGCTCCAACACGCTGCGAGCGTCATCCCAGCGTTTCTGCGAACGATATGCATTGCCTAAATTGTCGAGCGCCAGAAGATGACGCGCATTCAGACGCAGCGCTTTCTGAAAATACTGCACTGACTCATCTAAACGTCCTTCCCGCGTGGCAATCACACCAAGATTATTCCAGGCATCCGGTAAAGTATCCGGATAATCAGCCGAGAGCTTCACCGCGCGTTCAAGGGCCGCCCGCGCGTCCGCATTTTTATTTTGATTCAGGTACACGCTGCCGATTCCATACAAGGCCTCGGCGCTCGAGGGATTCTCACGCAACGCTTGCTGGAATGAAACTTCAGCCTGATCGAGATATCCGCGCTGAAAAAATAGAGCACCGTAGGAAAGATAGTTGCGCCCGAATTCAAGGGAACCGTTCGAATCGAAAAAAGGCAATGCCCGCGCCAGTCGCTCGGTTGCGGTTCGTGGAATACTCTGGACATCTTTTTCAACGTGATCGGGATCGATTGGTCCCTGATACACCTTAACGATGTTGCCATGGCCGTCGATCAAAAAGGATGTGGGCAGACTCAGATCGCGATGGCGGTCGAATAATTGGCGATAAAGAATGTTATAGATTGCCGCAACGTCCTCCGAACTGCGCAGAATCGGAAAAGTAAATTCGTTGGCAAGAGTCCGAACTTCGTCATCGGTAAGCACATTCAGACCGTCCACATTTACGGCAACACAATGCAGATCTTTCATCTTCCATTTCAGGTGCAGCTTTTGAAGCGATCTCAATTCCTTCCGCGAATCGACTGACGTCGTCGTCCAGAAGTTGAGAAGCGTTATCACTTCCGGAAGCGCGGAAAGCGCATGAACTTTTCCCGACAGATCGGGCAGCGAGAAATCGGGCGCGGCCACGGGCGCCAGCAGCCACGTTTCAACCTGGGTGGGCAACAATTCAGCTCCCGCTGCGGGTTCTGCAACAAGAAGATTCTTCACGTGAGTGTTGAACGGCTCCATACGCGATGCGCTCGCACCCTCTTCTACCCAGATGCGATGATTCGCCGGAAGATCGTGCAGTTCCTGCACCAGGCCGCTGGGCCAGCGAATCGAGGCACGCACCGTTCCTTTGGCTTGCCCAAGGCCGAAAAATACGTCTTTGCTGTGCTGCGAAAGAAAACCGGAACCAGCTTGAACAAAGAGCGTTTGCCGCGCAGCACCACTTTCACCACTTTCAACCGTAATCGCAGCGCCAATCGCATCGCGGTTGCTCTTGGTTCCCCGCAGCCGGAACGCGATCGAAGGCGGCAACTCTGCCGCTATGTTTTTCAGAAGGCGCAACTGCGGAGCATTTCGATTTTTTAGAAATACTTCGAGACGGCCGTCGTGATCGAAATCGGCCAGGCAAAAAGCTCTTCCGTCTTCCACGAAATCCATGCCAACTACAGCGGAGACATCGGTAAAAATTCCGTCGCGATTATTGGCATAAAAAACATTTCGCTCGTAGCCGCTCCAGGTGCCATCGGATCGAATCAGTTCATTGATTGCATTCCATCCCTGCTCGTACGGCTGGGAAGCGCGAGCTTCGTCGGGAGAGCACGCCACTACCTGTCGCCAGAAAAAACTGTTTAGATCCTGGCGCGAGGGTCCTGAGACCATTCCGTTGGCTATGTAAAGATCGGGAAAGCCATCGTGATCGAAATCGAAAGCGTCGCTGGACCACGCCCAGCGGCCCATCCCAGCGCCTGACGCTTCCGTGGCATTGTCGAAAGCTGCACCACGATTCCTAAACAGCGAATTTCCCATCGCATGTTTTCGATAAAGTGCACGAACTTCCGGGGACGATTCTTTCTTAAAGATTTCCTGCGTCGAGATTCGCTCTCCCGCCGCAGTCCACATATTTCCGACGTAGAGATCTTCCCCGCTGTCATTGGCATAATTCAGCCACGAGACGCTCATGCCTGCGCCGATGTCCTCCACTCCGGCTTGCGCGGCAATATCGGTGAAGGTTCCGTCGCCGTTGTTGCGGTAAAGATTTTTTCTCCCAAAATCGTTCACTACATAAAGATCGGGCCAGCCGTCGCGATTGTAGTCACTCCATCCACAACAAAAGCTATAACGGGTGTTGTTCTGATTCAGGCCGGACTTTGCGGTCACGTCGAGAAACGTTCCGTCGCCCTGATTGCGCATCAAGAAATTCGGCGGACCGTTCTCCGCAGCGTGGTAGGGCGAGGGATATTTATATTGTCCCGTGCCCTGATAGTAGGCGTACAAGCAGAAATAAACATCCAGCCTTCCGTCGCCGTCATAATCCGCGGCGGCCGCGCCCGTGAATGTTCCTTGCGGCGGATTCGCGAAAACGAACGCGTTATCTTTCTGCCGAAATTTACCTCCGCCTTCGTTCAAGAACAGCAAGGGACCACTGGCTCGCACCACGATCACATCCTGCCTGCCTTGATTGCTGAAGTCAGCGAACAGAGCGCATGCTGTATTTTCAAGAATTCCAAGTCCAGACGATTCCGTAATGTCTTCGAATGTTCCATCGCCGCGATTGCGATAAAGACGATTCGGCAGCCCGGCGGGCTGGCAAACATAAAGATCATCGAAGCCGTCGTTGTCGATATCCGCGACGGAAATTCCATTGTGTCCGTAGATGTCGATGCCGCAAGCGCCGTCCAGAACGGTGCGCCAGTAGTCTGTTCCATGCAGCATTTGTACTGAATAGGACCGATTCACACCCAACGCAGCCGAAGTGATATCGACATAAACGGGCGAGAGGGAACGAGCTTGCGTCTCATCGAGCGCCCGCCAGCTCCCGACGCGGAACTCGTTTCCTTCGGAAAGTTTCCACTCTAAATCCCAGTAGCCCGTTCGCTGTTCGCGATGGAAGCCCGTTCCCGCACCAACGATTTCATAGCGAATACGAGTATGCAGCGATTCCGGAACCTGGGAAGAAGAACGTTCAATCGCATGAATCGCGGTAATCTGAAACTCGGCGGTCACGATCTTTGAGTAGGCGCTGAATATACGTTCCCACTCGCGAAGAAATTCTCCACGCTGCAAGGTAGCCTCGGTAGGAAATCTGTTTTGCTTCACTTGCAGCATCGCGCCAGCGCGGACGACTATCGATTCGGCGGGCATGAGCGAGGTCGCAATGAAATCCGCCGCAAGAAATTCGGAGAGCGCGCGTGATTGGTGCGGATACTGCAACAGGTTGCTGGACCACTCCGCCAGAATCGCCGCAATCTGTTCCGCATATTTTTCCGTGATGAACTCATCGAGCCCGGGCTGAACTTTCGATAGTACGGAGTCAAGCGGCCGCTCGCTTCGGTAATGCGGTTGCAGATGGAACTCGCCGCCGACTGGCGCACTGGACGATGAAAACGCCCGATCTTGCGTTGCAGAAGTGAAACCCCAGAAGCTCGCGGGAATCAACATTCCGCCGACGCCCTGAGAAAAGCGCAGCAGGAACTGGCGTCGGTCGAGGTCAAGGCATTCCGGTTGAGCCGGATCACGATCGCCGGAACGAAGACCGGCAGAATTACGATCGGAAGAATGAAGATTGGCGGAATGATCGACGGAATAAAGATCGTCAGAATGAAGATCGACGAACGAAGGCCATTTCACCGACCGGCTCAGAGTGATTTCCCTCGAAGGTTACGTTTGAAAATCGAAGCTAACATCGGCGTCTGGCTGGGTCAAGACGAAGACCTTTTCGGCTGCTTCCACTTACCGCATCATTTTTCGCTGTGGTACGCTTAATTTATTGCCCGCGCCTTGCTGCTTATGACTGATTCCAACGCTTCGCAATATCGTATGGCGCATGGGGAACGCCCGACTGCGGGCCGTGTTTCGTCTGGAGGCACGTTGATGGCGGGCTTCCAGTCGGATGCTTTTGTATTTTTTGGGGCCACCGGCGATCTCGCGCACAAGCAAATTTTTCCCTCGCTGCAGGCGCTGATTCGCGACGAAGGCCTCAACGTTCCGATCATCGGCGTAGCCAAGGCCGGATGGAATCTGGATCAACTCAAAGCCCGCGCCAAAGACAGCGTGGAAAAGCACGGCGGCATCGACCAAAATGCTTTTAACAAGTTGATGGAACTGCTGCGTTACGTGGATGGCGACTACAACGATCCCAACACTTTTGCTCAGCTGCGAAAGGAATTAGGCTCCGCCCAGCGGCCAACTCATTATCTGGCAATTCCACCCAGCCTGTTCGGCACCGTGGCTGAGGGACTGGCAAAATCAGGCTGCGCCGAAAATTCGCGCGTGGTGGTGGAGAAACCTTTCGGCCATAACTTAGCGTCGGCGCAGGAGTTGAACCGGATCCTGCACCGCTATTTTTCTGAGGATCGTATTTTCCGCATCGATCATTTCCTCGGTAAAGAGCCGGTACAAAACATTCTCTACACTCGCTTCGCTAATCCATTCTTCGAGCCCATTTGGAATCGCGACCACGTGCGCAGCATTCAAATCACAATGGCGGAAAAGTTTGGGGTTGAAGATCGCGGCAAGCTTTACGACGCAACCGGAACGGTGCGCGATGTAGTGCAGAACCACCTAATGCAGGTGCTGGCGAACCTCACCATGGACCCACCCACGGGCGAGGATCATGACGCAAGGCGCGATCAGAAAGCGGCATTGCTCAAGGCGCTGCGACCGTTGGCGAAGTCCGATGTGGTGCGAGGGCAGTACAAAGGCTATCGTTCCGTGCCCGGAGTGGCGGCCAATTCCACGGTCGAGACCTTTGTCGCAGTAAAAATGTTTATCGAGTCCTGGCGATGGGCGGGAGTTCCCATCTACATCCGCGCCGGCAAGATGCTGCCGGTGACTGCGACCGAAGTGTTCGTCGAATTCAAACGCCCTCCGATCGAAACTTTTGGGGAAATCATCTCAGGCAATTCGGCGCACTTGCGCATGCGTATCAGTCCCGACATTGCAATCGGAATGGGGATGCGCGTGAAGACGCCGGGCGAGCGCATGACGGGCAACGACGTTGAACTCTCGCTGACTCAACAGGCCGCCAATGACATGCCTCCCTATGAACGGTTGCTGGGCGACGCCATGCGAGGGCAGAGCGAACTTTTTGCCCGCGAGGATATCGTAGAGGCGCAATGGCGCGCGGTCGACCCGATTTTGGGTGACGTCACACCGTTGTCCGCGTATGAGCCCGGCTCCTGGGGGCCGGACGAGGCACAGGCCCTGATCGCCCATGACGGGGCGTGGGTGAATCCGCAGGTCTCGCAGAATCGATAAAAAAATTGACGAAACTCTTACTCTGTTACGACGTGTTCCACGGCTTATTATTTCGCTGTAGCCTCTAGCGGAAGATCGACCCACCGTCGGGTTTTATGGCTCTGCAACACGGCGTCCAGAATGGTGAGTTGCCGAAGTCCATCGACGAATTGCGGATATTCGGGAATCGTCGCCGGGTCGGCGATTGAGGCATAAAAGCGGCGGAAGACTTGCTTGAATGTATCGTCGTAACCCTCGCTATGGCCGCCGGGGAGATCGGCGTAGCTGCGTGCCGCCGGTTTCAGAAGCGACGGATCTTTGACGAAGATCTGATTGCCGACATCGCGGTGGCCCGCCCAGAGCTCGTCGGGCCGCTCCTGATCCCACGCCAGGGAAGATTTTGTTCCGTAAATCTCAATGCTCAGGCGATTCTTGCGTCCAGCGGAGACCTGGCTGGCGGTAACGCATCCGCGTGTGCGTGCGCCCATGCGGAAAAGCACAGCGCCGAAATCTTCCGTATCGATTGGCGTTTCATTGTAATCTTCAGGACCAAGCAACTTGTTAGCGAAAGTTTCAACCGAGTGCTTCGGCTGCTTGCGCGTAGGATGAAACGTCTGCAGGTCGGCGCAGAGCGAGGCCACGCGCAATCCCGTAATATGCTCCGCCATATCGAACCAGTGCGAGCCGATATCGGCCATGCAGCGGGAAGGGCCGCCCGCTGCGGTTTCCACGCGCCAATTCCAGTCTGTATCATACAGAAGCCAGTCCTGCGAATACGTGCCCTGAACGACGAGGATATCCCCGAGTTCTCCAGCTTCGCGCATGCGGCGCATCTGCTGCACCATCGGGTAGTAACGTAAATTGTGGCAAACGCAGTTGCGCAAGCCCCGCTCGGCGCAAAGAGCGACAAGTTCTTGGCCTTCTTGGGCGCTTGTCGCCAGCGGTTTTTCGCAGAGCACATGCTTACCGGCCTCGAGTGCATCCTTTGCCATGGGGAAGTGCTGCGCGTTGGGCGTGCAGATGTGAACGGCATCAATCAAGGGATCGCGCAGGATCTCACGATAGTCAGTGGCGACCGTGGCGATAGAAAATCCCACGCCCAGCCGCCGCGCTGCTTCGAGATTTCTGCCCGCGATTGCCGCCGGATCGACGGACTCTACGCGCCGGATCGCTTCCAGATGCACGCGGCCCATAAAGCCCGTGCCGAAAATTGCGGTTCTGATCGATTTCATCTTCGTTGTCTCTTACGTTCTCTTCTTACGTTCCTGTGTTTCGCTCACTGCGCTTAGTTCCCTTGCGCTGGTTTTTAGGCTTGGTTCTCTTGCGCTTGGTTGAGCAGCCAGACTTACGTCCACCAGGCGGCGCCAGGCTGCTCGCGGATGACGATGCCGTTCAGAAAATTCGCCGCTTTCGTCAACCCTTCTTCCGGCGACAGCAGGCTGTCTTCATGCTCAATCGAAAGAACGGAATCGTAGCCAAACATGCGCAAGGTTGAGACAAATTCGCTCCACCACTCCGCGCCGTGGCCATAGCCGCAGGTGCGGAAGATCCAGCTACGCTCGCGCTCATTCGTATATGGCTTGGTATCGAGCATGCCGGCGCGCGGCAGATTGTTCTGAAAAATCTGCGTGTCTTTCGCATGGACGTGGAAGATGGCGCCTTGTAGCACACGGATTGCCGCCATGGGATCGATGCTTTGCCAAAAAAGATGACTGGGATCGAAGTTGCAACCCACACTCGCTCCGGCAAGGGATCGCAACCGCAACATGGTTTCCGGGCTGTAGACCACGAACCCGGGATGCATCTCAATCGCAATCTTCACTCCGTGGTCCGCCGCGAACTTTGCATGTTCGGTCCAATAGGGCGCGACAACTTCGTTCCACTGCCACTGAAGCACTTTCTGATAATCCGGAGGCCAAGGGCATGTCACCCAATTGGGAGCGGTGGCGTGTGGCGAATCGCCGGGACATCCCGAGAAGTCAACGACTACCGGTACACCCAGCTTCTCGGCGAGCAGAATGGTCTTGCGGCTCACCTCACGATCATGCTGGGCAAAATCCTTGTCTGGATGCAGCGCGTTGCCGTGACAGCTCAAGGCGCTGATGGATACGCCATGGTCGCCGAGAGCTCTTTGAAACTCGGCGAGCGCGGAGCCGCCCTCGAGCATTGAGAGTTTGCAATGCGCGTCCCCGACATAGTTTCCGGTGGCCAGTTCGACGGTGTTGATTTGCAGGGCCGCGAGTTTCTTGAGAACCACGGGCAGCGAAAGTTGCGACAGCAGGGGAGTAAAGACTCCAACGCGCATAACGCTTTCTATCTCCTTCGATCAATCGGTCATTCTACCGCAGCCGCCTTATGTTACCTTTATCTCTTTCAGGGGAGATCGCTTGCGCAAAACTCGAATCGCTCTATTCCTCTTTGTCTCTCTGCTTATTCTCTTTCTGCTCATCCCCCAAGGCTTGGTGCTTGGCCAGAATCAGCCGGCCGTGGATCCTTCCATGCCGCCACCGCCGCACGAAAAGCAAATTCATCTGAAGCGAATTCTCGTAATCGGCCAGACGAAAGGATTCGAGCACGATTCCGTTTCGAGTGGCATGGTCGCGATTTATAACATGGGTCACGACAGTGGTCTCTGGGATGCCACGCTGCGCACCGATACTGAACTTATCACCAAGAAAGACCTGGGACGCAACGCGAAAAATCTCGACTACTTCGATGCCCTCGTCTTTGTGAGCACCACCGGAGAACTTGACCTGGATGACACTCAGAAAAAAGATATGATGACGTTCATCAATGACGATGGAAAGGGTTTTGTCGGCGTTCATGCGGCGCTCGATACGAATTACAAATGGCCGGAGTACGGGGAGATGATTGGCGGCTGGTTCGATCAGCATCCCTGGTTCACGTTTAACGCGCCCATCGTCAACGAAGATCCGACTTTTCCCGCAGTGCGTCACTTTCCGGCGGCATTCGTAAAGTATGACGAAATCTATCAGCCCAAAGATTGGTCGCGGGATAAGGTCCACGTGCTGCTCAGTCTTGATCCGACGAAACTCAATTACGCAAATAATCCGCGAGTTCATCGAACCGATCAAGATTTCGCGGTGGCATGGGACAAGATGTACGGAAAGGGCCGTGTTTTCTATTCGACCCTCGGCCATACGGAAGATGCCTGGAGCGACCCCGACATTCGCAAGATGTATTTTGAAGCCATCAAATGGGTGCTGGGCATGACGGAAGGCAGCACCGCTTCTCATCCCCGTCCGCAATCTGTCCGGCCGCAATCTGCCACGGACCAACACTGAGCCCGCTGCCATGAATCTTTCTCGTTCAACTTTGTATAGGAGCGCGCTGCTGGCGGGAATTTTTCTCGCAAGTGGCGCAGTTTCGGCAGCGCAGGCTGCAAAGCCCAAAGCTCAAGCAGCGGCAGGCGTCAAACAAGACGTTCCGGCCGCGCCCAAATTGTACCCGCCCGATCTGGTTCGAAAAGGCGGTGCGCTTTTCCGGCAAGACTGCTCCTTTTGTCATGGCCGCGATGCGGGCGGTGGAGAGACCGGACCGGATCTAACGCGATCGGAACTGGTCACCCACGACGTTGGCGGAGATAAGATTGGCCAAGTCGTTCGCAATGGGCGCCCGGACAAAGGCATGCCGCGTTTTGACCGTTCGGATGAGCAGATCGCCAGCCTGGCAGCTTTTATTCACACGCAGCAGAATAGAGCGCAGGCCAGAGGAGTTGGCGGACGCAAAGGCGTCGACGCCGCTGACCTTCAAACCGGAAATGCGGAAGCCGGCAAGAAATATTTCGAAGGCGCCGGAGGATGCGCAAGCTGCCATTCGCCAAGCGGCGATCTGGCGGGAATCGCGTCACGCCTGAAGGGCCTGATGCTTGAAGAGCAGATGTTATATCCCGAACACGCGAAATCTAAAGTCGCAGTCACACTTGCTTCGGGGCAAACCATTACCGGGACTTTGGCCTATCTGGATGAGTTCACGGTGGGACTCGTCGATTCGGCGGGATGGTACCGATCGTGGGGTACTAGCGATGTGAAATTCAAAATCGATGCTCCTGCGAACGCCCATGTGGAACTGTTTCCAAAGTACACGGATGACGACATTCACAATCTCATGGCGTACTTGCAAACCTTACGCTAGGCCGCGCAGATCGGTCTTCTGCGGGAAGTGCTTGTTAGGCTGAACTTCTGTAGATAACTTCTTTTACTGAAGGTTTTACTAGAGATTCAAGGGATCCTGCTTTCATTATGAATTCTCGAAACGCATTTCTTTTTGGGATCAGCGTACTGCTCGCGCTCGCGTCCCCCGGCGTGCTGCTGGCTCAGGGCGTCGACGAGCAGATGCTTCTGCATCCGCCAGCCGACAGTTGGCCGAGCTATCACGGTGATTATTCTGGCAGGCGTCACAGTACGCTCACTCAGATCACTCCGCAGAATGTGAAAAATCTCGCCCTTGCCTGGGCCTTCCAAACCGAGCAGACGGCGCTCATTAAATCCTCACCTTTGCTGGTCGATGGCATTGTGTATTTCACTGTTCCGGATAACATCTGGGCCGTTGACGCACGCTCAGGCCATCAGCTCTGGCATTACAACGCCCCGACGACTCAGGGCGAACACATTGGAAATCGTGGCCTGGCGATGTACAAGGGTTATCTTTTTTTTCTCGCTCCCAATGCGCATCTTGTATCTCTGAACGCCAAAGATGGAAGCGTACGCTGGAAAGTACAAGTTGCCGACGTAACCAAGGGTTATTGGACCAGCATGGCGCCTCTGGTTGTTGGCAAGCATGTGCTGATCGGTGTCTCTGGGGATTTCGATAATCTCAGCGGCTACATCCGCTCGATCGATCGGGAAACCGGCGCCACGCAATGGCAATGGGATTCCACTCCTCCGGCAGGAACTCCAAACCAGACCACGGGAGGAATGACGTGGATGACGGGAACTTATGATCCCGATCTCGATCTCGTCTACTGGGGGACTGGGAATCCAACTCCGGTGCTGAAAGGTTCGACGCGGCCGGGCGATGACCCTTACACCTGTTCGATCGTCGCCCTCAATCCCAACACCGGCAAACTAGCCTGGGCTTTTCAGGTCTCGCCGCATGACACTCATGACTGGGATGCTGTGGAGACTCCAGTGTTGGTCGATGCAGATTTCCATGGCGAGCCGAAGAAGATGCTCATGCAGTCTTCGCGCAACGGATACTTCTTCGTGCTCGATCGTACCAACGGAAAGAGTCTTCTGACTGTTCCTTACGGGCCAGTGAACTGGTCACTGGGAGTCGATCGGCAAGGCCGTCCGATTCCAAATCCCGCCAAAGAACCCGCGCCCGATGGACGATTGATCGCCCCGGACGAAGGCGGACTCACGAATTACCGTTCCCCTAGCTTTGACACGAAAAATGGTTTGTTTATCGTCGACGCTCATCCCAGCTGGAGTATTTACTTTGCCAAGCCCGCGGACGGAGTCTACGGCTGGTCAGGCGCGGATTACGACGTGTGGGGCAAAGGCGTGATTGACGCTATCGATTACCAGACCGGAAAAATTCGCTGGAGCCACGAACTTGGCCCCGGCGGAGCGGGCTCCGGAGTGCTCACCACGGATTCCGGGCTCACTTTTACTGGCGATGCGATGGGCAATTTTCTTGCGCTGGATTCTAGCAACGGCAAAACCCTCTGGCACGCTGGCTCAGGATCTTCCATCGTCAGCTCCCCAACCACCTACGAACTCGACGGCCGCCAATATGTGCTGATGAGCAGCGGCGGCGTCATGTTTGCCTGGGATCTTCCCGAACGGGAGTGAGACTGAGTTCGCTGACACAGGCGAACCACGATTTCAGCCGAAGCGAACAAACATCCGGAAAAACAAAAAAGTCAGAAGCTCGATGAGGGGGTCCCCCGAGCTTCTGACTGGCGATCTCGGCTAGTGATGCTTGAAAGCGCTTCCCCCGTCGCTTTTCGCCAAGAATCCGCACTTTCCGTCTTGCATGCGGAATTCCATTCCTGGTACGGACGCGACTGCTTCAATCGAACTACACTTAATCGTTGTATTTACAATTCGTTAGCTCATTGCGCCATCACTTCTCGCATAGGATTTTCTAAGCTGGCAAGACTCGCGGGCTATCCAATCGGATAGCTCCGGCTAACCGTTCGGATATTGGAAATGCTCCGCGAGCGGCATGCATTTCTGCCCACTCTGTGATAAGAAGTTCTGCAGGAATGGGGAGACCCTGATTGCGCCCTAGACTCTTGGTGATTGCCGGCCCCGCGAAGGACTCTATCATTCCACTCCCCGAGGGGGAAGCTACGCTCGGCCGCGATCCCGGGAACGCTGTCGCTGTTCCCGATGCATCGGTTTCCCGAAAACATTGCCTACTGCGAAAAGAAGAGGACGGGCGTTTCCAGATCAAAGACCTGGACAGTCGCAATGGGACTTTAGTCAATGGACGCGCGGCAAAGGAACAATGGCTGCGGCACGGCGACGAGATCGCGACTGGCGACTCGGTGTTCTTGTTTCTGGTCGAGGAAGACGAAGTCGTAGCCGCCAGCCGCGTCGAATTCGATGAACAGCAGTCCACGGTAGAGACCAAGCTGATTCACCCGAGAGAATCGGTCTATCTGCATCCGGAGCGGCTGCAACGGGAATTGCCAGAGACCTCGCAGATGGCGCGGAATTTGAACGCCCTGCTGAGGATCAGCCGTGTGGTGCATGCCATCCGCGATCTGGAAGAACTGCAGGCGCAGTTGCTGGATCTTATTTTTGAAGTCCTGCCCGCGGAACGTGGCGCCATTCTGTTGGCGGAATCTGGAGGACAAGAGTTGAATTTTCTTTACGCGCGAACACGCCGCGCACGGCAGCCGCAACTGGTGCGCGTGAGCCGCACCATCGTGCGGCAGGTGATGAAAGATAACGTCGCGATTCTGGGCATCGATGTTCCCTCCAGCGGCAATCTGCGCAAAGTTGAAAGTCTGGTAGCGTCCGAGGTTATGACGCTTTTGTGTGTGCCTCTGTCAGTGTTCCAGCGAGTCATCGGATGCATTTACCTGGACAGCACCAGCGCTGGAGATCAATTTCAGGAAGACCACCTGGAATTGCTGACCGCGATCGCTGGAATCTCTGCAGTCGCGCTGGACAACGCGCGCCGGCTGCAGTGGCTGGAGGAGGAAAATCAGCGGCTGACCACGGAAGTGAGGCAGGAACAAAGCCTGGTCGGGGAAAGCGCGCGAATTAAGGAAATTTTTCAGTTTCTGTCCAGGGTCGCTTCCACGGAATCGACCGTGCTGATCGAAGGCGAAAGCGGTACGGGCAAAGAGTTGGCGGCTCGCGCGCTCCATCGCAACAGTCACCGGGCGACCAAGCCGTTCGTGGCAATTAACTGTGCCGCCATTCCCGAAACATTGCTGGAGAGCGATCTGTTTGGGCATGAACGAGGAGCGTTCACCGGCGCGGCTGTACAAAAGAAAGGGCGGCTGGAGGTTGCCGACGGCGGAGTGGTATTTCTCGACGAGATTGGGGAACTCGCTCCTGCGCTGCAGGTGAAGCTCCTGCGCGTCTTGCAGGAACGAGAATTCGAACGCGTGGGTGGGACGCATCCCATCAAAATCGACGTTCGACTAATTGCCGCTACCAATCGCGATTTGAGCGAAGCCGTGCGCAACGGAGACTTCCGTCAGGATCTCTACTATCGATTGGCAGTGGTGAAACTCACGATGCCTCCGCTGCGCGAGCACCGGGAAGATATTCCGATGCTGACGCGCCATTTTGTGCAGAAATATGCCAAGCGAAGCAAAGTAAAGGCGAAGCCGGTATCGCGCGAGGCCATGGCAGCGCTGGTCAATTACGAATGGCCGGGCAACGTGCGCGAATTAGAAAACGCCATCGAACGGGCCTTGGTAATGGGCTCGTCCGATGCTGTGCTGTTAGAAGATTTGCCGGAGTCTTTGCTGGAACAGGAATCGCCCGCTGAAATGTGCGAGGGTAAATATCACGCCAGCGTGAAGGAATTAAAGAAGCAGTTGATTATGGACGCAGTCGAGCAGACACGCGGAAATTACGTGGAGGCTGCAGGAATGTTAGGCGTGCATCCCAATTATTTGCATCGGCTGATCCGAAATTTAGGACTCAAAGGTGCATTGCAGGAGTTGTTGCGCGAGCGCAACAGGTTTTTGGCGTAGCCGGCTCAAAGCTAGGCAAATCACGGCAGCGACATCTGCAATAAACGCGCGGGATCGAGATAAGTTCCCTGCCAGCGAACGGCGACATGAAGATGCGGTCCGGTCGCACGTCCGGTCCCACCGCTGAGACCGATCTCCTGACCTCGCTTCACCGCTTCCCCTTCTTTCACTTTGAATTCAGAAAGATGCAAGTACAGCGTCAGCAGTCCCTGTCCGTGATCGATGACAACGCAATTGCCTTCGAAATATAGGAATCGCGCCAACAGCACGGTACCGGAATTCATGGCTCGTACCGGCGTGCCAGTGGGGACGCGAAAATCGAGGCCGAAATGCGGACGTTGCGCTACACCGTTGAAGATTCTTTGCGAACCGTAGACATCGGAGATAGGCGCTTCCGCCGGAGCTTCGAACTTTCGATCCCACTCCCGGTCTGGCGTGACGCGATTGAGATACTCGTCTTTCGTTTTAACCCCTTCTGCGATCTGCTGTTGCTGCTCAGGAGAAGGCTCGGTGAATTTTTTTCCCACCGTGAGTTCCACTTTAATTTGAGGATATTGCGCGTGAGCGACAGTGAAAGCGCGCGTGAAAGACGTTGCGGTTGAAGCAGCAGCACTTTTGCTTTTGGCGGGTTCGCCCGATAGTTCAAGCGAGTATTTTCCCGGGGCGGTTTCGAAGCCCACGCCAGCTAAGCTGAACCACATTTTTGTGGAAGCATCATAGCTGAAGCTGAGGTGATGGGCCAACCATGTGCCGCTCAGGGAGTGGAGCTTAGCCGAAGGCTTTACCTGAAACAGAACTGGAGCGCCGTTAACCAAGCGAGCGGGCTCGGCGCGGACGGTCCAGCTAGCCGCAGACGCCGGAAGCGCGGTGGCGAGGAAGGCCGCGAAAATTGCTATGGCTGAACGGGAGCCGGTACGGTTCTGCCAGGCTTCGCCCAGGCGGGACAGCCGAGGCGACTGCTTCGACATAGGTCTTTCACTATTCAGAACCTTCACGCTAACAGCGTAGCACTCCCCGAAATTCCGCCGTTATAAATTCCAGACGCTATAAACACGAGACGAGTGCGTCTCTCTTCCCTCGAGCTTTGATGTTTATTCCGGCAGACGCCGAGAAAAGATTTCAGTGCGTGGCCGCATCAGCAGCGAGGTTAAGCCGTGTGCACGGAACTCTCTACAACCGCGTTCGCGCCAGGAAGTTTAGGAGCAGAAACCGCAACGCCATCTTTGTAGCTGACCGTCCTGCCAGAAATTGCCGGCACTCGCTCTCCCGGCACCAGAATGCCAATCAGGTTCAGCGGATCGGCTGCCGACAACGTGGTTGCGTCCCCGCTCAAAGGCAGATTCCGCATCCCTCGAACCGACTCTACAGCCACAGGCAGTGCGAACTGCTCGCCCAGAAAGCCATCCACAAATCGTCCCCCGCGAATCTCGCCTCGATCTTCCAATCGGCGGAATGCCATCAGCAATTCGCGCCACGGCGGCAAGTTCGATTCGCGCGCCAGCAGATCGCGAATCACAATTCCGTAGCGTCGCAGCAGCATCCAACAAGCAGCCTCGACCGCGCGATTGCGTTCCGCAGCTACATCCGCATGCAGCACTGCCCACCGACCGGAACTGTGCCGCGGACGCATGCTGCGTCCATTGCCTTGCCCCGCGCGCCGCTTTGGATCGATCAGCGCCCGCAGATTGTCGAAGCCGTCGGCAGTCACCAGGCCTGCCGCTACCAATTCCCAAAGTCCAGTTTCAATCTCCGCCTTCAATTTGCCCGTGCCGCGCACAATGTCCGCAAAAAAAGAAGCCCCGCGCTGCCGCAGAAATTCAAGAACGAGCTGCGCGCCGTGGCTCAATCCGCGCGCCTCGGCCTCAGCGCCAGCAGCGTGCCGCGGAATCATCCAGTCCGCCTCCTCGCGCACGAAAAAGGTGATGGGCGCCACGCTGGTCGGAATGACTCGGCGCTGCCTCGGCGCTGCTCCTTCTTGACTTGTTCCGTTCCCATTAGCCGCGCCTCCCGCATCAACGGTTGCCGGATGCGGCGACAATCGTCCCCAACCCACGGCTCCAGTCAAACAAAGTTGATCCAGCCATTTCGGATCGTAGTCCGCAATCCGCCGAGCCAGGACCTGCCGCTCCCAGGCATTCGCCGGAATCTCGAATCCTTGTAACTGCTGCAGCACTTCGAGAGTCCCGCGCTCCCCCGTGACTTGCGTCCCCGGCGCCACGTGTTGCCAGCGCATAAGCCAGCGCATAAAAGCCGCTGGCGTCACCGGCTCAATTTGTTTGCGCAACATTCCCACAGTGAGCCGATGAATGCGCGCCAGCAACCGGCGTTCGCACCACTCGGTCTCATGGGAATGTGGTTGGATTTGTGTAGGGACAGCCGCCCCCGGCTGTCNNCCGGCTGTCCAGTCGAGCGCAGCTCGACGTGTGGCGCGGGCGCCCCCGCCCGCGAGCCGGCGCCACTAAAGTTTCCTCGCAGAACAGTCCCGCTAGCCTCCATCCGCAGCAGCGCCTTCTCTACATCGGCTGCAGCCAATCCCAGTTCATCCGCGAGCTGCGAAGCTGTCACTGGCCCCAGGTGCGACATCCATCCGGTCACCAACATGAGCAAAGCATCGTCCCGCGAGCTTTGCCCACTCTCCACATCCGCCAAAGTTTGCTCAAACCGAGCGGATGGAAACAATGCAGCGAAGCTGCGCGCCCGCTCCGCCGCGACCCAATAGCGCCGTCCGTCCGCCGAAGCGATTCCGGCCCGTCCTTCGCTTACGAGCCGCTCGAAATATCCAGACCACTGGCTATCAGAAAGATTCATGTGGGGACAGCCGCCCTCGGCTGTCCAGCTCAGCGCAGCTGAGCCGGTCTCCTCAAAGACTGTAGCCGTGCCCGAATCAACAAGTCGAGCTTCGCTCGACCGGACAGCCGAGGGCTGTCCCCACATATTCTGTCCTCCCATGACGAGTGAAAGCTCTTCCGGCAGCGCCACCAGCGTGTGCAACACATCATGCAGCTCGTCGGCATCGCGCACATCCGGCCAGGCTTCTTCGCGTACCTGCGCAATCGCACCCGCGTCCAATCCACCCACTTCTTCGAGGACTGATTCCGGCAGCACGCGCCGCATGTTGACGGCGCGCGCCCGCCGCTCCTCCAGCGGCGCATCGTCCAGATACGCATACGGATTCGCATTCAGAATCTCATGCGAAAACTGCGACGGCACCGGCGTATCCACCGCGATCACGCGAATCTGTCCCGAAGCCATTCCGCGCAACAGAGATTTCAATCCCTCCACGTCCATGGCTTCGGTGAGCACGTCTTTCATTACTTCGCCCACCAGCGGATGATCCGGAATTTTTCGCTCGCCCTCGATATTTTCAAAACAAGCAGCCGCGTCGGGAAACACCGACGCCAGCAGATCCTCCGACCGCATGCGCTGAATCTGCGGAGGCACTTTCTTGCCATTCTGAAAACGCAATAGCGCCAGCGCCCGGTTCGCATCCCAGCGCCAGCGCGTGGCAAAGATCGGAGAATCCAAAGCCGCCTGCTCCAGAATCGGCTGCACCGTATCCGCCTGCAGGAAATGAAACACATCCCCCAGCGGAAAACTGTGCTGCTCGGCCAGCGCGATGTTCAGCCCGTTATCGGTCGCCGCCGCCTGCAACTCAAAATTAAACCCCACACAGAAACGTTTGCGCAGCGAAAGTCCCCATGCCTTGTTGATCCGACCCCCGAATGGCGCATGGATCACCAACTGCATGCCTCCAGCTTCATCGAAAAACCGCTCAGCGATTACGGTCGTCTGCGTCGGAACCGCTCCCAGCACGGCGCGGCCTTGCAGCACGTACTCAATCATCTGCTCCGCGCCGGAGTCGTCGAGGCCGCATTCCGCCTTCAGCCAACTCACAGCCGCCGCTACTTCCGGCTGCGTCGCCGAAAATCCCGCAGGCGAGGTACTGGGCAGCATCTCGCTGATTTTCTGCCGCAGTTCACCCACATGCGCCGACAATTCCTGTGTGCGCGCCGGGGCCTCGCCGCGCCAGAACGGCACGCTCGGAGGCGCCCCATGCGCATCCTGCACCAGCATCCGCCCCGCGTTGGTCTCGATGCGGTGGATCATCCACGACGTATTTCCCAGCAACATGATGTCGCCGCGATTGCTTTCTACCGCAAAATCTTCATCCACAGTGCCCACGACCACGCCTTCGGGCTCGGCGACCACGGTATACAAAGAATTGTCAGGAATCGCCCCCCCGCTCGTGATCGCAGCCAGCCGTGCTCCACGCCGCGCCCGCAACCTGCGGTTCACCCGATCGCGATGCACATACGCTCCATAGCGCCCCCGCCGCGCAGCAATCCCCTCCGACAGCATTTCCAGGATCGCTTCGAATGTTTCCCGCTTCAGCCCTCGATACGGATAAGCCCGCCGCACCAGACTAAACAGCTCATCCTCGTCCCATCCCTCGCCGTGTGGCTCCCCGTGTGGCGCGGGCGTCCCCGCCCGCGAATGCGTGCGGCCGATCTCGCCGTCGACATCTTGATACGTCGCCAGCGTGGAAACATTACTCGTACTTCCAAGACCAGCATCATCATTTTCGGAGACACGAAGGCGAGGTGCCCGCGCCACATCAGTGCCCGCAGAAGCACAAATCGCCACAATCTGTTGTGCCAGCACATCCAGAGGAGATTCCGGAATGATCAGCCGGTCCAGATCCCCCTGCTTTATTGCTCGCACCAGCGCCGCACACTCCATCAGATCGTCGCGCGTGGTCGCAAAGAATCTTCCTTTCGGAACCGCGCCCCGCCAGTGTCCCGACCGCCCTACCCGCTGCAACGCCACTGCGATGGCGCGCGGCGAATTGATCTGTACCGCCAGATCCACCGTACCCACATCGATTCCCAGCTCCAGCGAAGCGGTCGCGACCAGCACCCGCACCTGGCCCTCTTTCAACTTTTTCTCCGCCGCCAGCCGCAGTTTGCGCGACAAACTGCCGTGATGCGCCGCCACATTTTCTTCCCCGATGCGCGCGCCCAGCTCATGACACAATCGCTCCGCCATTCGCCGCGTGTTCACAAACACCAACGTCGACCGATGTTCGGCCACCAGCGCCACCAGTCGGTCGTACACCGTATCCCACAACTCATTCGAAGCAACCGGCCCCAGCGGCATGGGCGACACTTCAATCGCCAAATCCAACTTCCTCTTATGCCCGATGTCGATGATCACCGGATCAGGCCGCATCTTATTTCTTTCAGAGCTGCCCGTAAGAAAATGCGCGACCTCTTCAATCGGCTTCTGCGTTGCCGACAACCCAATACGAACCGGCGGCTTGTGAGACAGCGCCTCCAGCCGCTCCAGCGACAACGTGAGGTGCGCCCCGCGCTTGTCATCGGCGACAGCGTGAATTTCATCGACAATCACGGTCTCGACATCGCGCAGGATCGCGCGGCTCTTGTCCGCAGTCAGAAGAATGTAGAGCGACTCCGGCGTCGTCACCAGAATGTGCGGTGGGCGCTTCAACATACTTCGTCGTTCGTGCGCCAGTGTGTCACCGGTTCGCACCGCCGTGCGAATTTCCGGCATGAGCAATCCACGTTCGCCGGCGAGCGCGAGAATTTCGCCGAGGGGCCCTTCGAGATTTTTCTGGATGTCGTTGCCCAGCGCCTTGAGCGGCGAAACGTAAAGCACTTCTGTGCGATCGCTCAATTCTCCCGCCAGCGCTTTGCGCACCAGGCGGTCAATACAAGCCAGGAATGCCGCCAGCGTCTTGCCTGAGCCAGTGGGCGCTGAAATCAGTGTCGTCCGCCCAGCCAGAATGTGCGGCCAACCCTGCTCCTGCGGCTCAGTAGGCGTGCCAAACTTCGACACAAACCACTCCGCCACCAGGGGATGCGCCCACGCCAGGGATTGAGGAAGGGACGGCATCTGGGTATTGTAGACCGAACCCCGCAGTTTCGTAAATTGTTCGCTTATTGACAGCTAATCAGTACTTGTCCAATCCGGCCGCGGAACAGATTCCCTCGTCGTCGCTTGGCTAATAGCAAACTTGCCGATGATTGAGCAGTGCCGTAGAACCCGATCGATAGACCAGCGCATGCAGAAGGGATGGGCCATGAAGCCCAAGTCGACTAGCCAACAACAGATCCAAACCCGCCGCGTCGCCCCTGGGCAGAAGCAAAGAGCCAAATCTTCGGCGGGCAAGCCGAGAAATCCTTTGTTAGACAGCTTGTCCGGCGTTGCGTTGATCAAAGCGCTCCGCGGATCTTTGCCGGACAAGCCATCGCTCGTAGCCGCCCTTAGACATGAACGCAGGAGGGACGACCGAGCCAAGACCCGAAAGTTTATGGCCCTAGACCGAGAGCGAAATCCAGATGCTAGAATCCCGCCAATGCCCAAACTCTCCGCCCAGGCCCGCGCTCGCAAGATCAAACTTCTCCTGTTCGACGTCGATGGCGTACTCACCGACGGCAAGCTTTTCTTTTTGCCCGAAGATTCTCGCCAGGAATCGCGGGTTACGGGTCAGAGCGCTCAAGGCCAGATTGAAATGAAAGGATTTCACGCTCATGATGGGGCTGCCATATCGCTGGCGCGCCTCGGCGGCCTCAAGACCGGCCTCATCACCAACCGCGCGTCGGAAACCGTCGCTCTGCGCGCGCGCGACTTGAAGCTCGATCACATCCATCAAGGCGTCAAAGACAAGCGCGCCTGCTTCGAAGCAGTCGTAAAGCAGGAGGGCTTGCAACTAGATGAAGCCGCTTTTGTTGGCGACGATGTCATCGATCTTCCGGCCATGCGCGCCGGTGGCCTCGCCATCGCTGTACAAAATGCCCGCGCCGAAGTGAAGCAGGATGCGCACTACATTACGCCCCACGCCGGCGGCGGGGGCGCTCTGCGCGATGCCGTTGAGTTGATTCTGAACGCGCAAGGAAAATGGGAGCGAGTAGTGGAGGAATACATTGGAGAGAAAGTTGCGAAAGGCAGCTCTCAGCGATCAGCCGTCAGCCATCAGCGAAGATCAAAATCCCGCTGAGAGCTGACTGTGCTGACCTGACCGTACAGAATTGACCTATGCTTACTTGCCCGATGCTGACTCGATCATCACGATTCCCAGAGCGAAAGAGTATTTAGATTCCCAGAGCGAAAGAGTATTCAGAGCTTTGCCGGTCCGAACAGAAAATGTTGCGGCGAAATTTTGTCATCCTGAGCGAGGATTTTGCTTCGCGAATGCGAAGCAAAGCCGCAGTCGAAGGATCCCTACTCTCTCAACCGCAAACCCGCCCATCAGGAAATTCTCACGAAACTCTCGCTGCTCTTCGCGGGCTGCTGCGAGAAATACTGCGAAGCTGCTTTTACTGAAAGCTGAGAGCCGAAAGCTGACAACTGTTTTAGCCCGACGCCTGCAAATAAAAAACCCACCGGATGCTTGCTTGGGGCGTGCTCGGGTCAGCATCCGATGGGCTACCGTTTCTCCTTACTCACCCTGTTGTTTTCAGGAGTCTGTAACGAAATTAAACACCACAATCCGCTGGCGCTCCGTCTAATTTTGTAAACCTTTGTAAAACTCTGACTCACGGAAACTTCTGATTCACGAAAAATCCTGATCATGAAATTCTCGAACATGAAAAATCTGGATCACGAAACTCGTCGGACGAAACTAAATTTTCAGAACATCTCCGTGACACTCAGCGGGATTATTCCGGCAGTGCCGCCGGTTTTGCCGCCATCAGCTCCGTAAAGCGTTTATCTTTTCTCAAGCCGGCGAACTCGGCGTCCTTGTACACGTTATTGAAGTCTTTATACCCCTCCTCTAACGCCTTCCTCAGATATTCGAGCGAACGGTCGGAGTAACCCATTTTGGCGTAGAGTTTCGCGACCGTATAGTCGTAGTGGGCGCGATCCCCGGGACTGGGCAACTGCGCCTGTACGCCGCCGCGCGAAGTCCGTTCAAATACATCGGGATCGAGTTCCACTGCGCGCTGGTAGGCGACCACCGCTGGCTCAAACTCTCTCTTCGCGAAGAGCGCCGCTCCCAGGTTGCTGAAGAAAGACGCCGAAGCGCTGTCCAAAGCGATGGCCCTCCGGTACTCCTTAACCGCACTCCCGTATTTCTTCTCTTCGTACAACACCACCCCGCGATTGTTGTAGGCATCGGCAAACTTGCGGTCGACTTTGATCGACTGATCGAACGATTTCCTGGCTTCCCGATAGCGCTGCATCATCAGCTCAGTGATGCCGATTTTATTCAGCAAACTGGCGGAGTTCGGCCGCTTGGCCATCGCCGCGCGATAGTAATCCAGCGCGTCCAGATAAAGTTTTCCCGAACGCAATTGATCGGCCCGGTTCTCCAGATCGTTCGCGGTTGCATCCGGCGCCGGCGGGTCGATCGACCGCAGCAGCGGTGGCTTGATTTGAACTTGTTCGGAGTGAGAAGCCTGCGCCCGCGACGCGCTACTCAGGGCAAAGACGCAAAGGATGAGAAACGAGACGGGAACCAGCAAGAATCTCGGGCAGGACGACATAGGCCACCCCCAGCTAGTGCCCCATTCTGGCACAGTTTTGGGCCATCGGCGAAGGTTTTTGTGAGGCTATGCGGGCGTCAGGTCGAAGTACAAGGTCCGAGTGCAAGGTCCGACGCCTGATGTCTGAGGTCCGAGGTCTGACGCCTGACGCCGGTTCATTGCGTCGGTCTCAGTTTCATTCCAATTCCGCGGTAATAAAGAATTCCTGCGACGCATTGTCGTATTCCACGCGAAGCATATTGGGCTTGCAGCAGACCTGGCAGTCCTCAACGTAGCTCTGCCGTCGCCCGGCGGACTCGTCCACGGAAGTTGAGTTCCATTCCCCGCAGGCCGCGCATTGGAATTCGGATTCCAAAGATAAAGGAGAGCATACCTCAACGAGTGGAATCTCGAATTTGCGCTGCTTAAGACGCGTTACGTTTGTAATTTGTCGGAGCCTGTCCGCCTTCCTAGTCTAGAGCGGAGGTTCCGCCATGCGTTCATACTCAACCTTCCTCAGCCTGACTG
This sequence comes from Acidobacteriaceae bacterium, assembly GCA_003132445.1. Classification (GTDB taxonomy): domain Bacteria; phylum Acidobacteriota; class Terriglobia; order Terriglobales; family Acidobacteriaceae; genus Sulfotelmatobacter. The sequence goes on along the minus strand of PKXU01000088.1, from coordinate 82,688 downwards.
TTTTCCTGGCCCTGGCTGTTCCTGTTCGCACTGCTGCCCAAGACGATTCCGGATGGCACATTTCTCCTACCGAGATGAATATCCAGGTTGGCGAGCCTCGACCCTTGCAACTTCTCGATGCTCAGGGCAACGAGTATCACACGGAAGACTGGTCGGTCGACGATACCGATCTGGCCCAGATTACCGAAGAAGGTGGCCGCGCAGTTCTCTACCCTAAAGCTCCAGGAGTCGTCAACGTCTCAGCATCGCTTGACGGTACGACGCGAACCAGAAAAATCACAATCTGGCCGGAGGCGTCGAAGTTTAGGGGCGTTCAATGGAGCGTTCCGCCCATCGGCCGGGAAACTGGACCCTTGCAGGCCGTACCAACCGGTGATGGTCCCGACCTGTTCTTTCTTGATCAGACTGATCAAGCTACTTATGTTCGCGCGTTTACACACGACGGCCTGCAGCTTTGGCTATGGAGACTGCCGGAAGCACCTGGTAAGGTCGAGTTTGTTTGCGGTGACGACCTGGGAGGTGCGATTTTAGCCGCCATACGCCCTGATTCCTACACGTTGTACGTGGTTGGCAAGGACGGAAAAGCTCTTTGGCACCGCAAGTTTGCAGGGGTTCGGAAAGGGCACGCGCTCAACTACAGCAACACGCTACACGTGCTGAATCAAGCCGTGGATGGAACCTGGGCCACGATCACTGCGCTCGACGGAGCCACCGGAGCCGAGGATTTCAGCTTGAAGATTCCAGCCTCCGAAGAAAGTGAAATTAACATTACGCGGTCTGGAGACAAGATTATCTGCGCTCCAGGCCGTTCGGTTACCCATGGCCTGCGCATTCTCACCAGTGGTCTTTTTGTGAATACCGACGGTTTTGCTTATGCAGCCTTCACCGAGAACGATTGGAGGGTCGGAACTGACAAGTGTGCCGCTGGTTCTGTGATCGATCCCGCAAAGGTCTATTTCTCCCGCGACGACAGGTTAGTGCTCTGGCAGATTCATTCTGAAGGATCGCAGAAGGCAACGATGGTCGACGAATCCAGGCAAGAGCGTGCGTCATTCGCCGCACCGGTAACAGTTATGTCGCCAACGGGCGACATTATCCCTGACGGTTTTGGCGGTGTCCTCCTTTCGGTTCGGTGGTCGCACACGGACATACCACGAAAGGTAATAAGCTCCCCTGACGAATTCGTCTATCGAATTACGGAAGATGGTGAGGTCGCGTACAAATTCCCATTGCCGAAGTATGCTGGGCCTCTCCACGATGAAATGGTGCTGGGCGATAACAGTTTAGGTTTCGCAACCCGGGGCGGTGTGCTGATCGCGTTTAGCGTAGAAGACGGGCGCGAAGTATGGCGATGGGATTCGGGAGCTTCTGAAATTAAGATCAATATGGCCACAGCCGGAGGCGGCTGTGCCGTAGACACGCGGGAAGGATTGGTTTTAGTGGAGGATGGGGTCAAGAAGCGAGTCGTCGCCCCTTCCGGCTCGCAAATGTATACGCCAGGGCAATACATTCGTACGTCGCACTGATACGACTCATCGAACATGGATTCTTTCAGCTCAAGGCGTGATATCGCGACGTTTACATTCACCGATGCGGTCGAGGCTCTCTCCGAATTTTTCCTAAGTTGTTGAGTCTTCGTCTAAGTGGTTGAAAAGTCGTAGAGGGCTTCGTACCGCCTACAGGAAGCGTAGTTTTGATGCGGAGGACTTTGTTTCCCTGGCTCCGCCATCGATCGTCGATGCCAGGACCGTTTCCGGCCCCGCAAAGGGCATCCTGCGCGACTAGGCGCTATCGATTTGATGGTCCCGACTAGAAATACCATATTGTATGTACATATATATACTTATAACTGGGTAAACGTATTAAAAGAATGCACTTGCCCATCTCTCGAAGCGAAACGAGTCCTTCTTCCGGCATTTCTCTTTCAGCTCTGCGCATAATCAGGTTTGCGCATTAATCTGCGATCTGAACTCGCAGATTGCAATTCCCCTATAATGGCCCGACTTTATTTCCAATCTTCGGAGGATTCATGATCTCGCGGCGACGATTTCTGGAAGCTGGCGGTGTAACGGCTGGCGTGGCGATGGCATCCCATTCTCTGGTTAGCAAAGCCGCAGCTCAGGAAACAGGTGCGTCCCTGCCGCCGTCGCTGGCGAAATTGCAATCGCGCAAAAGCGAAGCCACACCAATTTCGAAAGAAGAGCGGCAAGCCCGCCAGGATCGCGCACGCCAGCTCATGCGCGAAAACGCGTTGGACGCCATGTTGCTGATGGAAGGCACATCACTGCGATACTTCACCGGCATTCGCTGGTGGGGTGGTGAGCGCTTGTTCGCGCTCGTCATGCCAGCTATAGGCGAGGGTTTCTATGTGTGTCCGACTTTTGAAGAGGGACGGGCACGCGAACAGATGGCCAACACACCCGGTGGCGAGCAACCCGACATTCGAGTTTGGCAAGAAGATGAGAGCCCATACCAACGCGTTGCGCAGGGATTAAAAGATCGCGGCATTTCCACCGGCAAACTTGGGATCGAGGAGACGGTGCGCTTCGTGTTTGCCGACGGCATCCGCAAAGCCGCGCCACAAACCACAATCGCCAGCGCGACCCCTGTGACCGCCGGATGCCGCATGATCAAGAGCGCTCACGAAGTCGCATTGATGCGGCTGGCCGCGCAGGTGACGCTCGCGGCCTATGAGGCGGTGTTTCGTTCGCTGCATCCGGGCATGGCGCAGCGGGATGTCTCCAATCTGATCGATGCAGCTTATCGCCAGCTGGGATTTCCAGGCGAGGCCAGTGTGATGGTCGACGAAGCCACTGCGTATCCGCACGGATTGGCTGCGCCACAGGTGATCCGCGAAGGTTCGATCATCATGCTCGACGATGGCTGCACCGTTGAAGGCTACCAATCTGACATCACGCGGACGTTCGTTCTCGGCAAGGCTTCCGACAAAATGAATCGCGTGTTCGATATTGTGCTGCGTGCGCAGTCGGCTGCACTGGCTGCGGCGCGGCCGGGAGCGGAATGTGGCTCGGTAGATGCCGCGGCCCGCAAAGTGGTTACGGACGGAGGATATGGCCCTGACTACAAATATTTCACTCACCGCCTTGGCCACGGCATGGGTGTGGATGGCCACGAATGGCCTTACCTGGTTCGCGGCAATCCCACCAAGCTGCAGGCGAATATGACCACGAGCAACGAACCGGGAATTTATATTCGCGGGGAGTTCGGCGTTCGGATTGAAGACGACATGCACGTCACCGAGAACGGCGCAGAGTTGTTCACGCCGAAGCCGTTGTCGCTGGAAGATCCGTTTGGGAAGGCGTGAGGCTTTGAGCTCCGAGCTGTGAGCTACTAGTTATGAGCTGTCAGCTTTGCGCCTTTACACTCTGCGAATGGTCGGGGGAGTGTGCGAGTCGCGGAAGATGAATGTGAGGACGCTGCGCTTGCGCACATTCGTGACCAGCACGGGGCGAAAACATGCGATGCAGGTTCCTCCTGCTCGCCGTACGCACGGATAGACAATGCCCGCGGAGCCTGATTCGAGCAACTGGCTCGCGAGCGCCTGCGAAGCCACATAACTTGTCGGCGAAAGACATTCGGCGTAGTCGTTTTCAGCGCGCAGATCTTTACTGGGACGGTCTTTGCTGCGACGATCTTTATTGCGATGATCTTTACTGCGGAGATCTGTATTACGCAGCTCGTGAAACTCCGCGCGGAAGTCCGCAAGATAGTCCTGGTAGTCAGCCTCGTCTTCCTCATCCCACGCGGTCTCTTGCAGCCATAGCTGACGGTGATAAGAGACTTCGGCCTGCGATGTTTCCAGTTCGAACGACGCGTACAACGCGCCGCGCTCGCCCGAGTTGAAGCGCGATCCGAACGGCGATGGATGGCAAAAGGCCGCATTGATAATTCGATAAGAAGGAATGCCGAAGACCAGTTCCCTTTCGTCAATTCCCGGCGAAAGTCGCGATTCGGCCAGCAGGCGGTCGTTGGTGGCATTGTCGAGTTCGAAGATGCCCTCCAGAATTTTGGGATCCTCGCTGAGGCGAGTGAGCACGGACGCGCCGTCATCGGCAAACTGAGCAGGAATCAGGCGATGGGTGTCGCGCTGATCGATGAAAGAAGTTCCGAGCACAAGATTCGTTCGCAGAATTACTTGCCGCCGCGACGATGATCGAGCAGTCGGCGAACGCCGATCATGCCGGGCACTCCGCCGCGAGCCAGCAATTCCAATGGCGGGGCATTGTTGAACATCGGATTTGAGTTCGGGCGTGTGGTCCATTGGTTCGCGAGCCGCCGGCTGAAGAGAATGTTCAGCGCCTTAAAGATTCCGATCAGCAGCGAGATGCGCGTCAGCTCATCCTGCGAGAGCAGTCCTTTGCGATTCTTCTTCAGTTCGTAGTAGCGCCCGTGAGATGTGCCGCCGAGAAGTGCCATCGCATCTTCGTTGCGCAGTTCCCACTTCTCGACAATGGCGAAGAATGCGGAGATGGCCGAAGGGCTGAGGCGCGCACGCGTGGCTGCATCGGCCAGGTCGGGCAACTTTCGAAGGTCGAGGCCGATATCGGGTACTGCAGCCAGAGCATACATCTTGAGACTCCATTAATGGATTAAATTATATCCTAATTCGAACTAACTCCCTAGGGATGGATATGGCTTGTTTTGTGGGAGATAGACATCAGGAGAGCCCGCACTGCGCTAAACCGGGTCTTGAGTGTGACCGCCCATTACCACTGCTGACGGGTTCAATGAGCGCTACGCACAATTTTGGCACGTGAGGCGAGAGAATCAGTCTGGCTGTTCGGCTTTGCTGACAGCATCTTCGAATATCTGCATGATCTCCGGCATCCTGTGCTTCATGCTTCCGAGGAAGATACACTTTCGGGGAGATGTACAGCTTTGATCGCGGAGGTAGTCCCACTGCCGATAGCCTATAAGGACTCTGAACAAAACACCGAAAGTGTGAAAACGGAAGTTAAGACAATTCGCTTCTACATGCACTGTCGGAATGGTCCAGACCTTGCGAGATTCATCATCGCTGCCGACGATGACAATAACGGAAGTGTCCGTTGGGAACGGGGCCTGTCCCAGTAAATACAAACGCATCGGCTCGACAAAAGCGCCTAAGGCATCGTGTGGTCGCACGCTACCATCCGGCAACACCCAGTCGTGTGCAGTGCCTCGCCAAATGACGCTGATTACGAAGTAGGCGAATTTATCCATGTCCACCCCAATATCAGTGCCCGAGTAACGATTAATGGACTGGTCGGGATCGCTTGGGTCGTAATCGCGAGGTAAGGCAACCTTCAACCGTTCACCGAGGCGAAAGGTCTTACTCTTTGGACTCACCCAATACAAAACCTCCGATTCTCCGTTGCGGTCGAACCGTTGCTCACAGTCGGAGCAAAGTACATAATCCTTGATGTGCTTGTCTTTGGAGTCGAGAGCCACAAGTCGGCGATTCCGACTTGCAAAGCTCGGCTTGCGCGTCCTCGGATAAAGCGCGGCCGGAATGAAATGACTCTCCCGTAATGGTTTCGTCTCAAGGCAAAGTTTGCACGTGCCTTCAATCATTACCCTAATTGTCTCACCGTCTGCCGTTTTCAGATGGGTTCGCCGGTTGAACGGAAGCAGCGCATAACTGGCGAAACATCCCGATTACACTCATAATCCCCACTCCCTCAGCGAACGAAAACCAAAGTCAAAGGCAGCGGGCGGGGGCGCCCGCTCCACACAATCCCTTCACACATTGTTTTACAGACCGGGAACGGGTGGGCAACCGGGAAACTCTTTCACAAACGTGTTGCCGATGTAGCCCAGATACGCGATGCCTATTTCGCTGGTGAAATATCCGTCGGCTGTGAGCTTGCGCAAGAGTGCAAAGAATTCCACGCCCTGGCCGAGGCTGGGATCCTGCTTCGCGTTCTTGCGGTAGGCGACGAGATCGAGAATTTCTTTCTGCTGGGCTGGAGTGCAATCTAGATAAACTTTGCCGTAGCGATCGACACAAGTGTTGTCGAGCCACATCAGGCCGCCGCCGAGGGCGAGTTGGTAGTCCTGGTTTTCGCTAGTGATCAGGTCGATAAACTCAGGCGCGCCCGCTTCGATCGCTCCCTTCGCGTCGTCATCCGACGGAATGATGCTTTGGCACAGAGCTTGCAGCGTCTTGTACGCATGAGGAGAAAAATACTTCGGCGCATAGACCTGATCTTCCGCCGCGGCTTTTTCCGCCTGCACCATGCGATGCGCGTACGCGGCCGCCTCCAGCGGAATCACTCGCAATACGGAGCCGGTCACGGCTGTCATAGTGAGCGATTTGAGAATGTCGCGTCGTGAAAGGGACATAGACGGCTCCGGCTACAGATTTCCTTTCTTCGCCTGATCCAGCAAATAATCGGAAGCTCGCCAGGTCAGCGCCATGATGGTCAGCGTGGGATTCTTATCGGCGTTGGTAACGAAGCAGGCTCCATCGGTCACAAATAAATTCTTCACGTCATGCGCCTGGCAGTACTGGTTCAAGGCAGAGGTGGCGGGGTGTTCGCCCATGCGCACGACGCCCACTTCGTGAATGATCATGCCGCCCGCTTCAATCCCGTAAGGATTGGTTTCGTGGGCAAGCTTTGGCGTGATGTACATTCCGCCGGCGGCTTCAACGATTTCGCGATAGGTTTCCTGCATGTCTTTCGCCATTTTGATCTCGTTGTCGCTCCACTTCCAGTGAAAGCGAAGCACGGGAATGCCCCACTGATCGACTGCCGCAGGATCAATTTCGCAATAGCAATTCTCGTTGGGAATCATTTCGCCACGGCCGGCAAATCCAATGTATGTCCCGTATTTCTTCTTGCACTCCTGCTTCAGAGCGGAACCATAACCTTCAAACTGATCGCACAGGTCATGATAGTTGCCCACACCGGGCATGCCGCGTCCGCCCCCGAACTCGGTGTGATAGCCGCGCAGGAAATCGTTCTTGCGATCGAATTTCCACCATGGCATATACAGGTGCATGCCGCCCACGCCATCGTGATTGTGCGCCGGCATGCGTTCGAGCGCGGGAAAATATCCTCCGCCACTGCTGCCGACGGTATCCATCAGATAGCGGCCGACAACTCCAGAGGAATTGGCCAGGCCGTCGGGAAAAAGTGTTGATTTGGAATTCAATAGCAAGCGTGCAGATTCGCAGGCGCTGGCAGCTACGACGAAAGCCCGCGCATGCACACGGCGCTCTTCGCGCGTGGCTTTATCGACGTAGGAAACCGATTCCACTTTCCCTTCTTTGTTTACGACCAGTTCTCGCGCCATGGCACCGGTGATCAGAGTGAACCGTCCGGTCTTTTCCGCGGGAGGAATCATGACCTGGCTCGAACTGAAGTTGGAAGCAGTGAGGCATCCTCGACCACATTGGGCGCAGTAATGGCAGGCTGCGCGGCCATTGTGGGGCTGGGTCAGGATTGCCAGGCGCGAAGGAACGCACAGGATGTTGAGCTTGTCGCAGGCCTTCTTGATGATGGTTTCAGTGCAGCGGGGCTTGGGCGGCGGCAGAAAAATTCCATCGGGAGCGCTGGGAATATTTTCTTTTGTCCCGAAGACTCCGATATACGACTCGACTTTGTCGTAGTACGGAGCAACGTCGTTGTAGCTGATCGGCCAGTCGTCGCCCATGCCGTCGTGGGAGCGGACTTTGAAATCCACCGGAGCCATGCGCAAGGCAATGCGTCCCCAATGGTTGGTGCGTCCGCCGACAATGCGCGAACGAAACCAGCGGAAAGTTGAGCCGGGAGCGGAGACGTACGGTTCACCTTCGATTTCCCAAGCGCCGTTGGGGGCGAGGAATTCATCATTGAGCCCTTGGTTTGCTCTGCCGCCCACGCCCGCGCCGCGATGCGGCAAGTCGTAAGGCCAGACATGTTCTTTGAAGTCGGTCTCGGGAACGAGCGGAGGCCCCGCTTCGAGCAGTGCGACACTCAGACCGCCCTCGGTGAGCACCTTGGCAGCGGTCCCGCCGGAGGCACCGGAGCCGATAATGCAAACATCATAAGTTTTGGGAGTACGCCGGACCTGCATTTCTCCCCATTGTAATTCGACCCCGGCGGCTAGAGCCGCGGCAATTGTGTGGAACTTCGGGCGCGGCGGGAAGCCACGCCCTTTCAAAAATTAGCCACAGGTAGATTTCTTTCTGCGGCCCACTACCAGCGCAGCTTGTTCAAGTATTCGTAACTTTCAGTGATGCTGGCATAGGCATCGGTGGGCTTGTCGTGCTCGACGATGTAGTGCTTGATCCCAGCTTTCTCGGAGTGTACGAAAATCCTCTTCCAGTCGATGATGCCGCTGCCGACTGCGGTCAGGTCCACGGTGTCGCCGAAGTTCTGCGAACCGCCCTCCGTGATCTTAGGAAGTTTTTTCAAATCCTTGACGTGAACCAGTGGAAATCGTCCGGGATAGAGATTGAAATATTTGAGCGGATCGCCTCCCGCTGCGGTAATCCAGCAGAGATCCATTTCCATCTTCACCAGGTTGGCGTCGCACTCTTTGAGAAGTTCGTCGTAGGGCAACTTGCCGTTGACGGGAAGAAATTCGAACCAGTGATTGTGATAGGCGAACTGCAGCCCGGCTTTCTTGCTCTGTTCACCGCAGTGATTGAATTTCGCGGCCGCCTGTTTCCAGATGTCAGGATTTTTTCGCAGTTCCTCGGGAATCCAGGGGCAGACAATGTATTTTATGCCGATAGTCTTAGCGGTCTCGATGACAGAGGGAAACTTCTCGTCGAGTTCGTCGTACTGGACGTGAGTGCCAACCGGCAAAAGACCGTTCTTCTCGACCGCGGCGCGGACTTGCTCGCCAGTGCGGCCGAAATAGCCGGCGAACTCAACTTCTTTGTAGCCGATCTGCGCAACTTTGGCGAGGGTCGCGTCAAAATCAGTTTTCATCAGATCGCGCACCGTGTAGAGCTGAACTCCAATCTTTTCAATTTTGTGTTCGCCGGCAGCCCAGCCCAGGCGGCTGCTCAGCAGCGTGGCGGCTGTAACGGTGCTTGCGGTTTCAAGAAACTTACGGCGGTTCATAGCATGAAAACTCATGATGGCGTTCCTCCGAGGGCTCCGCGTCGAGGCGGAAGTCGAATCCGGGAGCATTATACGCGGGAAGGAGCCGGTCGAGCTTTGCCCGACCGAACAGCCGGGGATTGTCCTAACTCATAAGCGCTAACTTAAGAATCACTTCTGGTTTGCCGTTCACTCGCCCAGAATGGTTGGCAAAAAGCGCGCCGTGGTCTGGCAAGAAAAGAGTCCTAACCATCGAATCGATCATCTTTGGTTATAAGTTGCGGTTGTAAGTTATTTCTTTGGAGCAGACCCATGGCAGCCAGTCCAAACTTCACAGCGCCGCCTCCTTCAATCCCCCGCGATCTTAACCTGGATCAGGTGGAAGATCTTCTCAAGGTGCAGAAGGCCGCTCAGAAAATCAGCTCTATTCTTGACCTCGACCAGCTCGTGGATAAGGTTGTGAACGAGATAGCCCGATCGTTCGGATGTGTGGATTCTGACATCTACCTGCACAACGAAGAGCGTGGCGAATTGTCGCTTGCGTGCGCCCATGGCTGTGCAGGCTGCGAAATGCACGGCCCCGGCCACAGCCTGAAAATTGGCAAAGGCATGGTTGGATTCGTCGCATCCACCGGTCAGATGCATTACGCGCCTGATGTGCGTCAGGACCCGTATTACATTGGCTGTGAAGACTCCACGCTCTCAGAAGTTGCGATCCCCCTCCATGTAGAGGGTCAATTGGTGGGCGTGTTCACCGCCTCCCACCACGAACTGGATGCCTTCACTCCCTGCCAGCTGCGGCTGCTGCAAGCGCTGTGCAGCGATGTGGCCGTGGCCGTTCACAACGCTCGGCGATTTCAACAGGAGCAGCGGCAAAGGGAGCAGATGACGCATGAGGCTCGGGAGGCCCGCATCATTCAACAAGCGCTTCTCCCAAAGACATCTCCCTCCATTCCTGGTTTCAATGTATCCGGGCTTTCCATTCCCGTCGGCGCTGTGGGCGGCGACTGGTATGACTTCATTCCCATGGACAAAGGCCGTTGGGGTCTAGTGCTGGCCGACGTTTCCGGCAAGGGAACCGCGGCCGCGCTGCTCATGTCGGCCACTCGTGGCATCTTGCGATCCCTGGTCGAGGCCGCGTGCACTCCGGGCGAGGTGCTGGCGAAGCTGAATCGCCTTCTGGTCGAGGACTTCCCGGCTGGTCGCTTTGTGACCATGGTGTACGGCGTGCTTGATCCTGTTCAGCGGACTCTGACCTTCGCTAATGCCGGCCACCCCCAGCCACTCTTGATGACGGGTACGTCGGCCCAGTTTCTCGACGTGGAGCGAGGAATCCCCTTGGGACTGGGACGAGGTGATTTCTCGGAGGTGGAAGTGAAGCTTCCCATGGGTTCTCGCCTGGTCTTTTACAGCGACGGCATTACCGAGGCGGAAAATCAAAGGGACGAAGAGTATGGATTGGCGCGTCTTCAGGAACACTTTTCGCGATCCAACGCCTCCGCCGAGAGCCTTCTCAATGACGTGCTGTCGTTTGCCGACGGTAGTGGGCTGCACGATGACGCCAGCGTCATCCTGGTGAAGGGCTAACCGAGTTCCGCTACCAGCTTGAAGAATAGAAGAGAGGACGCCGGAAGGCGTCCTCTCGCAAGCGCATTCTCCCCTTACTGAGTCGCCACTTGCAGATTGTTGGTGACCGAGAAGATGCCGGGAACGCCGTTGGCGCGGACGCCGGCGAGATTTTTATCGCCCTCGCTGTCGACCACTCCCTCAAGAGTCACGCGGCCATTCTTGACGATAATACGGATCGGCTTCTGCACGCCCAGTTCGTACCTTTGCAGCGCCGGATATTGGTAGATCGCGCGGAAAAGCTGCAGTCGAAGGCGATCGTCCATGGAAGACGGCGGAAGAACTTCGATCTGGTTCACGACGTTTTCAACACCCTCAATGTGCTTCACCGCATTCTGAGCGTCAGATTTCAGGACGGGCCGTACGACCTCGCCGAGCAGGGTGACGGTGCTTCCATCCACCTTAAATGCGATGAAGTCGAAGACGCCGAAGTAGGGCAGCATCAGCAACTCATGGCGGACTTCTTTGATAATTCGCTCCTGGGCCTTCGAGGAAGGTTGAGTGTCTTGGGCGATGCCAAGAGTGGTAAGCGCGAGCAAACCGGCGAACAAAATCACGAGCTTCTGTTTCATGGGGTGATCTCACTTTCGAATATTCTCAGAGTAACAACCCGACAGTCTACCGCCGGGGCTAGTTCATTCACGATACGGAGAATGGGGTAGAGCTGGCTACATCAAACGGTAAGAATAAGGCGCTAGCAGAGAACAATACGTAGAAAAAAACGCCTATCCCGAGTTCGATTCTTGAGTTTCCCTCAAGGCCAATTTCAATTCGTTGCCACGATCGAGCGGGCCATGATCTAGCAGGCTATGATCGAGCAGGCGAATATCGGCGCAGTTGTTCAAGATCCAATCGGCGCCCGCCTCGCGTAATGCAGATTCCTGTACCGTGGTCTTGAATGCGATCACTTTCGCATCGGCAGCTTTTCCGGCGCGTACGCCGGCCGGAACATCTTCCAGCACGACGCACTCCGACGGGGGAAATCCGAGCAAAGATGCACCCTTTAAATATGGCTCGGGGTGCGGCTTTCCGTGTGTGATGTCGTTGGAGGTAATAAGATTTTTGGGCAGCGGAAGGCCGGCCGCTCGAATGCGCACTTCCGCGAGTGGACGCGTACAGGAGGTGACAATGGTCCAGCGGTCCTGGGGAAGGCTGGCCAGCAATTCGAGTGCGCCGGGCAATGGAATGACTCCTTCGAGGTCTGCGATTTCGCGCCGTTCGACCTCGCGGTTCTCGAGTTCATGATTGGCGTTGGGAAGATATTCGCGAACCGTGGAGAGACTGGGGCGCCCATGAGCGCGACCGAGGACCTCTTCCGGATCGAAGCCATGCTCGCTGGCCCAGCGTCGCCAGACACGTGCGACCGCCGGAGTTGAGTTAATGAGAACACCGTCCAGGTCGAAGAGAAGAGCGGAGCAACGGATTTGAGTCATTTCTCTGCTCGCGTTTCCCTGCTCATCATCTCTCTGCTCGCGTTTCTCTGCCCATCGTTTCTGTGACCAATGGAAGGCGCTTATATTATCTTTTAGAAATGCGCGCAAGCCGTCTGCCAATCGGTGCTGAACCGAGCCTGCGGTCGACACTTTTTGTTTATCTTCACCACTCTGCGGCTGCTTCGCCACCGAGCAAGCGATTGTAAACCAGCAAGGAGTTCAATCTGGGAAGGCCCTTCGCGAGTGCCGAAACAGGTGATGGATATCACATAGTTTCGTATCGACTATCACCTCATTCCTGCCGGAAATGAAATACTCTTTGAGCATGCGGCTGGCAGGAGTGCGCCATGCTGTCGAAGTGCGTCAATCCCGACTGTTCTAACACCTTTCGTTATCTGCACGAGGGACGAATTTTCTACCTCGCGCCAACCCCCGACGTACAAATTGCCGTGGGAATGTTGTATCCGGGACTGCATGAGCGATTCTGGCTTTGCCCCCGTTGTGCCCAAGAGATGACGGTAATCTGGGCGGGTTCCACGGTGAAAGTGGTAAGCCTGGCCGTCCAGAAGGCGCCACCCGCGCCGACTGCGTCGAAAGGTGAGACCGAAGGAAGAAGATGGCGCACACGAGCCGCAAGTGTTGGCCGCGAGGACGTTTGAAGTGGGTGCGGTAAAGGAGGTTTTATGACCGTCGCCGAAATGAATACCGCATTAAAACCGTTCGCATTAAAACCGTCAGTGAGCAGTGTGGCTTTCCGAAACATTCTGGTGGCAACGGATTTCTCGGAACCTTCCCGCCGAGCTCTATGCGAGGCGCTCACGCTGGCGGAAGAAAACAATGCACAGTTATCCGTGGTTCATGTATTGCACGCGAATCGCAAGTATGCGGCGCTGGACAATCCGCCAGAACTTGACTTGGAGCGCATTGCCGCCGAAAAGCAGATCACGGCGCTGCTGGATGAATTGAAACCCGAGCGGAAAATCGAAGTTTTCGTAAGGCACGGACACGTTGAGTCACAGGTTGAGTCGGTAATTGAAGAGAAAGCGATTGATCTTCTGGTCATCGGCACGCGAGGGCGCGGAAGTGTTCATAAGCTGGCTCTCGGTTCCGTAGCCGAGGAACTCCTGCGTGTCGCGACCTGCCCGGTGATGACAATCGGTCCGCAGGTAGAGATTGCAGCGTTCACTCGTAAAGCGGGATTTCACACGATTCTATTTGCGACCGACTTCGGCAAGGGGTCCGCGAAAGCTATGCCGGTGACCTTGGCGCTGGCCAGAGCCCAGCAAGCAAAACTGATTCTGTTGCACATGATCCCTCCGATCCCATCGACCTCTGCGAATATGTGCTCTTATGCACCGGCGACGGCGGCCGCTGACACGGTGCAGGAGTGGGAGGGAACGTCCCGCGCACGAGCCCTCGAGCAGTTAAAGAAATGTTTGCCTGCGGAAACGGGCCTGGAGCAAGAGCCCCGCTATATCGTAGGAACCGATTTCCTGGCAGAGGGAGTGCTGAGGGCAAGTGTTAAGTTCAACGTTGATTTGATCGTGATGGGAGCGAACCAGACCACATCGCCGAGGATGGCCGCCCACATCCCGTGGACTACTGTCCACGAAGTCATTCGGGAAGCCACGTGCCCGGTGTTGACAGTCGCGGGATAAAAGGGAGGGCGTCGCGCGGGGAGGGACAGTTCTTTCGACAACCTTTGGCGACGCCCCAGTTCCCCATCAACCAATGGCCGATCCTGCAACCGGAAGAGGCCTTCAACCGCACGAAACCCACGGCCAGCCGGGTTCCCGGCGTTCAGGACTGCACAATTTTTTCCAGCGCCGATCGATTGCGGATCAGCAGGTTCGACCCTTTGAGCTGAAGCAACTGCCTCTTCTTGAAATCAGAAAATAGGCGGCTGACGGTTTCCCGGGTGGTGCCGATCATTTCGGCAATTTCCTCGTGCGTGAGGGTGAGCTTTATCTGCAACGGCCCGTCGGTTTGCGGGGCCTGGTTCGACGGGGACTGGCTCGACCATGACAGAAGCAACTTGGCAAACTTCTCCGAGGGCGAGGTACTGAGACCGAGAGTGCGAATCTCTTCGAACGCGGTGTAGTAATTGCGGCTCAATTGTTCAGCGACCCGCAAGGCTACTTCTCCGTTGTCTTTCAGGAATTGCAGTAAAGAATCGCGGGGAATGAAATTGGCCTGGCCGGGTTCCATCATTTCAGCGGTAACTTCGTAGGGTCGATTGGAAACGACCGAATTCAGTCCCAGAACATCGCCTGCCCCGGAAAGTTTGGTGATGATGGTTTTGCCTTCGCGGGAAGAGGTAGAAAGTTTTGCTTTTCCGGCGCACAGTACAAACACGCCTCGAGATTGCTGCCCTTCGATAAAGAGCGTCGCTCCTTTCGGATAGACAGCAGTGGATTTTATTTCGTTGAGTCGTTGTCCGGCTTGAACGGAAAGATTACAAAAAAGATGTTCTTCCCTTACCGGACAGGTAAGGCAGTTATCGAGAATATTTAGACCATAAGGGGCGCGCACTGTGCACCTCCCTTTGAATTCGAATTGCTGTCCCCATTTCTGACTGTGATCGCTGTCACAAGCCCGCGTGATTCTCCGCATAGTGTGTCTCACGGGCCCGCCGAAAATGGTGAAAGCATGGCAGATTCCGCCCAGGTCTCGCGAAACGAGACCTGGGGCTTACGGCGCATATTGTCCGCCAACCCTATTTCGCCTTGATTCGTTTAAGTTGGTTCGTTCAAGTTGTGAAAAAATGTCCCCATCCAGGTTAGCGAGAGGAACTCTTTGAGTGACGTAACGAGCGCCACCGCACTATCGCCCGCTGGCAAGCTTTACACCGCCGCCACTCCGGCTCGCGGAGGTCTCGATTCGCTCTTTTGCCCGCGTTCGGTGGCTGTGATCGGAGCGACCGATCGCGCCGGCACGGTCGGGCGAAGCGTCGTCTCGAATTTGCTGGAAAGCAAGTTCCCCATCCAGGTTTATGCTGTGAGTCCCACGCACGGGGAAGTACTGGGAATCAAAACCCACAAAAGTATCGGCGAAATCACTGGAGGAGTCGATCTTGCACTGATCGTGACGCCGGCGCAAACCGTGCCCGGCATTATCGGCGAGTGCGTTGACGCAGGAGTGAAGTCGGCGGTCGTGATCTCTGCCGGATTTCGCGAACAGGGCAGCGAAGGCGCGCGCCTGGAAGAAGAAATTCAGAAACACCTGCAGCGCGGAGGCCTGCGCCTGGTCGGTCCCAACTGCATGGGCTTTATGAATCCGACTATTGGGTTGAACGCCACCTTTGCGAAGTCAATGCCGCAAAAAGGCAGTGTCGCATTTTTGAGTCAGAGCGGCGCGCTGCTGACTTCGATTCTGGATTGGAGCCTGAGCGAACAGGTTGGATTTAGCGCCGTGGTTTCGACTGGCTCCATGCTCGACGTCGGGTGGGGAGATCTCATTTATCACTTCGGAGACGATCCCCACACCAAGAGCATCCTGCTTTACATGGAATCGGTGGGTGACGCGCGAGCGTTCCTTTCGGCGGCGCGGGAAACCGCGCTGAGCAAGCCCATTATCGTTATCAAAGCAGGACGTTCGGAATCAGCGTCGCGGGCGGCTGCCTCGCATACGGGAGCGTTGACGGGAAGCGATGAAGTGCTGGACGCGGCATTTCGGCGCTGCGGTGTGCTGCGGGTGCAGAATATTGCGGACCTTTTTTACATGGCGGAGGTGTTGAGCAAGCAGCCTCGGCCGCGCGGTCCTCACCTCACCATCGTGACCAATGCAGGCGGTCCCGGAGTGCTGGCGACGGACTCGCTCATGGCGACCGGAGGAGAGCTCACCGTTCTTTCTTCCGCATCTCTGAAGGAGCTGGATAGTTTTCTTTCGGCACACTGGAGCCACAGCAATCCCGTGGATGTGTTGGCGGACGCGGATGCTGAGCACTTCGTGAAAGCAGTCGAGGTTGCGTCGAAAGATCCAGCGAGCGACGGATTGCTGGCCATCGTAGCGCCCCAGGGGCTGGCACATCCGACGCAGGTGGCGGAAAAAATGCGTGCACTCTCGCACTCCTCCGCCAAACCACTGCTGGCCAGCTGGATGGGCGGCGCCGGTGTGGCCGAAGGGACTGCGATTCTCAATGCCGCCGGAATTCCTACGTTCTCTTATCCTGACACGGCTGCGCGGGCCTTCACCTACATGTGGCGCTACACCTACAACTTGCGCGGACTGTACGAAACACCGGCGCTGCTGGAAGGTTCGGCAGTCTCCTCCGAAGCGCGCACAAAAGTGACGGAAACGGTGCAACGCGCGCGACAGAGCGGCAGGACCATGCTCAACGAATTTGAGGCCAAACAACTCCTCGCCGACTACGGAATTCCGGTTGTGGAAACGCGCACGGCACAAGACGAAGAACAAGCGGTTGTTTGCGCCGCGGAAATCGGGTATCCGGTAGTGCTGAAACTTCTTTCTCATACCATCGCGCACAAAACTGACGTCGACGGAGTGCGCCTGAACTTGCAGAAACCAGACCAGGTTCGCCACGCCTATCGGGCGATTCAATCTTCGGTCACAGAAAAAGCCGGCGCCGAACATTTTGCCGGAGTCACTGTGCAGCCGATGATCAGTCGCGACGGATACGAGTTGATTCTGGGCAGCACCCTCGATCCGCAATTCGGGCCGGTCATTCTATTCGGCTCCGGCGGCGTGATGGTCGAGATTTACCGGGATCACGCGCTCGCCCTGCCTCCGCTAAACACAACTCTGGCTCAGCGGTTAATGGAACAGACGAGAATCTATTCGGCTCTGCTGGGCGTGCGCGGTCGCAAACCCGTGAATATTATCGCTCTTGAAGGGCTGCTGGTGCGCTTCAGCCAGTTGGTGATGGAGCAGCCCTGGATTAAGGAAATCGATATCAATCCGCTGCTGGCGACCGCAGAGAATCTGTTGGCGCTGGATGCGCGCGTCGTAGTGCACGATTCCACCATGACGGCGGCGCAACTGCCGCGCGCCACCATTCGACCCTATCCCATGCAGTATGTCTCGGAGCATCGGCTGAAAGATGGCACCGCTGTGACCATTCGGCCGATTCGTCCGGAAGACGAGCCGCTCATGGTGCAGTTTCACTCCACACTTTCCGAGCGCAGCGTGTACCTGCGCTATTTTTGTTCCTTGAGTCTGAGCACGCGGGTGGAACATGAACGGCTGGTGCGCATTTGTTTTGGCAGCTATGACCGTGGATTCGCGATGGTTGCCGATCGCAGCAATCCAGAAACGTCTCAACGCGAAATACTAGGCGTGGGCAGATTTAGCGCGATCAGCCGCGTGGAAGCCGAAGCTGCCGTGCTGGTCTCCGATCGCTGGCAGGGACTGGGATTGGGAACAGAACTACTTGCCACCGTGGTTCGGGTGGCGCGCGAAGAAAAGTTCCAGAAACTTTCCGGCGAAATCTTGCGCGACAACTTAGCCACTCAGGCTATCTTCAAAAAAGTAGGGTTTCGGCTGCGCTGGATGAACGATCCCGGGTCAGTTTCAGCGTCGCTGCAACTCTGAGCTCGACCAGGCTATCGCTTCATTTACACCGTAGCTTCGGTGGTTACGATTTCTAGTTGCGGTTCAAACTTCACGTTCGTTCCTAACGCGCGCAAAACCAGGCACAGCTTTTCTGCGCGTCTCAGCAAGTCCAGCGCCCGGTCTCGTTCGGTCGCGGAGGCGATCTTGAGATTTGGACGAACGATGATTTCGGCAAAGCTGTAGCCAAGGTCGACCTTACGCACTGTGCCACTGGCCTCGACCTGCAAATCGGTGAAGTCGAAGTGCGCAGTGCCCGCTATCGCTCGCAGGGTCGTGGTATAGCAACTTGCGACGGAAGCGAGCAAAAGTTCTTCCGGCGTCCAACGGCCTTCCATGCCGCCGAATTCAGCTGGAGCCGTGAAGTGGATGGCGTTGGGCGCGGAATCCGATTTAGCTAAACCGGTGCGGCCGGAAGTCCACCACGCTGCTACTCGATATGCATGTTCTTCGCTCATAATCTTAGCTCTCCTGACCTTAGGTTGGCCGCGAGAGATCCTTCACTCTCAGCGGTTGCGTCACTCGAATCCGCCGAACACCGTCGTCGCCAGTGCGCTTTCCCCTACGCTGCGCCCTGCTTTGGCACGAGACCACGCTCTTCTTCAATCTTCTGAATTTGTTTCCGCAGCCAGCCCGCCAGCGCCGCTTCCATATCAGCCTGCGTCGCTGTGCGATAGAAGTCCTGCAACGATTGACCGTCTGCCGTCAATTCAATGAAGCGGCAGGGCACGGCCTCGTCGCGGCGATCCTGGGGAACAAATTGCTCTAACAGGCAATTCTCGCAAGGGTGCGGCCGAGCGGGATCGCAGAAATTCGGGCAAGTTGGAGAATCCTCAAAAATAGACGGCGCTCGCCACGTCGCGTGCGGAGATCGCCCGTATCCTCCATCCTGCAGAAAGCTCAGTTCGAACCGGAGTACATCCAGAACATCACGATTGTCTTGAGCCATAAGGCACCTCAATAAGAAACGAGAATGCCAGAGACTGCTGCGGAGGGCCGTGCATGGGGTCACGAGGATTAGTGATTAAGCTCACACTGAGTCGGCAACGTTTACGCCCGTGTCTTGCGAACTGCCCAATATTAGAAATTTCTGGGAATAGATCGTGTGATCACAATCACAAGCCTGTGTGAGCCGAAACAAGCATAAGCTGTAAACACACCTTGGAGTTCGGCCAGGGGGACTAGGTGAATAGATCAGGGCCCGGGCGCCAGGCACCGTCGGCGGTTCCATAAGGGCTGGCTACCACAACAGTGTAGCCATCCGGGTCGCGCATCCAACACTCCCAATGGTTGGGTCCGCCTTCGCCATCGGGAGGGTTGCGATGGCGGGGCAGCACGATCTCGACGCCCATTTCGGCAGCGCGCTGCATTACCGCGTCGAAGTCAACCACCTCGAACCAGAGCAGCACACCATTGCCGTAGGGTCCGTCGGCGCGATTGCCGATCGGGCTGTGATGATGTTCAACTTCAAAGCTGTGCAATTGCAGGATGAGCCAGCCATCCTTCACCAGTTGCTCATATTGCCTGCCGCCGTGAGCCCCACGGCAGCCTAGCAGGCGCTGGTACCACCGGCTGCTGGCTTCGACATCCGTGACACAGATGAGAGGCTGGGGGCGCATTGCACCTACCCTAACAGACTCCTGTTTTGGCGAGCAGATATAAAGAACCTTCGGGAAACAACAGATTAGAACGTTCGATTGCGAGCCTTCAAAACTGCACGCCGAACCGGATGTGCCGTGATGAAGGTCACAGTCGATCTGGAAAAGTCACTGTGAGGCTCATCACGCGGCGGCGTGACTTCTGCCATAGGTTCACTTTTGCAGGCATGTGATCCTAGGCCTGCAAGCGAGTTCTCAGGATGCGAAACGGAAGACCCAATTGCGGAAAGTGCATTCCGAAAAGGGCAATCCCGATACCGTGCCGCCCTTGCTCCGTGATATCGTGCGGAATCAAACTTCCTCAGGAGGAAGCAAAACAATGAAACATCTCTCGGTTCGTGTCGTCCTGGTGAGCCTTTTGGCCAGCGGAGTCATTGCAATCTGCTCGTCGACGGCAATGGCGCAGGACGCGGCTGCAACCTATAAAGCAAAGTGCGCCATGTGCCACGGTCCAGACGGCAAGGGTTCAACCATGGGCGTGAAAATGGGCGCGCACGATTTCACCTCTGCCGACGTGCAGAAGCAAAGCGACGCTCAGTTGACCGCCATTATTACCAACGGCAAAGGCAAAATGCCAGCCTACAGCGGCAAGCTGAAGGACTCGGATATCGCGGGGCTGGTCGCCTACATTCGCACCTTGAAGTAATAATGGGCCAGTAATAAGTAGTCGAACGCGGCCGCGATGCCGCTGCTCGGAGATCGTTATTCGTAAGAAACGGTGGGTGGGAGCATGTCCACGCGAACAATACGAAGTATTTTTGCGCTTGGAGTAGCCCTCACCCTATTTTCTGCTGCCGGAATCGCGCAGGCCTCGGGCAAGCAGCCAGCGAGCAAGGAGCCTCCAAAACCTACCGCGGATGAATGCCTGGCTTGCCACGGCGACTCTTCGCTGACCCATGACGTCAATGGCAAGCCGGTCAGCTTGCATGTCGATCCTCAACATTTCAAAGATTCCATTCACGGCAGCATGTTCACCTGTGTGGACTGCCACACCGACGTAAAAACTGCTGCACATGAAACCCTTCCTCTAAAGATCAACTGTGCGACCTGCCATGCCGACGAGCAGGCAGCGTACGATCGCAGCTTCCACGGAAAGGCGGTCGCGGGAGGAAACAGTCGGGCGGCCACTTGCATCGACTGCCACGGCGGCCCGCATGAACTGTTGCCCGCCAGCGATCCCAAATCCCGCGTACATCACACCAACATTCCTGCCACTTGCGGCGCATGTCACAGCCAGAGATTTGTGATGCACGACGGCGGACAAAGCGAACAGATGGTGGCTTCGTACACGCAGAGCATCCATGGACACGCCACTGCGGCGGGCTCGGAAAAAGCCGCGGTGTGCACCGACTGCCACGGCACGCACGAAATTCTTGACGCCAAGGATGCGAAGTCGCCCATCTTCAAATTTAATGTGCCCTCGACGTGCGGCCAGTGCCACGGGGCAATCGCAAAGGAATTCAACCAGAGCATCCACGGACAAGCCATTGCGAAGGGTAACTGGCAGGCGCCGGTGTGCACCGATTGCCACGGTATCCACTCCATCAAATCGCATCTCGACCCCACTTCCGCGGTCGCCGCGCAGAATCTCGCCGCAGCCACCTGCGCGCGCTGCCATGAAGGCATGCGACTCACGCAAGAGTTCGGCGTGGAAGGCCGTCGCGAGACCACGTACCTGGCCAGCTATCACGGCCTGGCCGCGCGCGGAGGATCACAGGTGGTCGCGAATTGCGCAAGCTGCCACGGAGTGCACAATATTCTTCCCTCCAGCGATCCGCGTTCGACCATCAACCATGCCAATCTGGCGCGCACCTGCGGCCAGTGCCACCCGGGAGTTACGGAAAAATTTACGGCTGCGAAAGTTCACGTGGACGCGCCCCTTTCCGCCGACGTCGGCAGTAAAGCGGTACGCTGGATTCGTCGCTTCTATCTGGGCATGATCTTCGCGGTGATTGGCGGCATGCTGCTGCACAATTTCATCATCTGGCGCTCTAAAGTCGTTGCGCGCCGCAAACTGCAGCACAATTTCGTGATGCGTATGCCGCTGCGCTTCCGCCTCCAGCACGCCATTCTGCTGCTCAGTTTTATTGTGTTGGTGCTCACCGGCTTCGCGTTGAAATTTCCTGACTCGTGGTTTGCCGCCGCTCTCTCTCTCGGAGAGCACCGCCGACAACTGGTGCATCGCATCGCGGCCATCGCCCTCATTGGAGTGAGTGTCTATCACATTTTCGATATCACTTTCAGTGGCGAGGGACGAAAATTGGTCCGTGATTTATTTCCCACCCTCGACGATGTCCGGGGCGCATGGCAGAATCTTTGCTATTATCTGGGCTTCACGTCACGCAAGCCCGTCTTTGACCGCTTTAATTACGCGGAAAAAGCTGAATACTGGGCTCTGGTCTGGGGCATGATCGTGATGGCTGTGACCGGAATCATGCTGTGGGCCAAGGTTCTCGTCGGCAATCACCTGCCCCGCTGGTGGCTGGATGTTGCGACGGCCGTTCACTTCTACGAAGCGGTGCTGGCGACGCTGGCAATCGTCGTATGGCACTTCTACCAGGTGTTCCTCGACCCGGATGTTTATCCGATGAATTGGGCGTGGTGGGATGGAAAAATGACACTACACCACTATCAGGACGAGCATGGACTCGACAGCGCCGTGATCGCCAACGCATTTGATGATTCCGGCGATGGTGCCACGTCTGGAGAAAAAGAAGTTGAAGAGGAAGAAGGAGACGAACCTGTCGTTTCCCAAACAAAACATGAGCACTGAGCCAACTCCGCCGCCTGCACCAGAGCCCCGCCGCCGCTTGCGCCTGTTGCTGCGCAATCCCATTAGCCTCGCCGGAGTGGCGCTGGCCATCGTCAGTCTGGCCAATATTTTCCTCTTCGTACTGCTTGATCTCATCGCGGATCGGCCAAATCCCTACATCGGGATCCTCGCTTACATGGTGGCGCCGGCATTTTTTGCTCTCGCCTTGCTGCTGATGTTGGGGGGCGTGGTGCTCGAGCGGCGGAAGAAAATCGCGCCGACCGAGTTCTATCCTCGCATCGATCTCAATGACCGCGTCCAGCGCAGTGCCGTGATCTCGTTCATGACTTTTCTGACCGTGTTTGTCGCCGTCAGCGCGGCGGGCAGCTACAAGGCGTATGAATATACCGATTCGGTGCAGTTCTGCGGGCAGTTATGCCACACGGTGATGAATCCCGAGTACACCGCCTACAAGCTTTCTCCGCACGCGCGTGTGGCTTGCGTCGACTGCCACGTTGGTTCGGGCGCCACCTGGTACGTGAAATCAAAGTTGTCGGGAGCACGCCAGGTCTATGCCGCAACTTTTAATACCTTTCCCAGACCCATCCCGACCCCGGTGCATAATCTGCGCCCCGCGCAAGACACCTGTGAACAGTGCCATTGGCCTAAGAAGTTCTATGGCGGCCAGCTCAAAGTCTTCACGCACTACGCCAACGACGAACAAAACACCATGCGTCAGATCCGCCTGATCATCAAGACCGGCGGCGGAGACCCGGCCACCGGCGCACCTGAAGGCATTCACTGGCACATGAACATCGGCAACAAAATTGACTATGTGGCGGCCGATGAGAAGCGCCAGATCATTCCCTACATTCACGTGGAAGATCTGCAGGGCCGGGTCACGGAGTACTACGCTAAAGACTCCACTCTCAGCAAGGACCAGATTGCAAAATCTTCCCGCCATCACATGGACTGCGTGGACTGCCACAATCGCCCAACCCACATTTATGTTCCACCCGATCAGTCCGTCGATCAATCTTTGCTGGCGCACCGTCTGGACATCACCCTCCCCTTCATCAAGCAAGAAGCGGTAACGGTTCTCACTGGCACCTATGCGACCACGGACGAAGCGATGCACGGCATTGCCAGCGGCGTACAAAGTTTTTACGAGAGCAAGTACCCCGACGCGGCCAGGAACAAACAGCTGGAAATTCGCAACGCCGTGACCGAGATACAGGAGATCTTCCGCCGCACCACATTTCCTGAAATGAAATTGAACTGGGAGACTCATCCCAACAATCTTGGCCACTACTACTTCAACGGCTGCTTCCGCTGCCACGATGGCCAGCACGTTAGCGCCGACGGCAAGATCATCAGCAAAGATTGCAATCAGTGCCACACGCTCATGTCGGAAACCGAGGGCGCGACCAGCATCGCCGCGATGGCATCGCAAACTTTCAAGCATCCTATTGATATCGGAGATCTGACCCAAGTGACTTGCTCGGACTGCCACACCGGCGGCACGGGACCGTAACCGACTGATTAATAAAGGACCTTGATGTTGCGCGTTGGTTGCCTTGCCTGAACGAGCCAGCAGAGTTCAGCGTGCTCACACGTTAACTCTTCCTAATTCCCTTCCCTGTCCGGGAAAATGTGATCCTAATCACACCTCGGTGTGAACCTGCGTCCCGACATACTCAGCCCTATTCCTGCATCCTGAAGTTGTACCGGTCACCCGGTGGCCGGAACACAATAGTGGGAATGGGAGACGTGAATGAAACGCAAATTCAAGACCATGGATGCCAACGAAGCCGTAGCCAATGTGGCCTACCGTGCGAGCGAAGTGATTGCCATTTACCCAATCACTCCTTCCTCGCCCATGGGCGAGTGGGCGGACCAATGGGCCTCTGAGAACGTTCCTAACGCGTGGGGCAGCGTGCCCCATGTCATCGAGATGCAGAGTGAAGGTGGCGCTGCCGGGGCGGTTCACGGCGCCCTGCAGACGGGATCGCTTTCCACTACGTTTACTGCGTCCCAGGGATTGCTGCTGATGATCCCGAATATGAACAAGATTGCCGGCGAACTGACTCCCTGCACGTTTCATGTCACCGCCCGCACGCTAGCCACGCATGCGCTATCGATTTTTGGTGACCACTCTGACGTGATGTTCTGCCGCGCGACCGGCTGGGCCATGCTCTGTTCGAACTCTGTGCAGGAAGCGATGGACCTGGCACTGATCGCCCATGCCGCGTCGCTCGAGACTCGCATCCCTTTCATGCATTTCTTCGACGGCTTCCGCACTTCTCACGAAGTCAACAAAATCGAAATGTTGAATGAAGACGATATGCGCGCCATGCTCAACATGAACCGCATCATCGAGCACCGCCAACGGGCTCTCTCGCCCGATCATCCGGTGCTGCGCGGTACGGCGCAGAATCCCGACGTGTTCTTCCAGATTCGCGAAAGCGCCAATGCCTACTACGATGCTTGCCCGGGTAAGGTCCAGGCGACCATGAACCAGTTCGCCGAAATCGTGGGCCGCTCCTATCATCTGTTTGATTACGTCGGAGCCCCTGACGCCGACCGGGTGATTGTCATGATGGGCTCCGGAGCCGAAGCCGCGCACGAAACCGTTGAATACCTGAATGCTCGCGGAGAAAAAGTCGGACTGCTGAAAGTCCGTTTGTATCGCCCGTTTTGCGTCAAGGCTTTTCTGGAAGCCCTCCCCACCACCGTTCGCAAGATCTCCGTTCTTGATCGCACCAAAGAATCCGGAGCCATCGGCGAGCCTCTCTACCTCGACGTAGTGAACGCTCTGCACGAAGGACTCAGCAAGGGTTATGTAGTCCCGGACGCATTCGTCCGGGGGAAAGGTCAAGTCTCGGGCGCGGATGAAAGCGCGGCGCCCTACGTGATTGTCGGCGGCCGGTACGGCCTGTCCTCCAAGGAATTCACGCCTGCGATGGTCAAAGCCGTCTATGACAATTTGAAGCAGAGCAAGCCGAAAGATCATTTCACCATTGGCATTCACGACGACATCGGCCACACCAGCCTGGACTACGATGCCGCGTTCTCCACTGAACCTGACAGCGTAGTCCGCGCACTGTTCTACGGTCTGGGCGCGGATGGCACGGTCGGCGCCAACAAAAATTCCATCAAGATCATCGGCGAAAACACCGACAACTACGGTCAGGGATATTTTGTTTACGACTCTAAAAAGTCCGGCGCGATGACGGTGTCGCACCTGCGCTTCGGGCCGCAACCGATTCATTCCAGCTATCTCGTTTCCAAAGCAAACTTCATCGCCTGCCACCAATGGATTTTTCTCGAGCGCTACGACATGCTGAGCGCGTTGGTTCCGGGAGGCGTCTTCCTGGTCAACAGCCCCTTCGATAAAGAAAAAGTCTGGGAGCACCTGGCCCGCGAGGTGCAATCGCAACTGATCGCCAAGAAGGCAAAGCTCTACGCCATCGACGCCTACAAAGTCGCACAGGACGCCGGCATGGGTTCGCGCACCAACACCATCATGCAGGTATGCTTCTTCGCGATCTCGAAAGTTCTGCCGCGCGACGAAGCCATCGAAGCAATTCGCGAATCCATTCGTCACACCTATGGCCGCAAGGGCGAAGACGTGGTGCAGAAAAACATGCAGGCCGTCGACGCCACGCTGGCTCATCTTTTTGAAGTGAAGATTCCAGACAGTGTTAGCAGCAAGAGCGAAATTCCAGCCGCGTTTCCTGGCGCGCCGAAGTTCGAGCACGACGTTCTCGGCACAATTTATGCCGGCCGCGGCGACGAACTTCCCGTCAGCGCCTTCTCCTGTGACGGTACTTTCCCCACCGGCACCGCGAAATGGGAGAAGCGCAACCTGGCTCCGGAAATTCCCGCCTGGGATTCGAAGATCTGCATCCAGTGCGGCAAGTGCGCCATGGTTTGCCCGCATGCGGTGATCCGGATCAAGGTCTACGACAGTAAAGAATTGGAGCACGCCCCGACAACTTTCAAGGCCTGTGATGCTCGCGACAAAGAATGGGCTGGCATGAAGTACACGATTCAGGTCGCGCCCGAAGACTGCACTGGCTGCGGCATCTGCGTCGATGTTTGTCCTGTAAAAAACAAGAGTGAAGTGCGGCTGAAGGCGATCAACATGGTCGCGCAGCCTCCGTTGCGCGCTCCGGAGAGCGAAAACTGGGACTTCTTCCTGAAGATTCCAGAAATGGATCGCAGAAAGATCAAAACAGGCACGATCCGTCAGCAGCAAGTACAGGAGCCGCTCTTCGAGTTTTCCGGCGCGTGTGCCGGATGCGGCGAAACTCCTTACTTGAAGCTGGTTTCACAACTATTCGGCGACCGCGCCATTGTGGCCAACGCCACCGGCTGCTCGTCGATTTACGGTGGAAACCTGCCAACGACTCCGTGGTCCAAGAACGCTGACGGCCGCGGACCGGCCTGGTCCAATTCCCTTTTTGAAGACAATGCGGAATTCGGCCTCGGTTTCCGCGTCTCCATCGACAAGCAGACCGAGTTCGCGCACGAGTTGCTGCGCCGGGTAGCGGGAAGCGTAGGCGAGGAATTGGTCACAGCCATTCTCAACGCAAAACAAAAAGACGAATCCGACATCTACGAGCAGCGCCAGCGCGTTGACCTTCTCAAAGAAAAACTCGCAACGCTGAACTCGCCTGATGCGAAACAACTTCTCTCTGTGGTCGACATGCTGGTGAAAAAGAGCGTGTGGATCGTTGGCGGTGACGGCTGGGCCTATGACATCGGCTACGGCGGCCTCGATCACGTCCTGGCCAGCGGCCGCAATGTGAACGTGTTGGTGCTCGACACCGAAGTTTATTCCAACACTGGCGGTCAGGCCTCGAAGTCTACGCCACGCGGCGCAGTAGCGAAGTTTGCCGCGGGCGGAAAGCCGGGTCCAAAGAAAGATCTCGGACTGATGGCCATGACCTATGGCAACGTCTATGTCGCCAGCGTGGCGATGGGCGCGAAAGATGAGCATACCCTCAAAGCGTTTCTGGAAGCAGAAGCTTATGACGGACCGAGCATCATCATTGCCTACTCACATTGCATCGCCCACGGCATTGACATGACGACGGCCATGACCGACCAGAAGGTTGCGGTTGAGTCCGGCCAGTGGCTGCTCTATCGCTACAATCCCGAACGCGTCGCAGCGGGCGAAAATCCGCTGGTGCTCGACTCGCGGGCTCCCACCCGCAAGGTGCAGGAATATATGCAGCAGCAGACGCGCTTCAAAATGCTCACCAAGAGCAAACCGGAAGATGCCAAGCGCCTGTGGAAGCTAGCGCAGCAGGACGTGGAAAATCGCTATCGCATGTACGAATACCTGGCGAATCGCAAAACTGAGGCGCCAGCCGCGGCCAAAGATGCCGCGGAAAAAACCGCGCCCGTCGCAGTCAAACCCGCGCCCACAGTGGCTGCGCACTAACCGCGCGAGGAGGAAATTATGATTGACCTAAGCACAAAATATCTGGGCATGAAACTGCGCTCGCCGCTGGTGGCATCGGCCTCTCCACTTTCTCGCGAGGTGGATGGAATTTGCCGCATGGAAGAAGCGGGGGCGTCAGCCGTGGTGCTTTACTCGCTCTTTGAGGAGCAACTGCACCAGGAAGAAGCCGATCTCAACTATCATCTCGCTGCGGGCACAGAAAGTTACGCCGAGTCGCTCACTTACTTTCCACAAGCCAGCGAATTTCACACTGGTCCGGAGGGTTATCTCGAGCACATTCGCAAGGCGAAGGCTTCGGTCGGGATTCCGATCATTGCCAGCCTGAACGGATCGACACTCGGTGGATGGACAAAGTTTGCCGCCGAAATTGAACGCGCAGGCGCGGATGCCCTCGAATGCAACGTGTACTACATTCCCACCGATCCCAAGCTGACTGCAGCCGACATTGAGAACACCTACCTGAACATTCTACGGGCGGTGAAAGCAGCCGTTTCTATTCCTGTCGCCATCAAGTTGAGCCCGTTCTTCAGCAACCTGTCGAACATGGCGCATCGTCTGGATGAAGCCGGGGCGGACGCTCTTGTACTCTTCAACCGCTTTTACCAGCCCGATATTGACCTTGAAGAACTGGAGATTCGTCCCAGTGTTCTGTTGAGCACGCCGCAAGCGCTGCGCCTGCCGCTGACCTGGATCGGAATTCTGCACGGCCGGGTAAAGGCCGATCTGGCTGCCACTGGCGGGGTGCACAACGCCGAAGATGCAGTCAAATTGCTTATGGTGGGCGCCAATGTGACCATGCTCTGCTCGGCGCTCATGCGCAACGGCATCAATCATCTGCGTCACGTAGAGCGCGAATTGCGCGACTGGATGGAAGAGCACGAGTATGAATCGGTAACGCAAATGCAAGGCAGCATGAGCCAACTCCACAGCGCCGATCCCAGCGCCTTCGAGCGCGCGCAATATATGCGCGCGGTAAAAGGGATGCAGCATATCCACATCGCGGGCTGGCGGTAATGGTAGCGAAGGGATACAGCATCGGCCTGACATGCCCCAGCGGAAACGAAGCTGCGCAGGAGAAAGCGCGCCGGTATCGTCGTCTCGCGCTGCTTCTCCCGCGGGAACATGGCGCGTGGGGATTGTTGCTCGTGCCCATGGTCACAGGCGCGGGCGTCGCGCTCCGTGAAAGCAACCACATTCCGCCCGTCGTATTGTTACTGATCGCTGCCCTGTCCTTGTTCTGGTTGAGAACACCGCTGGAGAGTTTGCTGGATACTTCTGTGATGAAAGCACAGACCAGGGACGAACGTGTTGCTGTCGCGATAACTATCCTCGGGCTGGGCGCGCTAGCGTCACTTTCCCTGGCCGCATTGCTGTGGTCAGGTCAGAATCCGCTGCTGTGGCCGATCGGCGCCGCTGCTGGAGCGGCATTCCTGGGCCAGGCGCTGCTAAAACAATTGGGACGACCGGCTCGAATGCTCTCCGAAATTGTCGGGATTATCGGCCTGACGGCGTCCGCTCCGGCTGCTTATTACGTGGTGACAGGAAAGTTTGGTGCGACCGCGTGGGTACTCTGGATCGCGAACCTGATCTTTGCCGGCGACCAGATCCACTATGTGCAGCTCAGAATTCACACCGCGCGCGTCGAGGGCTTTCGCGCCAAGCTCAAGCATGGTTGGTCCTTCGCAGCCGGACAATTTGTAATGACAGCCGGACTTACGGTCGCATGTCTTTTCCGCCTGATGCCCGCAATCGCTTCCATCGCGTTTTCCCCGCTTCTGTTTCGAGGATGGTTTTATTTCATCAAGAGGCCAGCCCCGTTAGTCGTGCGGAAACTTGGCTGGAGCGAACTCAGTCAGGCCGTCGCGTTCTGTGTGCTCTTCATCGCCGCCTTCGTCCTGGCAAAGTAGCGCCCTCTTGCAGCTTATGCCTCAATGAAAACTTTCAGTGCTCCGTCTACGGCACAATCACCGCAGCACCATCCACCGCGTCGTTCTTAACCGCCATCAACGCTTCATTCGCCTGATCGAGGGGAAACACAGTTACTTTCGGCTTCAGGCCGATCTGTGCGGCCAACGTAAGAAAATCTCGGGCATCCGCGCGAGTCATGTTAGCGACGCTGCGCAGTTGGCGTTCGCCCCACAGAAGGCGGTCGTAGTCAAACTGAGGGATACGATCCAAATGGATTGCATTGATCGCCACCACTCCGCCTTTGCGCAAGCTTGCCAAGGCAGCGATCACTACATCTCCGCTGGGCGCGAAGGTAATGGCACGGTCGAGTTCCGCGGGAGGCTTCTCGGTTTCTGTTCCCACCCAGTGCGCTCCCAGCGACGCCGCCAACTCGCGATGAGATTTCCCGCGCGTAGAAACATAGACCTCGCAATTCCACTCGCGTAAGACAGCGATCGCGAGATGAGCGGACGCTCCAAAGCCGAACAAACCGACGCGCTCGCCCGGTTCGACACCGGCAACGCGCAGGCTGCGGAAGCCGATGATGCCGGCGCAAAGAAGTGGTGCTGCGTGCAGATCGTCGAGTGCCGCGGGGAGCGGGAAGACGAAGTCGGCGCGAGCAAGAGTGTATTCCGCATAGCCGCCGTGAATGCTGTATCCGGTGAAGGTCGGCGAGTCGCAAAGATTTTCCAGCCCTCGTTTGCAGTAAGAGCAGGTGCCGTCGGTCCCGCCGAGCCATGAGACACCGACGCGCGATCCGAGGGTAATTTCCTTAGTGGCGCCGCCGATAACCTCACCGACAATTTGGTGACCGGGAATCATGCCCGGCTGTATCAGCGGGAGTTCGCCTTCCACGATGTGAAGGTCAGTGCGGCAAACACCGCATGCCCGCACGCGGAGAAGAACATGTCCGGATGTGAGCTCAGGATTCTCGACATCAGTCATTCGCAGCGGACGTTGCGAGATCGGCTGCGGTGAAGTTAAGATAGCGGCTTTCATGATTCACGAAAGTATGCCGACGGCTTCGGCAATAGCCGGATTGCGCCCGGCGGACAGCCGAGGGCGGCTGTCCCTACATGACCGAGCTAAGACGATGGTAACAGTTCCAAGGTCAGCACTTGAAACGGTTGCAAGTGAAACGGGTGCGCTTGCTGTGCGGGAAGTGTGAGCGGTGCTTGAGCACTCTCGCTTTTCCAAGGGCTGCGCGCGGTGTAAACCGGAACAGAACCGACTGGCAATTCCAGGAGCGTCGCCAGACGTGCCGTGAAATTCTGTGGCTTGTCGCTTGGATTGCGCAGCGTTACGATCGCCTTCTCCGACGACCACGATGCCCAGCCATACACTTCAAGCCGCGCCGGATCGCCTCCAATCCAATGCGAATCTTTGAGCGTCTGCGCATTGCCGCGTGACCATTTCGCCGCCTCGGCAAGAACGTCCCAGTCGTCCGCAGAGAGCAAGGACGGCGTGATGTACATCTCTTGCAGCTGCGTTCCGGTGCCAAAGTAAGAATGAACTTCATCAGGAAAATCGTGGCCGGGATCGCTGCCCAGCCGCTCCGCGTAGCGCGCGAAAATTATGCCATGCAGCATGAGCGAATTCATCGGGAACAGCGGACCCTCTTCGACCACCCAGCGATAAATTTGAGAGTCGCGATAGGTGATCCAGCGCTGGCGATTGCTGCCGACTCCGGCAAAGCTATGATCGTCACCACCGCGCCAAATGGAATCGGCATAGAGCAACCAGAAGGGCGAAGGATATGTTCCAGTGGTGAGGTTGACATACAGGTCTGGTTTTTTCGCGCGCAGTTCGCCGATGAGATGAATCGCGGCGTCAAAGTCACTGTCGAATTCGCTGCCCTTAATGACCTCATCGGCATTGCCCGTGCCGTCAAACTTGAACTGATTTACGCCGTATTTTTCGATCATCTCAAGACAGGTGTCGCGAAAGTAGCGATAGTATTTCGGTCCGGAGAGAGCGAGGCCGCCCTCATTGGTTTCGAATCCCTGGGCATGAGCGGAAGCCAAACGCTGTTGCTTTGGCTTGTCATAGCCGCCCCACGGAGACAGCCAGATGCCGGGCGCAGCGACGAATTCCGCCGCAGTTTGCGCAACCTTCGTCAAGCCATCGGGAAAGCCCGGATTGAACTTCCATAGCGTCGCGGGATCATCCCAGCCATCGTCGAAAAGAAAGCTGTCGAGTTTGACTCCACGTTGTTTCGTGAGTTCGTTGCCGAACGTCTGCACCACATCGATCGCGCTACGCTCGTCGTAGCGGTCAAAGTATCCTAAGTCATACCAGGAGTTGTAGTGCAGAAAAGTTCGATAAGGGTGCGCGCGCTCGAGCTCAATATATTTCAAGAAGTCACGACGCAATTGTGCCGCATGACTCACGCCGATGACCGACGAGTACGTAACGCTTTGGCCAGCTTGCACTGGAAGTTCGCGAGAGAGCCAGCAGGAGGCGCGATCATTGGTTAGAGGGGTTACGGTTACGCGAATTACGGTTACGCGGCACTCCGACAAGGGATGCTCGAAACCCAGAAACCACGTGCCAGCAGTGACGGGCGATCCTTTCACATTGCCCGACACGACCGCACCGGGAATGATCGACCCGGGAACGACCGCGTCAATGAGAACAATTTGCGCGAGTGCAAACGGTTTTTGCCCGGTATGGATGGTCACTTCTTGACGAATATAATTCGCGCCTTCGCGCAGGACCGCTTTCCAGGTAATACGCAACTGAGTCGAAGTATCTTGAAGTTCGACGCGCACCTGACGGCCCGACAAGCGATCAGCTGCTGTGGGCGAATCTCGCGAAACGGATGCGTCCTCGATGAGAGGCGCGCCGACAATTTTGAAATCCGATGAAGATAAAACCGCACCTTCTTTAGGCACCAACACAAACACATTGCCAGTCAGAGGCAAATTGGTTCGAGTGAGCTTATTGGTCGCGCCTTGCCACTGTAATGATGCTCCGCGGACCGACCATGTCGCCGCGATCGCTTCATTGGACAGAGTAATGCTGTCGGCGTCGCGAACGGCCTGTACTGTGGCGGCCGCAGATTGAATGAGCGCGAAAGAAGTAGCGACAAGAACCAACGTGAGCGCACTTGGATGATGACCCGACATTTTTCGTTTTCCTGTCTTCATTTATCTTTATCGTTAATCGTTAATCATTAATTCTGCGCGCTATGGATGCCCCCTGCGTCGGAGATCCTTCCCTCCGCCTGAAGAACGGCTCCGTTCAGGATGACCCTGCCGGAATGGCTTGGAGTCAAGGCTGCTACCAATTTTCGCAGACACGTTTTACTCCGCCCAATTCTTGGATCGCGAGACGGCTTCGTTCCAACGGTTGCGCAGCGAGCGCGCCTGCGATGCGGGCATTTTCGGCTCAAATCGACGCTCATTCGCTGCCGCAGAATCCTCGATACCATCTTTCCAGAAGTCCACGGCAAGGCCCGCCAGGTATGCTGCGCCCAGCGCCGTCGTCTCCGTGACGGCGGGACGAATGACAGGAACACCAAGAATATCGGATTGAAATTGCATTAGGCTGTTATTGGCGGCGGCTCCGCCGTCTACGCGGAGCTCGGGCACCGACGCTGCGGAATCGAGGCGCATGGCGTCGAGCAAATCGGCAACCTGGTAAGCAATGCTCTCCAACGCGGCGCGGGCTAAGTGCCCAGCGTTGGTACCACGGGTAAGTCCGAACATGGAACCACGCGCGTAAGAGTCCCAATGGGGCGCGCCCAATCCCACAAAGGCGGGAACAAAATAAACGCCACCATTGTCGGGGACCGATTGTGCCAGGGCCTCGATGTCTTCCGATTTGCGAACTAAGCCCAGACCGTCCCGCAGCCATTGCACAACCGCCCCGCCGACAAAGACGCTGCCCTCGAGCGCATATTCGGTGGTCTCTTTTATTTTCCACGCGACGGTGGTAAGCAGACGATTCGAAGATGGCACTGCGCGCGTGCCGGTATTCTGCAACATGAAACATCCGGTGCCGTAGGTGTTTTTCGTAAGGCCGGGGCGAATGCATCGCTGACCGAACAGCGCTGCCTGTTGATCTCCACCGACGCCCGCCAGAGAAATAGTTTCCAATTCTTTTATGCCGGTAACTTCACCGTAGACTCCGCTGGAACCTCTGACGGCGGGCATCATGGAGAGCGGGACTTGAAACAGATCGAGAAGTTCGCGATCCCAGTCGCCGGTGTGAATGTTGAAGAGCATTGTGCGCGAGGCGTTGCTGGCGTCCGTCGCATGAACTCGGCCGCCGGTCAGCTTCCAAAGCAGCCAGCTGTCCACCGTGCCAAATGCGAGCTTGCCCGCTTCCGCTCGACCGCGCACGCCGGGAACGTTTTGTAAGATCCACGAGACTTTGCTCGCAGAAAAATAGGAATCAATCAGGAGGCCCGTGCGCTGCTGGATCAGCGGACCGTGACCTTCGCTTCTGAGGCGCTCGCAGAAATCTGCGGTGCGGCGATCCTGCCAAACAATCGCGTTGTAGACAGGTTCCCCACTGTCGCGATCCCACACGATGGTCGTCTCGCGCTGATTGGCGATTCCGATCGCAGCCACATCGCGAGGCCGGGCATCGGCCTGAGTCAGGGCTTCGCGAGCTACTGCGATCTGGGAAGAAAAAATCTGCGCCGGATTGTGTTCGACCCAGCCAGGCTGAGGAAAGAGTTGATCAAATTCGCGTTGCGCGAGCGAGCAGATTTTTCCTTCCCGATCGAACAGCAAGGCGCGCGAACTTGTTGTGCCCTGATCGAGGGCTAGAAGATATTTCACAATCTCCCCTTTAAACCATAAGCAGGAAACACAGTTGCCGCAGAAAGCCCGCTTGCGAAGTCGCTGGCCGACTTCCCATGCGAGATGCAAGCGATCTCTTTACAAAAAACTTAAGAACGCAAGAAGCGCCGGATTGCGAAATCATAAAGGCCCGCTCCGGCCACTCCGCCAAGCAGTGGCGCAACCACCGGAACCCACCACACGCGAGTTCCATCGCTAAGACCGTTGTTATGGAATCCTGCAAACACTGTAAAAAGGCGCGGCCCGAAATCGCGCGCGGGATTGATTGCATAACCGTGCATTCCTCCGAAACTCATGCCAATAGCCACCACGACCAGGCCGATTAAAAGCGGGGCGAGATTGGCTCCCGGCGGCACATTGAACTCGTCGACGATGGCGAAAATAAGAAGGAGAAGCAATCCGGTGCCAATGAACTGATCGAGAAATCCTGCCTGCGGCACAGCGGGGAAAGCAGGAAAAGTGGTGAAGACGCCAGCGGTGTGTTCAAGCTGCGGATCGGCCTGGTGGAAAGCGGGCAAGTAATTCCAGTAGACCACTGCCGACGCAACGAATGCGCCGGCGGTCTGCACGATGGAGTAAGGCACAACTTTACGCCAAGAGAAGCCGCGAAAAACGGCGAGAGCCAGAGTCACCGCGGGATTCAGATGCGCGCCTGAGATTTTGCCGGCGATATAAATTCCCATCGTCACCGCCAGCCCCCATCCAAGCGTGATGTTCGTGAAACCTCCGTGAACGGTTTCTCCGGAATTTTTCGCGGGAAACAAAACGACCATGGCGACCACGCCATTGCCCAGCAGGATGAGCACAAACGTGCCTAGAAACTCCGCAATCAACTCTGCCGTCAAAGTGGGCTTCGTTTTCATTCGTCTCCGCGACGCGAGGAACGCTGCTGGCCGCGAAGTAGTCTATCAAGGGGCAGAACTCCCGGCTCGCTTTTCGCTGAAGGTCATCCCAAGGTTGCCGAACTCGGACTTACGGACGTCAACCAATAGGGACATTTCCTATTGACATCCCGGCTCAGGACCGTAAGATAGAAACATATTTATGCATTAGAGTGAATACTTATTCATGATGAATAAAACACTGAGACAACGGGCGGTCCTCGACGTTCTAAAGCACGGAACGATCGCCAGCCAGGAGGACCTTCAGCGGCTTCTGCGCAAGCGGGGATTCAAAGTTGGCCAGGCCACTCTCTCGCGCGACATTCGCGATTTGAATCTGAGCAAGACTTCACACGGTTATTCCCTGCCGCACGGCGACGGCGCGGGCATTGCGCTGCCGCCGGTTTCGCGCCTGGTGCGCGAGTTCGTGCTCGATATCCGCTCGGCGCAAAATTTGCTCGTCATCAAAACCATTGTGGGCAGCGCGCAGCCGGTAGCGGCGGCTTTCGACGAGACGGATTGGACCGAAGTTGTGGGTACGATTGCGGGTGACGACACCATTTTGATTGTTTGTCCAGACAAGGATGAGGCCCGGAAACTCGCGAGCCGGATTGAAGAAATGCTGAGTTAGCGGAGCAGAAGAGCAAAAGAGAGAAACTAACGGATAAAAACGAGCATCAAGAAACTAGCAAGCATAAAGAAACTGAACTAGAAATGACCGCGAAACTCAAAACCGCAGTGTTGGGCGCGACCGGCTACTCCGGGCTGGAGTTGACGCGGATTCTTCTGCGCCATCCACGTCTGGAAAAACCGTTTCTGCTGCGGCGCTCTGCCGACAATGGGAGCGCGACCGATCTGGCGGATGTCTTTCCGGCTCTTTCCGGAAATGGCGGTTACCCGCTGCATTCGCTCTCGTGGCCCTCGTTGAAGCAGCAGGGAGTGGAGTTGTTGTTTCTAGCGACTCCGCATGAGGCATCGCGCTCGTTGGTGCCGCAGGCGTTATCTCAGGGCCTTCGCGTCATCGATCTGAGCGGAGCCTGGCGATTGAAGCAGGAGCAACATCGCGCCATTTATAACTTTCAAGACGCGGATGCGGCGACGGCGGCGGAATTGACCGAAAGAGCAGTTTACGGGCTGCCCGAATTGAACGGCGATCGCCTGGCGAATGCCACGCTGGTGGCCAATCCCGGATGTTATGCAACCTCGGTAATTCTCGCGCTGGCGCCGCTGCTGAAGGCTGGAGTGGTCGATCGCAGCCGCGGCATTGTCTCCGATTCGAAATCCGGCGTATCGGGAGCAGGCAAGGAACCGACTGCGAAGACGCATTTTGTTTCGGTGGCTGACAACCTGTCGGCCTATTCGGTTTTCAACCATCGGCACGTGGGAGAGATTGTGGAACAGCTCCAACTCGGCGCCGATGAGTTGATCTTTACGCCGCACCTGCTTCCCATTCCGCGGGGCATTTTGTCGACGATCTATTTGCATCTCAATCGTGAGATGACGCCTCTGGAAGTGGAATCGTGCTTCACTAATTTTTATTCAGGCAAACGCTGGGTGCGGATTTTTCACACACCGAAGCTTCCGCAGGTGCAATTTTCGTTGCAGACCAACTACTGCGATCTGGGATTTTGCCTGGCGGAAGACGGCCGGCGGCTGGTGTTGATTTCGTGCATCGACAATCTGCTGAAAGGTGCGGCAGGACAGGCGGTGCAGAACATGAATCTGATGTATGGATGGCAGGAAGACGAGGGACTGCAGTGACAATCGTAATCAAAATTGGAGGAGCGGCGCTCGAGGATGCGGCAACGTTACGTAAGTGTGCTCGAGCGATTGCGGAACTGGCCCAGGATGGACATCGCGTGGCCGTGGTGCATGGCGGCGGAGGAGCGCTGACCCGCGTTCTCAAGCAACTGGGCAAGAAGAGCGAGTTCATCAGTGGGTTGCGAGTGACCGACGCGGAAACGCGCGATGTCGCGTTGATGGTACTGGGCGGGATGGTCAACAAGAAGGTAGTGGCGGCGATTCAGGCGGCGGGGATGCCAGCGGTCGGATTCTGCGGCGGCGATGGCATGTCATTTCGGGCGCGGCGGAAACATATTCCCGGGAACGACCTGGGATTTGTCGGCGAAATTTGCTTTGCCGAACCATGCTGGATCGAAGCACTCTGGCAGCAGGGAGGAATCCCTGTGCTCGCATCCCTGGCTCTGGGAGCTGACGGCGAGTACTACAACGTGAATGCCGATGAAATGGCCGCGGCTTGCGCGGCGGCGTGCCACGCGAATGCGCTGATCTTCCTGACCGATGTGCCGGGAGTGAAGGACGCAGAAGGAGCCGTGATTCCGTGGTTAAGCACCAAACAGGCGCAGGAAATGGTCGAGGGTTCGGTAGTGAGTGGAGGGATGTTGCCCAAGCTGGATGCGTGCCGGCGCGCGCTAAAAGACGGCGTGGGACGCGTGCGGATATTGCCTGCGGCAGAAGCTGAAGCGTTGCCGCAGTTTTATCTCACGAAATTAAATTGTGGGACCGAAGTCACCTGCGCATGAGTGCGGGGCCAAGTGTCAAGAATGATTCGAGACAGGAGTGAGAATTGAATAGTCCATTGCAAAACAGAGCGGCGGCTGCGCCGGCAACTTTTCCCGGCGTGTTCTGGTGCCCAGACCTGGTTTCCACGCGCGACCTCGGACCGCAGGGTGTACAGGCGGTGCTGCATCTGGCCGAACTGATGAAGTCTCGGCCCTCGGTATTTCAACGGTCGCTGGCGGGAAAACAAATGGTGATGTTTTTTGAGAAGCCGTCGCTGCGAACGCGGCTCACGTTTGAAGCAGGAATGACGAGCCTGGGCGGCACGGCCATGTTCGTCGATCAATCGCAGAGCCGGCTGGATGCGCGCGAGACTCTGAGCGACATTGCCCACAACCTGGAACGCTGGGTAGATGTGATTGTGCTGCGCACGTTCGCGCAGGAAACCATCGAAGGCATGGCCGGTTATGCGTCGATTCCGGTCATCAACGCGCTCAGCGATCTGGAGCATCCCTGCCAGGCGCTGGCCGACTACTATACGCTGCAGGAGCGTTTCGCCGATCTCAAGAAGATTACGCTGGCCTATGTGGGCGACGGCAACAACGTGGCGCATTCGCTTTTACTGACTTGCGCGTGCCTGGGTTCGTCGATTCGCATTGCCACGCCGAAGGGATATTCGCCGAATGCGCAGATTGTTGCCGATGCACGCAAGATCGCAAAAGAAACCGGCGCTCGCATCGAACTGCTGACCGATCCGCATGCGGCAGTCGATGGTGCGGACGCCGTTTACACCGACGCGTGGGCCAGCATGGGCCAGGAACACGAGGCTGCGAGGCGGGCCGAAATATTCCGTCCCTACCAGGTNNTGCCTGCCGGCGCATCGCGGCGAGGAAGTTACCGATGAGGTGATGGACTCGGACAATTCAGTCATCTTCGAGCAGGCGGAAAACCGGCTGCACGTTCAAAAATCTATTCTTTATTTATTGCTGGGTGGGGCGGTTCGCCTGCCCGTAAGGAGCGCTCATGCCTGAGAAAGTTGTTCTCGCTTATTCCGGTGGTTTGGATACATCCATCATCATTCCGTGGTTGAAAGAAAATTATTCTTACGACGTAATCGCCATGGTGGGCGACGTTGGCCAGGGAGACGACATTGATGCCGTAGTCGAGAAGGCTTATGCCACTGGCGCCAGCAAGGTTATCGTCGAAGATTTACGCGAAGAATTTTTGACCGGATACGTCTTCCCTGCCCTGAAAGCTGGAGCTGTGTACGAGCACAAGTATCTGCTGGGGACGTCGCTGGCGCGGCCGGTGATTGCGAAACATCAGGTGGAAGTGGCATTGCGTGAAGGAGCCACCGCGGTCGCGCACGGGTGCACCGGAAAGGGCAACGACCAGGTGCGTTTTGAATTGACTTATCAGGCGCTGGCTCCGGAGTTAAAGATTATTGCGCCGTGGCGCGAGTGGACACTGAAGTCGCGCGAAGACTGCCTGGATTACGCCGAGCAGCACGGCATTCCGGTGGCGGCGAGCCGCGAGAAGATTCACAGCCGCGACCGCAACTTGTGGCACATCAGCCACGAAGGCGGGGAATTGGAAGACGCTGGGAACGCGCCTTTGCCGACGACGTGGCAAATTACACGCTCGCCCCAGGAAGCTCCCGACAAACAGGAACAGGTGAGCATCGGCTTCGCGCAAGGCGTTCCGATTTCTGTGAACGGGATGAAGATGGACCCGGTGTCGCTGGTCGAACTGTTGAACGAAATTGGCGCCCGGAATGCGATTGGCCGTGTGGATGTCGTCGAGAACCGCTTTGTCGGTATGAAGTCGCGAGGATGCTACGAAACTCCGGGAGGCACGCTGCTGATCGCGGCTCATCGCGAATTGGAGGCGTTGTGCTTAGAGCGCGAGGTTGCTCATTTCAAACAGCACATTGGTCTGAAGTATGCGGAACTGGTTTATTTCGGCCTGTGGTTCACGCCGCTGCGGGAAGCGCTGGACGCTTTTGTCGAGAGCACGCAGAAGGAAATGACGGGTAGCATCACGCTGTCGCTCTACAAAGGAAATGTTTCCGTGGTCAGCCGCGAGTCGGAGCATTCTCTCTATCGCACCGACCTTTCGTCGTTCACCATGGGCGACAGTTACGACCAGAAAGATGCGGCTGGGTTCATTCGCATTCTCGGATTGCCGTCGCGCTCACGGGCCCGGACTCGCGTGGAGGTTGCGCGATGAAGATGTGGTCGGGAAGATTCCGGCAAGCGCTGGATCCTGAATTCGAACGCTGGCAGCGATCGTTTGGCTTCGATCGACGTTTGCTGAAGTGTGAAATTCTGGCCAGCAGCGCGCACGCGCGGGCGCTGAAAACGGCGGGCATTCTCTCGTCCGACGAACTGATCAGCATTTTGCAGGGACTCAAACAGATTGGCGAGAAGGCGGCCGGCTCAGCTGAATTTCTCGACGACGATGAGGCGGAGGACGTGCATCATTTCGTGGAGAAGCAGCTCG
Source organism: Acidobacteriaceae bacterium (assembly GCA_003132445.1). Lineage (GTDB taxonomy): Bacteria > Acidobacteriota > Terriglobia > Terriglobales > Acidobacteriaceae > Sulfotelmatobacter. Next base: position 42,479 of record PKXU01000088.1, on the reverse strand, counting down.
TCGCGCTGATTGGGGAAACGGGATACAAGCTGCATAGCGGCCGCAGCCGCAATGAGCAGATTGCCACCGACCTCAGGCTCTATGTGCGAGCAGCGATCGATCAGTTGCGGCAGGAACTCTCCGACTTGTGCAGCGTATTGGTCGATCGCGCCGAACGGGCTGCGGATGCAGCCATGCCCGCATACACGCATCTGCAAAGAGCGGAACCGGTGCTGCTGGGACATTGGCTTCTGGCTTTCGTCGAAATGTTTTTGCGGGATGCGGACCGGCTGGCCGATTGCCGGAAGCGGCTGAACGTTTGCCCCTTGGGCTCCGGCGCTGTTGCCGGCGCGACGATCGCGCTGGATCGCGCATTCATGGCTGACAGTCTTGGATTCGATGGCGCAACCGGAAACAGTATTGACGCTACCAGCGACAGGGATTTTGCGCTTGAATTTGTTAACGCTTTGTCACTCGTTGCTCTGCATCTCAGCCGGTGGGCGGAAGAGATGATCCTATTTTCTTCGCAGGAATACAGCTTCGTGATTCTGCCGGAGGCGTACTCCACCGGCAGCAGCGCGATGCCGCAGAAGAGGAATCCCGATCTGCTCGAATTGGTAAGGGGCAAAAGCGCAGGAATTTTGGGAAATGCGACCGCGCTGATGGTTGCGCTAAAGGGTTTGCCTCTGGCCTACAACAAAGATCTGCAGGAAACGCAGAAGCCGTTGTTCGATTCTTCGGACACGCTGATGCAAATGTTGCCTCTGGCAACCGAATGGATGAAGGCAGTCGAATTCAATGAGGATCGTATGAGCGAGGCGGCGCAGTCGGGATTTATGAATGCCTGGGCAGCGGCCACTTATCTCGTGAAACGCGGTGTGCCTTCGCGGCTGGCGCATGAACGGATCGGCAAAGCGGTGCAGATGTGCATGGAGCGGGGTTGCGAATTGCAGGACTTGCCGCTCGCGGAACTGCAAGCGCTCAGTCCGGCGTTCGATGAGGATTTCTATGAATCGCTGAAATTGGCTTCTGTGCTGGCGGTTCACGACGTTGCGGGAGGAACCGCGCCCAGCCGCGTGCGGCAGGCGATCGCAATCACTAAACAGAAAATCGACTCTCTTCGCGAGGAGGCTCATGCGCACGCGTAAAGCAATCTTGCCTGACGCAGAACAGATTCACGAGCTGATCGCAGCCTACTCCGGCGACGGCACTCTGCTGCCGCGCACGATGCCGGAACTCTGCGAGAACGTCAGAGACTTCGTGGTGCTGGAAGATGGCGGCCGCATCATTGGTTGTGGAGCGTTGCATCTGTATGGCACGCACCTCGCGGAAATTCGTTCCATCACAGTTGCCCCCTGGGCCCAGGGAAAAGGTGGTGGTGGCCGGCTGGTGAAAGCTTTGCTGGCCGAGGCGAAGCGCCATCGTGTGGCTTGCATTTGCCTGTTCACGCGCAAGCCCGAGTTCTTTGCGGGCCAGGGATTTTCGGTCGCTCAGCGCGAAGATCTTCCGGATAAGATCTACAAAGACTGCCATGCTTGTCCACGGTTTCATTGCTGCGATGAAGTGGCGATGGTGCGCGGGAAACTGCCCAGGTTCGCGATTCTGCCGGAGCCGGCGAATTGGCTGGTCAAGCTCCAAGGATGGTCGCCAAATATGGAAGATCAGTCAGGCTCGCGCTGAAGTTCGCCGGCACCGTCTTCCGCTGTGCACAAATATGTCCGGGGATTAATTCCCGTCTTTTGCTGGTAGCGCTCCGCGATTTCTCGGGCGAAGTTTGCGGCATGTTCCTGGCGCACGAGATTCACTGTGCATCCGCCAAAGCCCCCGCCGGTCATGCGTCCGCCGCAAAAACCGGGCAAGCCTTCGGCTGACTCAACCATCACGTCGAGTTCCCTGCAGCTTACCTCGTAGAGATCTCGCAGGCTGTCATGGGACGCGCGCATCAGTTTCTCCACCTCGTCCAAGTCGCCCGCGGTGAGCGCGCGCGCCGTCTCCAGCGTGCGCTGATTTTCGTGGATCACATGGGAGCATCGTTTCGCAATAGTCGGGGGAAGATCGCTGATGTGTTCATTCAGCAGTTCCACCGGAACATCGCGTAGGGCGCGGATTGCGGGATTCCACTTCTGAAAATAACGCACTCCTTCCTCACATTCCTCGCGGCGCGTGTTATACGCGCCCGTAGCCAGATCGTGCTTCGTCATCGTATTGCAGACCACCAGCTCAATGCCCGCAGGAATCGGGATCAACTGAAATTTCAGGGATCGGCAATCGAGAAGAAGAGCGTGCCCGGCTTTTCCCATACAGGCGACAAACTGATCCATGATTCCGACGCGGGCGCCGACAAAAGTATTTTCCGCTTGACGGCAGAGTTGAGCGACCTCGGTTAGCGGTAGTTGAGTTTCGTCCAGACTCATTAGAGCCAGCGCGGTCGCAACTTCAAGAGCTGCGGATGAGCTGAGTCCCGCTCCGATCGGCACTTCGCCGTGTACGAGCAAGTTCGCGCCACGAAGCTGATGCCCGCGTTGCCGAAGTACGCTGGCTACGCCCAGCACATAATCGCACCATGAGCCGGTCCGCTGCGCGGGCAGGTGATCGAGATCAAAGTCGAAATTGCCGGGAAACTCCTCCGAATGGATGACTAATTTCGAATCCGGACGCGCGGCGACGGCCACGTATGTTGAAAAAGCGACGGCCGCGGGCAAAACGAAGCCGTCGTTGTAATCGGTATGTTCCCCAATCAGGTTGACGCGACCGGGCGCACGAAAGATCCGAGGATGTTCGTGGAAGAGTTTCCGGAAGTGTTCTGTAAGATCGCGTGCCTTCATTATTTTGTTCAGGCCCGAATGCCCATACAAAAGGGATCCCTTGGATCGAGCACCAGTTCAGCTTCCGAGTTCACAAACGCAGAACCCTTAATGCTGGGGTAGACCTTGCCGTCGCGCACGGAAATGCTGGCTTCAAAGACGCTTCCGACAATGCTCTCCTGTTTCCAAATTTCTCCCTCACGGATTTTTCCGTCCGCATAGAGGCAGGCTAGTTTTGCACTGGTTCCAGTTCCGCACGGAGAACGATCGTAGGCCTTTCCAGGACAGAGCACGAAGTTCTTGCTATTGACGGAAGGCAGGTCAGACGGGCCATAGAGCTCCACGTGGTCGATCTCTTGATTTCCGGTTCCGGTAATTTTCTGTTGGCGAAGCGCTTGGCGGATCGCCCAAGTGAAATTCGTCAGGCTCTCGATATTCTGGAGCGAAAGTTCCAGGGTCTGTTCACGCACCAGAAAAAACCAGTTTCCGCCCCAGGCCACGTCACCGAAAACCTTGCCGTAGTGCGGCACATCAACTTCAACGTTTGTGGCCAATCGGTAGCTGGCAATGTTGTTCACCGTGACCTCGCCGTTGGAGTGCAAGACGGCGCTCACGGTTCCCACCGGCGTCTCGATGCGGTGTGCACCGGGCTCGATTCGCTTCAGGAATGAGAGCGTCGCGACGAGGCCGATGGTTCCGTGTCCGCACATGCCCAGATAGCCAACATTGTTAAAAAAAATTACGCCGGCGGCGCTGGCAGGATCGGCGGGCTCACACAACAAGGCGCCGACCATAACGTCCGAGCCGCGAGGCTCGTTTACCACTGCCGAGCGGAAAGCATCGTGCTGGATGCGAAAGCGATCCAGACGCTCGGCCAGCGGGCCGCCGCCAAGGTCGGGACCTCCGCCGAAGACTACGCGTGTCGGCTCCCCACCCGTGTGGGAGTCAATCACGCGAACTCGTTGGGCGTCGCCAGCGGTCATTTTTTCTCTACGAGGCATTGGCATTTTAAATGATCTCGAGAAGGAAACTCTTGCCGCTGACGGGAATAAGGTATGAGCGAGTCAATGGCGATATCGTTTTATTAGCGAGCGCTTCGCTGCAGGGCTGCGCTTTCGGACGACACTTTTCTGATGATTGCTATAAGAAATTTGTATTGGACTGGGGCAATAGCCGCATTTATCGTCGGCGATTGATTCGGGCTTGCTCGCGACTGTTTATACGCCACTAAATGATCGACGCGCCAGGAGATCGTGAGCGCAGGCGAGACAAGTCTATATGCGCGATCGCTTTAGAGCCTGAATTGTTAGAACCTGAATTATTAGAACCTGGATTATCAGAGCTGGATTTCAGCACCAAGATTGCAGCACGACTCGTAAAACAGGAGCACTCCAAGATGACACAACGGGCAGGGATCTCTCTGCGCAGGTCACTGCTGGCCGCCGGAACCGCATTTGTTCTGCTGGCTGGATTGTTAGTCGCATTCTCCGCTCTCGGTTTTGCTGACGATGGCGCGAAGCCCGATCCGGCGGGCACGGCGACGGGTGACAAAACCACGGCCGTCGACGCCGCTGGAAATCCATTTGTCGTTCCTGAACCAACGGATAAAAATGCTCCCGACTATATCCAGAACAAAAAGGCATTCGACGAGTATCAGGCGCAGGCAGCGAAAGAGCCTTTGGCAGTGAAACTTGCCGACAGCGTAGGGCATGTTCGCGTAGCAACCAACTTTGCGTGGACGTTAAACACGGGCTACCTGGTGCTTTTCATGCAGGCGGGTTTTGCCCTGCTTACATGTGGGCTGGTGCGAAAGAAAAATGCTGCCCACCTCATGATGCTGAACTTCGCGGCTTACGTTTTCGCGTTTCTTGCTTACTACGCCGTCGGATATGCATTCCAGTTTGGGGCCGTCGCCGTCAACGCCGCTCCCACGAATCTGGGCGGCGTCCCTACGCTGAATCATTTCTTGATTGGTAGCGGCCAATGGGGATTCGTGGGTGGAAAGGGTTTCTTTCTCGTTGGTCCGGCTTATGACGCCGGCAGCAATTGTTTGACCTTGTTCGAAGTTGTATTCATGGAGACTGCCGGCTACATCATCGTCGGCGCTATCTGTGAGCGCATCAGTTTCTGGGCGTTTCTGCTGTGCGAACTTTTCATCGGCGCGATACTCTATCCGATTTCCGGTTGTTGGACCTGGGGTGGAGGCTGGATGTCGCAACTTGGGTCAACCATGAACCTTGGCCACGGCTATGTCGACTTTGCCGGTTCCACAGTGGTGCACGCAGTGGGTGGTTTCTGCGCCATGGCTCTGGCCATCATTCTCGGTCCGCGTTTGGGCAAGTTTGGCCCGGGAGGAAAAATCCGCGCCTTCCCCGCGCACAACGTGGTTTACGTCGTGACGGGCACTTTCATTCTGCTTTTCGGGTGGATGGGATTTAATCCAGGTTCAACGCTGGGAGCGACCGATCTTCGCATTTCAGTGGTCGCGGTAAACACGAATCTGGCAGCGGTGGCAGGATCGGCTGCGGCTATGCTGATCTGGTATTTTCTGTTTGGCAAGCCCGATATCACGATGGCCTGCAATGGAATGCTGGCCGGCCTGGTAGCGATTACCGCGCCATGCGCGTTCGTGTCTCCCACTTCCGCAGTCATCATTGGGCTGCTCGCCGGTTGCCTGGTTTGCGGCGGCGTTTTGTTCAATGAGCGTGTTCTTAAGATCGATGATCCTTGTGGCGCCGTTTCCGTTCACGGCTTTTGTGGCTGGCTGGGGGCGGTTTGTGTAGGCATTTTTGCCGACGGCACTTACGGCTCCGGATGGAATGGAGTGGGAGCAAGCAGTTATCTAGGGCGCGCAGGCCAAGGCGTGACCGGCTTGATTCACGGTGACACCCGGCAGTTCTGGTGTCAGCTGATGGGTGCAACTTTGTACGCGGTTTGGGCGTTCGGTGCAACTTTCGTGGTGTTCGCAGTTGTAAACAAAGTGAAAAGCATGCGGGTATCGGCGGAGTCGGAAGAGGAAGGTTTGGATGTGCCCGAATTTGGCATGCCGGGGTATCCGGAAGACGCAATGGTTCCGGCTCCGTTCTAAAGAACGCTCAAACCGGCAACTGATCCTGCATCCAGCCCGGAGTTTCGGGTTTGGGCTCGGTGGTCAGGTCCATGACCAGCCGTTCCAGAACCATGCGCTTGCTCACAGGATTGGAGCGCAAAGCCAGGTCCGCCTTCGCAACCAGGCGGATGGAGCGCGTGAGTTCGCGGCGGGATTTGTAGCGACGGGCCTGCTTGATGATGTCGTCGGCAGCAAACGGAGGCACGCGAAAACCCTGCCAGAGCGCGGCCCACAGCATGCGCTGGTCGCGGACGTTGCGCTCGAGAATTACCAGCATCTGGCGAAAAGTTTTGGCCAGCATGTAAATGTGTCCGATGGCCGCCTCTTCGCCGTCGCCTGTCATCAGAATCGCATCGAGAATTTCAAGCGCTCGCACCCGTTCTTTCGCAGAAATGGCGTCGGTCAACTCATAGAGCGAGCGCTGCTTGGCCGCCAGCACCATGGTTTCAACATCACCCAGGGTGATGCGCTTTTTTTCGCCAACATACAACATCAGCTTCTCCAGTTCATTGGAGATCATCATCATATCCCCGCCCAGCGCGTCGACTAACTCGCGGGCGGCGTCCGCCTCGATCTTCACTTCGCGGCTGGCGCAGAAATCAGAAATCCAGCGGACGGCTTCGCCCTCTTCCACCCGCGCCAATTCGACGATGCCGCAATATTGGCCCATCGTTTCTCGAATGCGCTGGTAGCGTTCCTTGTCCTGCATCTCCATGCGGCGAACGTCGGCGGGAATGCTGATGTGGTCGGCAACAAAGACCAGCATGGCGTCGGGATTCGGATTCTTGCAATAGTCTTCGATGGCGGCCAACTTTTCTTCGTTAGAGCCGCGGCCAAAAAGATTCTTCACTCCGCGCACGAAGAAAACTTGAAAGGGCGCCATCAGCGATGGAGTGCGGGCGCGGTCGAGAACCTCCGCCAAATCGTTTTCAGCGAGATCGAATTCGAAGAAACTGAAGTCGCGCAGGTCGGCGGGAACCAGATGCTGGAGAATGGCATCGCGAAAGCGTTTGCGAAAGAATGCCTCATCGCCCACGAAAACGTAAGCGGGACGAAGCTTGCGCGATTCGAGTTCGCTGACAAAGCGCTCGGCCTGGGCAAATGCTCGCATCAAAAACTCTCCATACTGAGTCGTTGGCCCTTGGTCGTTGGTCGTCGGCCAAACACTCGCAACTCACGAGCGAACGCATGCATAGTAAACGATTGGCTAACGACCACCGACCAACGACCGGCGACCTCCTGCAACTCTAGCATCTAGAATTCCTCCAGAATATTAGAGACCAGGGTCCGTGCGAAATCCTGCGAAAGCCTGCGGAACGCAGGGGAATCTTCCTCAAAAAAACTGGCCAAATCCTGCGAAACTTCGTATTGCTCCCGAAATACGTAGGCTGGATTCTGATAAAGTACCTTGCCGCCGCGATCCGTAAGCGTAACTTTCATGCTCACCACCACGAGGATGCTGGCGGCCTGCCCCGTGGCCGTATCGTAGGTGAGCGGAGAAGCCGCAGTGGAGAGCACGGTGCCGCGCAGGGTTGCGTCCGCGTCGTCGCCGCTATTGCTGATGATGCGATAGTGTGTGCGCGTGGTGAATTCGCGAACCACGGAGGCGGTGAGCATCTGCTCAATGCGGTACGTGAGGGTTTCGTTTTTGAATGCCGGAACGGCAATAGTCTTAACATTTTCGGGAAGCTGCTGCGCCACATGACCGGCGGTGTGATAACCGCATCCCAGAGTAAACAGCACGAACAGCAAAACTGCGAACGATGGAAGCGCCCGCAGACGCGACCTGTTCATTGAATCTTCCCCGTGGGACGGGTCGCGGTCATGCTCTCTGCGCATTCGACCGCAGTGAGCGCAGAGATGCGAAGATTGTCCGCGGCCACCCACAACCAGATGCCATTGGGCTGCGTGGAATCGATTCTTAACGAGAGCTGAATGTCGGGCTGTCCCGCGGCGCTGACATTACTCGGGACGTCTTCGTCCGCGCCTGGAATGGAGACGTGATCGCCGGCTAGCGCCGACGAGATCCCCTGAATCTCGATAGCACGATCCATTTCAAGGTAGACAGCAAACGCGTGACCGTGGAAGACGGGGGCCTGCAACAACAGCAGAGACGGACGCGGCGCATCTGCGCCCGCAATTTTCTGATAGTGGCGTTGGATGCGAGCTTCGACGGAATCGAGCGCGGGCTGCGACTTCTGGCCATAGCGGGCTACCATGTTGAAGGCCACCTGCACGTCGAAAATGTCTTTCGGCAGCGACTGGAACGAAAGCAGGTTCACGGTCTGCTGATGCAACTCATCCATCCCCCGCTGCCCATGTTCGGAAGCAGGTTCGAAAATCGTGGCCACCGCGCGGCGAATCTCGCCCGCTTTCTTTGCTCGCAACAGAACCAGTGCCAGCGTTACCGCAACTGGATGCGCGGTTACGCATGGGCCCGGCTGCAATTCTGGAGCGGGGATCTGGCCACGTTCACGCTCAATCCACAGTGAGCGCACGCTGGCTCCATGTTCACTTTCCAGAGAGGCGGAGAGATCAATGATGGCGCTGCCGGCATCGCGGGCATCTTTCCAGTTCTTGCGCGTCGTTTGCTCGTCGGACGCGAAGAAAGTGAAGTCCACATTTTCAAACTGTTCCGCACGCACGCGCTGAATAAAACTAACCTCGTCGCCCATGGCTTCGAGCTGGCCCATGGATTCGTCATCGTCGAGCAAGCGAATATCGGCCGCCGGAAAATTACGTTCATTGAGCATCTCGGCAACTTCTTTGCCCTTGAGCGAGGCTGCGCCCACAACCGCTGCGCGGTAAAGTTTTCCGCGAGCGGCTAACGGATGCGAAGCAGACGGTGATTTGGCGATCTCGCTCATGACGTCTGCGAAGCCTCCTTGTAGGAAGGAGGCGGTCGATCGCCGCGTCGGCGGAACATCCATTGCACTCTCCAAAAGACCCCGGAAACCATATAGAGCAGGGCAATGACGAAAAGCATGAGCCGAGAAAAAAACCAGATGGAGGCGAACAGCGCCGCCAGAAAAAGAATCAGGCGAAAGGGATGGCGCGAACGGAAATCAATATCTTTAAAGCTGTAAAAACGCCACGTGCTCACCATCAAGTAGCCGACAGTCGTGACCATCACAAACCAGATCAGCGAGGTGTACCACGAGACCAATGGATCCCCCGCGGTGAAATGAACTACTGCCGCCACAACGCCCGCGCCCGCCGGGATGGGCATACCGACAAAATATTTCTTGCCGGGCCGGCCGGGATTCGAAGGCTGGGGATTGCTCGTTATGTTGAAGCGCGCCAGGCGACTGGCACCGGCAATCAAGAAAAGGAAGGAAGCGATGGCGCCGAGCTGCGTGAGCTTAATGTGCCAATTATTGTGCCAATCGGTCAGCAAAACCGGGGGCATCAGGTAAAAGCCCCATGTCCACGCCAACATGGCTGGAGCCACGCCAAAGGTGATTACGTCGGCCAGAGAATCTAGTTCACGGCCAAAATCGCTGCTGGTTCCTGTCATGCGCGCGATGCGCCCGTCGAGCCCGTCGAACAGCACCGCGAAACCGATCGCTTTGGCCGCATTGTCGAGGTGCCAGAAATCGGTGAGCGTGGCTCGCATCACCTCGAGCATGGCGTAATAACCGAGCGCCATGTTAGCGGTGGTGAACAGCGATGGCAGGATGTACATCCCCTTGCTCTGTCGGCCTCGCGGTGTGCGCGCGGGTTGATCCATCACCGTGCCCTCTCGGTGGTCTGAGCGCTCGTGGTGGCCAACCCGCCTTGCGGGAGTAAGTAGGCCAGCACGCTGGCGCCGCCTTTCACGCGATCTCCCACTTTCACGTTCATGTGGGCTGAGGCATCGAACAAAAGGTCCACGCGCGAACCGAACTTGATCAGACCCACCCGTTGACCTCGCTGCAGCCGGTCGCCAACCTTTGGAGTGAAAACGATTCGGCGCGCCAGCAAACCCGCGATCTGCTTGAAGATAACCTTCTGACCCTCGCCTTCTACCGTGACAATATTCTGCTCGTTCTTCTCCGCTGAAACCGTGTTCATGGCGTTCAGAAACTTGCCACGCTGGTAGCGCACATTGCTAACCACTCCCGCGACTGGAGAGCGGTTCACGTGCACATCAAATACGCTGAGGAAAATGCTGACGCGAATCAGCTTTTCGTTCCCCACCATCACCGTCGAAACGTCGGTGACCTTACCGTCGCCAGGTGAGACCACGGCGCCCTCGTCCTGCGGGATCGCCCGCTCGGGATCGCGAAAAAACCAGAGAAAGAAAAGCGCCAGCAAGCATGGGATGATGGCCCATGCAGGGCGGGTCAGCCAGCCCAGCAGAATGGCGGCGGCAATCAGGCCCAAAGCATAGAAGTATCCGTCACGAACCATGAGAGCTTTCAATTATAGAGCAGGCTGCACGGGCGCTGGACGATTTCCGCGCCGCCCGACTTGGCCCGTCGCCCGCGGACATGTAAGATGCACGCTTGTTTTGACAGCCTGTTTTAGCGGAGGTCCCAGGAATGGCCATCAGGAAACTGACGTTCTTTCTCACTGCGATTGCAATGCTCGGCAGTATGCTTCCCGCGCACGCGCAACAACCGGACTCAGACGACGAAGGACAGTTTCGATTCCGCTTTGTTGGCCCCAAGGTCGGGAACCGCGTCGCTGCCATCGCTGGCGTTCCCGGGGATGCGAGCACCTATTACGCGGGCGCTGCCTCGGGAGGAGTCTGGAAATCGATTGATGGCGGCAACCACTGGACGCCAATTTTTGACAAGCAACCGGTCACCGCGATCGGCGCTCTGGCCGTGGCTGCTTCTGATCCGAGCACGGTTTGGGCGGGAACTGGCGAGGCATGGGCGATCCGCGACAGCGACGTGATGGGCAACGGAATCTACAAATCCACCGACGCCGGTAAAACGTGGACAAACATGGGGCTGCCGGAAAGTGGGCGCATCGGGCGCATCGTCATCCATCCAACCAATTCCGACATCGTTTTCGCCTGCGTTCTGGGGCGCACGACGGGGCCTCAACAAGATCGGGGCGTCTTCCGCACCACCAACGGTGGGCAGCACTGGGAACGTGTCCTGTTTGCCGGAGAAAACGTGGGCTGCTCCGGCCTGTCCATCGATCCTCACAATCCGCACACTCTATTTGCGGGTATGTGGGAGGTGGAAATGCATACCTGGGGTGAATTCAGCGGCGGTCCAGGGAGCGGAGTTTACGTTTCTCACGATGGCGGAACAAAATGGACCCGGATCGAAGAACATGGTCTGCCCAAGGGACCGCTGGGGAAGATCGACGTCGCGGTCGCTCCGACAAATTCGAATCGCGTCTTCGCGCTGATTCAGACCAAGGACCAAGGTTCAGTCTGGAGATCCGACGATGTGGGAGTGCATTGGAAGGCGATCAATTATCAACGAGCATTGATCGGACGCGCGGGCTACTACATTCGCTTGGCAGTTTCACCGGAGAGCGACAATGAAATCTTCGTGGCTAACAGCTCCTTCCACCAGTCACTGGATGGAGGAGAAAATTTCAAGGAAGTCCCCTGGGGCGGAGATACGCACGACATCTGGATCGACCCCACAAATGCCGATCGCTTTGTGATTACCGACGATGGCGGCATGAACATCACCACCGTACACGGGCGCGGCTTTCATCGGGCCACGTTGCCCATCGGGCAGATGTACCACGTCGACGTGGACAATCAGATTCCCTACTACTTCTACAGCAACATGCAAGACGACGGAAACATGCGCGGCCCAAGTCTGCCGGTGGATTCTCGGGAAACCGGCTGGGACCGCGAAATGGGCGGTTGCGAATCCGGTTTCACGGTTCCCGATCCGGCCGATACGAACGTCGTCTGGGCCACTTGCTACGGGAATAAAGTCACGCGCTGGGATGCCCGGACCAAGCACGCGCGCTCAGTCAGTCCGTGGATGCATACTCTGGATTCACCACCAAGCGATATTAAGTATCGCTGCCATTGGACCGCGCCGCTTGCCATCGATCCCTTCGACCACAACACGGTTTATTACGGCTGCCAGGTAATTTTCAAAACTACCAACGGCGGCCAGAGCTGGTCGGTCATCAGTCCTGACTTATCTACGCAGGATCCTTCCCGCATCGTGCCTTCCGGCGGAATCGTCGGAGACAACCTCGGACAATTTTATGGAGAAGTAGTCTTCGCGATCGCGCCTTCGAAAATTCAGAAAGGACTGATCTGGGCTGGAACAAATGATGGTCAAGTATGGAATACGAAAGATGCGACGAACTGGATCAATGTCACTAAGAATATTGCTGGGCTGCCTCCGTGGGGCACGATCACGAGCATTGCGCCTTCGAATTTCAATCCCGGGGCCGCATACATCAGCGTTGATTTCCATCTCATGGATAATCGCGATCCCTTTATCTACAAAACCACAGACTTCGGAAAAACCTGGAAGCAGATCAGTGGCAATCTACCGAAACATGAATTGTCTTACATCCGTACCATTGCGGAAGATCCTAATTGTGAAGGCCTGCTGTTTGCCGGTACGGGAAACGGCCTGTTCTACTCCCTCGATGATGGCGGCCATTGGACCGCGCTGGAAACGGGTTTGCCGCACGCGCCGGTGACGTGGGCGGTGGTGCAGAAAGAGTTTCATGATCTGGTGATTTCGACATACGGCCGCGGGCTTTATATTTTGGATGACATTTCGCCGCTGGAGCAGATGGCAAAGAATCGTTCGGATGCACCGGTTATTCTGTTTGAACCGCGCAATACGTATCGTTTCACTCGCGGCGGCCAGGCGATGCTGAACTTTTCGCTGAAAACCGCGCCAAAAGATCCAATCCACGTGGAGATTCTCGACTCGGACGGCAAGGTAATCCGAACGCTCGAAGCGAAGGCTCGCGTTGGCATGAACCGGGTGCACTGGGATCTGCGCTACGAATCTCCGCGATTGATCGCATTGCGAACCACGGCCCCAAACAACTCGCACATCTGGCAGGAACCGCGCTTCCGCGATTCCGATTCGCGGCCGATTACCCATTGGGGAACGAAACCGGCCGAAGCTGGTTCGATTGTCGCTCCGGGAAAATACACCGTTCGCTTGAAGATCGGAGACCAATCCTACACTCAACCACTCACCATTTTGCGCGACCCTCGCGCACCCGGATCGGATGCAGACATTGAACTGTCTGTGAAAACTTTGCGCCGTATCACCGCCGACATCGATCAAGTTTCCGACACCGTCAATCAGATCGAATGGCTTCGTAAACAGATCGAAGTAATCGAGGCGATGCTGCGACCGCCCAAGAAAAAAGAAAAGGAACAGGTAAGCGTGGATGAGGACGATGACGAAGGAGGAGCACCTGCGCCCGCCCCTCCACCAGTATTGGACGAAGCTCAAACAAAACGCAAAGCAGAACTGCTGAAGGCCACAGAGGATGTGGACAAAAAACTCTATACCGTGGAATGCGAACTGGCGTCGCCGGCATTGCTCAACAGCGATGATAAGTACTTCGTCGAGCCCTATAAGGTTTATCTTGACCTGATCTGGCTGAACGCCGAGGTCGGCACCGGAGGCGGCGACGTGGCCGGCGGCGCTGATTTCGCCCCAACCGACACCCAACTGGGATTACTGAACGGATTTGAAACAGAACTGGAGAGAGTGGATGCGGATTACCAGAAAGTGATGAAAGAGGAACTTCCCGCGCTGAATCGCTCGCTTGCGGATAGCAACTTGACTGTGCTGGTTGCGCCGGTAAATGCCGAGCCGGCGAAGAAAGAATAACCGACCTGTTGCAGGGTAGATTTCTCCCTCAACGGTCGCAGCCGTTGGGAGTTTTGCCAGAAATTACGCTACGTTAACGCCGTAATGCTGCTGCCGGTACTCGCGCTCAATGGACTCCATCTGGTCCTTGAGGCGCAGTTTCAGCTTTTTGAGCCGGACTTCTTCCAGCTTTTCATCTTCGCTGAGATAACGTTTTTGGGTGAGTGTATCGAGGCGTTTTGCATACTGCGTGTGCTCATGAGCCAATCTGCGGAATTCTTCGTGATTGGTTAGGAGTGTGTCTCTCGAAGTCAGCATCCAGCAGACCTCCAACCGGGATATGGACTCAGGCTAGCACAGGCCAAAAGTGGGTTCAATGCCAAAAAAGTGGTGCAATCTCCACTGATAATCACTTCAGCTAATAGGTCGCCGATACAAAATCGCGTCTTCCAACGGATTGGAATAGTAGGACTTACGGCGCCCAGCCAGCTCGAATCCGGCACTTTCGTAAAGTCTTCGCGCAGGTAAGTTGGATTCGCGTACCTCCAGAAACACGCAACTGATCTTTGTTTTACAAGCGGTTTCACGAGCGGCGGCGAAGAGGGCATTGAGCAACTGCCCGCCAATTCCCCTGCGGCGAACTTGCGATCCCACAACAATGTTCTCCAATTCCCAGTCGGAAGAAATTTGCTGGGCGATCAGAAAACCGAGAATGTTTTTTAGTCCATTGTGGCTCGATGCCAAGTCTTCCGGTACGACGGCCTGCGCGTCCGCTGCAGCAAGGTCCGACGCTTCCGCTACGATCATCAGCCTCTTCCCGCTTTCGGCCTGAAACGCTTTACGATATTGTTCTTCGGTCCAATGACCGGCAGTAGCAGATTGCCGTTCCAGAGTAATTATCGATGGAATGTCAGTCAGACTTGCAGGACGAATATTTACGCGACTATCGGGATGGCGTGGTTTCATTGTTCGAGCTAAAAGCTAGGAGCCAAGAGCTAGGAGCTCTTCTTCACAAACATTTCGGCGTCGGAGCGTCGCATGTAGTTTGCCTCCAGGCGTTCGGGCGAGACAGTTCCTCCGGCGCGGAGTCTAATCAAACCCACCTTTGCGATAGTTCCAGCTTCGGGCGGGTCGAACTCGACCACAGAAAGCCCGGCTTCCCGCGCCACTGCGGCCCAAGCCGCGTCGGGAATTGCGACAGTTGCATCGCGGGCCGTAGACAAAAATTCAGTGGATAGAAATTCATTTTTCGACATCAATCGCTCTTCCTGAACCTCGACCGACTCTCCGGCAATTTCGTACGCCCCGAAATAAACATCCCCGCGCCCAGCGTCAAGCAAAGCGACAACCCTCCCCTGAGTACCGCTCGCAACAGCGACCACCTGCAAAAGCGACACGGGGACGATGGGCTTGTTCAGAATCTCAGCCAGCGCCTTAATTGCGGCAAGTCCCACGCGCAGGCCAGTAAATGACCCGGGCCCAGAGACAACAATGAAGACATCGATGTCGGATTTAGCGAAATGATGCCTGGCAAGCAACCCGGCGATCTGCGGCACCAGTTGCGCAGAGAACATCCCTCCTGCAAGCAGAGCTACTTCGACTACTTCAACGCGACCGGGGTCGTTTGTCCGCGCCAAGGCGACACTGCCCTGCTTGCCGGAAGTGTCAGTGACGAGAAGAAGCATTTCGATGCTGTTCGGTATCATTCTCTCAGTAAACGGACCCGTAGTTCAGACCGGTCGAGCTCGCGGAGCGTGTCGCCGTAGGTTTTCCTCAAGTTGGCGCCACACCACGGGCAGAAATGAATGTGTACGTCCGAGACAGAAGAAAATGGAGACGTCGAAAGCGGCGATGGAACCTCGGGATCCAACGCCCGAAACTGCAGAATAAAGGCAATCTCAGAATTCCCATTTGTTGCAAAGACACCAAGCCCTCGTTTGCCGGCGTTTTGGAACCATCCTTTCAAAAACCTTGCAGCACCATTTCATGGATTTCTCGTTTGAGTGCCATCTCTCTGCCATCCGTGAAATCCGTGGCGGCTTTCTTGTCTTTTATCCCTGCACCAGCTCGAGCAGAACTCCGCCTGTGCTCGAAGGATGCACAAACACATACCGGTGTCCGCCCGCGCCCACTTTGATCTCTGCGGAGACCAAGCGAACTCCGTCTTTCTTCAGTCGCTCGACCGCCGCTGACAAGTCCGGCACCCTCAGGCACAAGTGGTGCAGCCCTTCACCATGTTTGGCGATGAATTTCGCGATCGTCGAATCCTCCGACGTGGCTTCGAGCAACTCCAACCGGCTCTCGCCAACGGGAACCATCACCAGCCGCACCTGCTCGTGCTCCACGGTTTCTTCAGGCGAAACGCTGAGTCCGAGTTTCTCGTAAATCGCCTTGGCCGCCGCCAGCGACTTCACTGCGATCCCGAGATGATCGATCTGAAACATTGATTTCAATTCTGCTCACGTAGCGGCGGACGCATTCGTCCGCCCGGGCAAAAACGGTCTCACTGGGCCGGCGAAAACTGTGGACTCGCCACAATCCCCCGGACGAATGCGTCCGCGCCTACGAATTTCTTGCGTTCGCCGCGATCTCTTCCACTAACGTATACGGATCGCGCTTGTGTTCAGCAACTTCCGCCGCCAGCCGGGCCATGTTTCCATTGTCGAGTTGCGCGCGCGCCTTCTCTAGCATGACATCGCGCAGCATTTCCACCAGGCGCTCCTGCCAGTTTTGCACGCTCTTCTTCAGCGCCAAATTTTCTTTTTGCAGGTAAGCCTCATAGCCAGCGATCGCGGCCGCCAGGTCGTCGACTCCAGTCCCGTCGCTCGCAACCGTCTTCACGATCGGAGGCGTCCAACCATCTTGGCGTAACGCCAGCGATTGCAGGGCGCGAATCTCCCGTTCCACGCGCTCGGCGCCTTCGCGATCGCTCTTGTTGATCACGAAGATGTCGGCAATCTCCATGATTCCCGCCTTGATGGTCTGCACATCATCGCCCATGCCCGGAACAAGGATAACGACCGTGATGTCGGCCAGGCGCACGATGTCGATTTCGTCCTGACCGACGCCAACGGTCTCGATAAGAATTATGTCGCGTCCCGATGCATCGAGCACCGCGGTCACGTCTGCGGTAGCGCGCGCCAGCCCGCCCAGCGATCCGCGAGTCGCCATGCTGCGAATATAAATTCCTGGGTCGGCGAAATGTTCCTGCATACGGATGCGGTCGCCCAGAATCGCTCCGCCGGTGTAAGGGCTCGTCGGGTCCACCGCGACAATTCCCACACTATGCTTCTGCTTGCGATAGAAGCGCGCCAGGTGATCGACCAGCGTGCTCTTCCCCGCTCCGGGGGCGCCGGTCATGCCGATGACGCGAGCCCGACCGCTATGCGGGAATAATGCCTTCAGCAGATCGGACCATCCGGGCGCACGATTTTCGACAACAGAAATCGCCCGCGCCAGCGTCCGCACATCTCCCGAGCGCAGCGGCTCGATCCATTTCTGCATGTCGTGATTCAAGCCGGTGTCCAAACGAACAGTGTAAAGCAGGAGCGGGGTCTGCGAAACTGCGCGTTGCCGAGTAAATGGCCTCGGACAGAATTTTAAAACCGGCTGAATAACATGAATTATTGCCCGCTTGCGGCGTCCCTTGTAGAGTGAAGGCCAGTTCCGCGCAGAAAAAGAACACAAGGCTCGCTTGGAAAGCGAATTACAGATCGCGCCTCGCGTCTCCACCGCATCCTGGCCAGGCTGGCTTCCGCTCCCTGTTCTTACGGCAGTCACCATTCTTTTTCGCAATCGGATGCCCGCATGGCTGTTTATGTGGACACTGTCTTTCGCGATCTTTCTCGGACTCAAGTGGATCACATGGTGGCAAGCACGGGACCGTATTCCTCATGACTCGTGGCGTTCGCTAGCCTACGTTGCGGCGTGGCCGGGTATGAACGCGGAAAACTTCCTCGATTCGCGCAGAAGGACCCCGGTGCCCGGGCTACAGGAGTGGCTATGGGCAAGTCTGAAGACTTGTTTGGGAATACTTCTGCTTTGGTCGGTCGCTCGGAGGATCCCCGCACAACAACCTCTCGTCCAGGGTTGGATCGCGCTTCTCGGCTTGGTCTTGCTCCTCCACTTTGGCACCTTCCATCTGATCGCTCTGTTTTGGCAGACCATGGGCGTCGATGCGGAACCAATCATGTCGAAGCCATTACTCTCGAAGTCTCTCGGCGAGTTCTGGGGCAAGCGCTGGAATTTGGGTTTTCGCCAACTGGCCCATGACCTGATCTTTCGCCCACTTCACAGGCGCACTGGCGCGGCCATTGCCGGGTTACTAGTCTTCTTAGCATCCGGGCTAATTCATGATTTGGTGATCTCGCTGCCCGCTCGTGGCGGGTACGGATTGCCCACTGGATACTTTTTGTTGCAAGGCGTTGGGGTGAGTTTGGAACGTTCTTCTCTCGGCAGGCGCCTCGGCATGCATACGGGCCCAACGGCCTGGATCTTCATGCTGGTTGTGATCGCAGCTCCCGTCTTCTGGCTTTTTCATCCTCCGTTTGTGCTGCGTGTAATCGTTCCCTTTATGCACGCGATCCATGCCCTATGACTCAACTTCTGACAGAACGATTCTTCGACTCCATTCTGTGGCTGGCGGCCGCCGGGCATTTTCTAATCCTGTTTGCCAGCTTTCAGGTGCCATACCGCCTGCGCTGGAAACAGGATCTGGCTCAACTTATGGCGTTCAATCGAAAATTGCTCTGGGTGCAGGGAGGCTTCACAGTCCTGACCATCATGGCATTTGGCACCCTGACGCTCGCGCTGCACGGCGAAATGCTCCGCGGCGACCGCGCTGCGATGGGCCTGGTCTGCTTTATAGGAAGCTACTGGACAGCGCGCATTATCATCGATGCATTCTATTTTTCACACGAGGATTGGCCCCAGGGAAGGCAGTTCGTAATTGGCCACTTTTTGTTGACGTGCCTGTTTGTTGCACTCATGACCAGCTATTGGGCGCTGTTTGTGTGGCAAGTGTGGCTGAGAACGAAAAGCTAGGAGCTAACCGCTAAGAACCCCGACTAGTCCTTCAGCAACTGCCGCGCGATCACCAGCCGCTGAATTTCGCTGGTGCCCTCGCCGATGGTGCACAGCTTCACGTCGCGATAAAATTTTTCTGCGGGATAATCTTTGATGAAGCCGTAGCCGCCGTGAATCTGCACGCCTTCGTTAGCGCACCGCACGGCCACTTCGCTGGCATATAACTTCGCCATGGAAGATTCCTGTGTGGTCTTCATCCCCGAATCCTTCATCGACGCTGCGCGCATAGTGAGCAGCATGGCCGCGTCGATCTCCGTGGCCATGTCGGCCAATTTCCACTGGATCGCCTGAAAATCGCTGATAGCTTTGCCAAACTGACGCCGCTGTTTCGAATACTTCAGCGCCGCTTCATAAGCGCCCTCAGCCATGCCGAGCGACAGCGCCGCAATCGAGATGCGGCCGCCATCGAGTACGCGCATGGCGTCGGGAAACCCCTGGCCTTCGCCGCCCAGCAGATTCTCCGCAGGAATGACGCAATCTTCAAAGATCAACTCGGCGGTGTCGCTGGCGCGCAGCCCCAGTTTGTTTTCTTTTTTGCCGGGACGAAATCCCTTGGTATCTTTTTCGACCACGAACGCGGAAATCCCATGCGTGTGCGCCGCGCGATCGGTCACTGCGAGCACGACAACTACATCCGCATAGTGCCCGTTTGTGCAGAAGGTCTTGGTGCCGTTCAGTACCCAGTTGTTGCCCTTGCGCATCGCCGTCATGCGCGCGCTCCCGGCATCTGACCCTGACGACGGTTCCGTGAGTCCCCATGCGCCAATGAATTCGCCGGTCGCGAGTTTGCTGACGTATTTCTTTTTCTGCGCCTCGTTGCCGGCAAGAAAAATATGATTCGAACACAAGGACGTGTGCGCCGCAACGATGATTCCCACCGACCCGTCTACGCGCGAGAGTTCCTCGATAGCGGTTACGTATTCTACGTAGCCCATGCCAGCCCCGCCGTACTCGCCAGGAAAAATCATTCCCAGCATTCCTAGTTTGCCGAGTTCCTTGATGATTGCGAGTGGGAACTCGCCAGCCTCGTCCCACTTCATGACGTTAGGCTTAATCTCGCGCTCGGCAAACTCGCGCACGCTTTTTTTCAAATGCAACTGCTCTTCGTTCAATTGGAAGTCCAAGGTTCCTCCGAGACTACGCTCTCCAAGGCATACTTGAGACGAAAGCGCTTCACATTCAGGACACTTCTAACTTCTGCGAAATTCGATTAGAACACAGCTCCGCAGCAGCGCAGAAGTTACTGCTGGAAATGAAATAGCAAAACGCCGGACACGGCATCAATGCTGGCGATTTCGTAGTTCTGTAGAGTGAGCCCAACCGACCGCATGGTTTGCACCGCGGACCTGACTGGCTCTTCAGGACCTCATCGATAAGTCAGCCGGCGCGAGAAACGCCTGGAAAACATCGTTGGAAAACAATCTTCCGCGCGATGTAAGCCGAATGACTTCGCCGTTTCGAGTCATCAGTCCGTCCGCAATTAATCCCATAATCACCGGCTTGAGATTTTCGACCGCCTGTTGGCCGAACGTTGCTGAAATTTCTTGCAAATCGACGCCGCGATTCAAACGCAGCCCGAGGAAGAAACTTTCTTCTAAAGCGGCCGCGGACGAAACCAGAGTTCGTTGCAAGGCTGCTGCCGCAACATATTTTTCCAGCACATCTGGTGTAGCAAAGCGCACCCCTTCAGCTTCTGGCGACGCCGAGACCAGCATTGAGTGAGCGTCGATGCCGAAACCGAGATACGGATGCCGCGTCCAATACTTAAGATTATGCCGCGACTCGGAGCCCGCTCGCGCAAAGTTGGAAATTTCGTATTGCGCAATCCCTACCGCTTCCAACTCTTCGCACGCCGCAAGGTAGAAATCAGCAGTAGCCTCTTCGTCTGGCACGAAATGCGCGTGGTATTTCGTTCCGCCCGCGATCACTTCCCGGCCTAAACGCGAATCTTCATCCACCTCAAGCATGTAGACGCTGACGTGCGGCGCCCCAGCGGCAAGCGTCTGTTCGAGCGATTCCTGCCAGGTTTCCGCGGTCTGGTGCGGAAGTCCGGCGATCAGATCGATATTGATGTTGCGAATGCCCGCCGCACGAAGGCGCGCGATATCGTCGAAGACGGTGTCTCGCTTGTGCAACCGCCCGACCGCTGCTGCCTCCGCGTCAACAAAAGATTGCACGCCCAGGCTCACACGATTGACACCGCAACGCTGCAGTCCCTCAATCACCGGAGATGCAAGCGTTCCGGGAGCACACTCGACCGTCACTTCCGCGTCCCGCGCCACCTTAAATTGTTGCCGGACAGCCTCGAAAATGCGCTTCAACTGCCCGGGCTCAAGCAAAGTGGGCGTGCCGCCGCCGAGATAGATCGAGTCCACTTCGTGCTCATAAATTCCATCCATCTCATTCGCGGTTTGCTCTGCACTGGAAATGTCAGCACACACGCGATCGACATAGCGCTCAAAAACAACGCGCGAGAATACATCGGAAGCGAAGTTGCAGTAGCTGCACTTGGTGCGGCAGAACGGCACGGAAATATAAATGCCTAAAGCCATTGAAGTCTTGGATGCTGACCTAACGCTGGTGTTCCTAATGAACCTTGTTCAGTTCCTGGCCGTGAAAACAACCTACTCTGCCTGCACCGCCGCTGCTAAAATTTCATCTACTGAATTACATGCTGCTGACGATTTTACGCCCGCTGCTGCCTTATCTAAAACGCTACCGCTGGAGTTACGTTGCCGGCACGCTTTGCGTTTTGCTAACGAATGGCATCTGGATTCTGTTTCCGCTGGTACTCGGCAAGGCCGCCGACGATCTCCACGAAGATGTCACCCGGCACAAGCTTCTGATTTATGCCGTACTGTTGCTTGCCATTGCCGCCACCAAAGGAATCTTCCAGTTCCTCACTCGCTGGATCGTGATCGGGATCTCACGCGACATCGAGTTCGATTTGCGCAACGATTTGTTCGCGCGCCTGGAAGTCCTTTCTTACTCCTATTACCAGCGGCATCGCACCGGCGACATCATGGCCCGCGCCACCAATGACTTGAATGCAGTCCGCATGTTGCTCGGGCCGGCCATCATGTACTCGGCCAACACGCTCGTTTATACCGCCGGCGCGCTGGCTCTCATGATTTCCATCAGCCCATGGCTCACGCTGTATACATTCTTGCCGCTGCCCGCGGTGAGCATCGTGATCCAGACTTTCGGTCGGCGAATTCACGAACGCTTCGAAAGAATTCAGGCGATGTTCTCCGACATCTCCGCTCGCGCCCAGGAGAACTTTTCCGGGGCGCGCCTGATCCGCGCCTACGTGCAGGAAGAGGCCGAGATCCGGGCCTTCGAAGCCGAGAATCAGGAATACATTCGCCGGAGTTTACGCCTGGTACGGCTCATGGGAATGCTGTGGCCGACGCTCGAACTAATGCTGGGATGTGCCGTAGTGCTGGTGCTGTGGCTGGGCGGACGGGAAGTCATTCACGGACTTTCGCATGTGAATTTCGTTTGGACTCCAGCCATCTTGCGTCCGGGGATTACACTTCCCGCAATCACGACCACGCTGTCCCTATCCGGCTCCATGAGCGTGGGACAATTCGTTTCCTTTAGCACTTACATGATGCAACTCACCTGGCCAATCATCGCGCTGGGTTGGGTCATCAACCTTTTCCAGCGCGGCACTGCGTCGCTGATTCGCATCAACGAAATCATGCATGAGCAGCCCGAGATTCAGGATGCTCCCGCAGCGCAAAACCTGGAAATCGCGGGCAAGATCGAATTCCGCGGGCTCAATTTCAGCTACGAGGGAAAACAAGTTCTGCACGACGTGAACTTGCGCATTCCCGCAGGCAGTAGCCTGGCGATTGTCGGCCCAACCGGTTCCGGTAAGACCACTTTGGTGAGCCTCATCCCGCGCATTTACGATGCAGAACCTGGAATGGTTCTGATCGACGGACGACCGGTTCGCGAATATCTGCTTGCATCGCTGCGCAAACAGATTGGATTCGTTCCCCAGGAAACTTTCCTGTTTAGCGATCGCATCCGCGAGAACATTGCGCTGGGCGTCGATTCCGCGTCGGATCAAGAAGTTCACCGAGCGGCCGACGCCGCGAATATTGCAATTGATATCGAGAGTTTTCCCGAGGGCTACGACACCATGGTGGGAGAGCGCGGCATCACACTCTCCGGCGGACAGAAGCAGCGCACTGCAATCGCGCGGGCACTCATTCGCAACCCCCGGATTCTGATCCTTGACGACGCGCTCTCGAGCGTCGACACCCACACTGAAGACAAAATTCTTAAGCACTTGCGCGATGTAATGCGCGGCCGCACCACCATCTTCATTTCCCACCGGGTCTCCACCGTGCGCAATGCGGATCGCATCGCCGTGCTGCATGGCGGGCGCATCGTCGAACTGGGCACGCACGACGAACTGCTGGCCTTGAACGGCTACTATTGCGACCTGTATAACAAGCAGTTGCTGGAAGAAGAATTGGCCGAAGTCTGAGGCGGGGTGATGTGGTGACAGCCGTCCCCAGCTGTCCACTCGAGCGAAGCTCGACGCTCTCTGTGGGCACGCGACGACAGTTCCAGCAGCGAGGAATGTGTCGGTTTGTAGCCCTGAAACAATCTGTCGAGTTGTACTCGACGGACAGCCGGGGGCGGCTGTCTCCACATATCTTCGCGATGCGCACATGCAGCGAATCAGTCAAACTGAAGTCCTCGATTCGGATACATGTCCTCCCGCCGAGGTGGAAACTTCGCTGCGTGATCTGTGCCGCATCAATCGTTGGTTCGGCGGAGTTGCCACCACGCGGAATCTGATTGAGCGCGTTGCTTCCGCGACCGGAACAAAAACTTTCTCTCTCCTGGAAGTGGGCGCGGGTCTGGGTGAAGTACCCCGACTCGCGGCGCGGCAATTGGCGGGTAAGGGAATCACTCTCGACATCACCGATCTTGATCGAGTGCGCACTCATTTGTTGCGCACCAATCGTGCCGTGGTCGCGGATGCGCTGGCGCTTCCCTTTCCGGATGGCAGTTTCGATCTGGTGAGTTGCAGCCTGTTTGCCCACCACTTGGGGCCTGTCGAACTTTCGCGCTTTGCGGCTGAGTCATTACGTGTGAGCCGCTGCGCGATCTTAATCAATGACATTGTTCGGCATCCCTTGCACCTCGCGCTGGTGTATGCGGGTTTCCCGCTGATGCGCAGCTATGTATCGCGCGTGGACGGCCTTGCCTCCGTCCGCCAGGCCTATGTTCCGAAAGAGATACGCCAGATTCTATTGAGAGCCGCACCAAGCCTGCGGGTAGAAATCTCGCGGCACTTTCTGTTTCGCATGGGAGTCATTGCGTGGAAGGGAAGAAATTGTTGATTGATGATTTTTGATTGTTGATTGAAGAATCAAAAAGCGGCTAGTGGTTTTCAATCAGCAATCAGCAATCAAAAATCAGCAATCAGTAATTCTCCCGCCGTTACCGCACGACCAACACTTCCCTCACATTGTCGCGGGCCAAAAAGAATTTGATAGAGGCAAAATCGCGGAAGAGAGTTTCAATGTGGCGGTTATTAAAAACGCGCTGCAGGCGGAAACCCTCGCCCACAGCGGTATGCACGGCTCCCGTCGACCCGCGGCGGGTTTCACGGCGCAGCACGATGGGCTGCATTTCAAGCGTATCTTTTCCGACAATGTGGAAGCGGTAGCAGGGAGAATCGGGCCCAGCGTCTTTGGTATGAAAAAACGCGAGCATCATTCCTCCCGGCTTGAGCACCGACCACAAACGTCCCATAACCGGCCGCACCAGGCTCTCGTCCAGATAGTCTGGCAGATTCCAACACAGCACGACATCGAAATGGGCTGCGGGATAAACCACGTTGTCGGCCAGAAACCTACGGCTGTCAAGGATGGGATTGCCCTGTTCATCTTTCGTCGCCAAACTCGGATCCGTCGAAGCGACGAGCAAATCTTCACTGTAAATTTTGTGGCTGCGTTCGGTGAAAAATCGAATATTCGACGCCGATGTCGAACCCAGGTCGAGCACGCACAGCGGAGTCTCAGCCTCCCAGAAGCGCGAGAGCTCGCCCAAGCCGCTGGAGCGGCGTGCGATTTTCTGCGCGGCGGCGGGTGTAGTCGTTTCCGACCCGCCCGAAGAGCTGCGAAAGAGCTTCATGAAATTATGGGTGACTGATGCCATTCGACCGATACTTCGCCCTTGCCCGGGCGACTAGTAACGCAATGCCTTATATCAACCTCTAAAAGCAACACTTTAACTCATCGGCATGCGGCGGGAAAAGTTACTTTCCTGCCGCCTTCTCCGCCCTGCCCTGAATATCAATCTTTCCTTTCAGGAACGCGCCTTCCTCAATCGAAATCCTGACCGTCGAGATATCGCCATTCATTATGGCGGACTTTCTCAATTCCACCCGGTCGCTGGCTTGCACATTCCCGTCGAGTTTGCCTTGGACGACCACTCCCTTGGCCTCAACCGAGGCTTTTACCTGGCCATGCGGCCCCACCGTCAAACTATTGTTTTTGAGGGAGATGCTGCCCTCCACCTGACCGTCGACATAAAGGTCTTCGCTACCCGATAGTTCGCCTTTAATGACCACCGACTTGCCAATCTGCGCTAAATCTGCCGACAACGGAGCACTCATGGATTTTCTCCTTAGGTAAGCGGAAACTGTGCTTTCAAGATTTTTGTATAGAGGCGGCCGCGTCGCTTCAATTCGACTATACCCAACTAGGAGAGTACCGGGCAAGCGACGGTACTTTCGTAACCAACGAAAAATAGCTTATCGGGTGAACGACCGACAACCCCGCTGCAACCCGGCAGCCCGATTGCTACACTAATTAATTAGGATGCATTGTGCGAACCACCTCGGCCCGGGAACGGTACGGCGGCTCAAAGGCACTGGTGTAGCCGTCGGCCTTGTCTTTGTTGTTGTGCTCGCGGGAAGCACTGTCCTCCGGGCTCAAGAAAAGACGCCAGACCTGTCGCCCAGTGAATTGGTTCGGGTCACCGTGGCGAATGAGCTTGCTGCGGCAAACCACCCGGAGGTTCACCACCTTTTCTGCTCGCGCAGACAAACTCCAAAGGGGTCGCAAACCCGGATTTATGTAGAGACCAGCGACGCGATCGCAGGAATGCTGGTTGCTGCCAACAATCGGCCTCTGAATCCCGCCCAGCAAAAGGCTGAAACGGATCGACTGGCCTCGCTGATCAATAATCCCGACCAGCTTCGCCGGAAAGCGGCGCGCGAGAAAGAAGATGAAGATCGCAGTTTGCGCATCGTAAAGGCGCTGCCCTACGCCTTCCTTTATGAATATGCCGGCACGGAAAACAGCGCGCCGGGATTAGGAAGACCCGGAGACACGCTCGTAAAGTTAAGCTTCAAACCCAATCCAAACTACAATCCCCCTACTCATGTCGAACAAGTGTTGACGGGCATGAAAGGGGAGTTGTTAATTGACACGCAAACTTGCCGCCTGGCTCGGATTGACGGAACTCTTTTTCAGGATGTCACCTTCGGGTGGGGAATTCTAGGCCATCTGAATCAGGGCGGGCATTTCCGCGTGCAACAAGCGGATTTAGGGCTGGGCGATGGAGACTGGGGCATTACCGAAATGAACTTGAACATGACCGGAAAGATTCTGATGTTCAAGAGCCTCAGCATTGTGTCGGACGAAGTGTTGACGGATTTTCACCGCCTTCCCAATAAGCTGACTTTCGCCCAAGGCGTGGAAATCTTGAAAACCGAAGGAATAAAATTGGCGCACATCAACCACGCGGCGGAGGCGACCGAGGCAAAAAGAGAAGGAGCGAATTAACTCCCGTCCTCAAGCGCGTAGCGTTTCTTTTCGTACTGTTAGCTTCTCGATTAAATCTGTCTTCACGCGGTACCCACTTCCCGGCTGATCGCTGATGGCGATCATACCCTGCGGTGAAACCTCCACTTCCGGATCGATGATGTCTTCTTTCCAGTATCGCTTCGACGCCGAAACGTCGCCGGGCAGACTGAAATTCTCCTTCGTAGAGAGAGCGATATTGTGCGCGCGCCCAATGCCGGTTTCGAGCATCCCTCCGCACCACACGGGAATTTTTTGTGCCGCACACACGTCGTGAATCTTTAACGCTTCGGAGAATCCGCCCACGCGGCCGACTTTAATGTTGATGATCCGGCAAGCGCCCATCTCGACCGCGAAAGCGGCGCTGCGCGCATTGACGATCGATTCATCCAGGCAGATCGAGGTGCGGAGCTCTTTCTGCAGGCGCGCATGATAGTAGATGTCGTCGTTCCATAGCGGCTGCTCGATCATCAGAAGATTGAACTGATCGAACTTTCGCAGGTGCTCGACCTCATCAAGGGTGTACGCGGAATTCGCGTCACAGCTCAGGGTAATGTCAGCCCAGCGCGAGCGGATTTTTTCGAGCACATTTACGTCCCACCCGTGTTTCACTTTGACCTTGATGCGGCGGTAGCCGGCGGCCAGTTCGATCTGGATTTTTTCCAGCAATTGTTCGACTGAATCCTGAATGCCGATGGAAACGCCGCAGGGAATTTCCCGGCGCGTTCCGCCCAATAATTTCCACAACGGCTGCTGCTTCTGTATCGCTTCAGCGTCCCACAGAGCGTTTTCGAGCGCCGCTTTGGCCATGCGGTGGCCGCGCACTTTTGCGAAAAGTGCAGGACAATCGCGAGCAGACTCGATGCGTTTTCCAAGCAGCGATGGAATCAGGTACTGCGTGAGAGTTGGCCAGGCGCTTTCGATCCATTCACTGCTATAGAAGGGATCTTCGCCGGCAACGCATTCGCCCCAGCCGTCGACACCCTCAGTGTGAACGGTGAGCAGCAAGATACGGCGGCTGTAGGTGCGGCTGAAGCTCGTCTCGAAAAAGTGGACGAGCGGCATGTGAATCTCACGCAGCGTGATGGCTTCAATCTTCATAGAGGATAAAACCTTGTTTCACCAAGAGACACAGAGAAGGGCCATGAAGTGAAATTTAGAGACCGCCGGAGCTCGATGTTTTCATTTTGCATGATTTGTGGTTTTCTCTGTGTCTCTGTGCCTCTGTGTGAATCGTCTTGCGAATTAACCTTCCGACGCGTACGACCACTTTTCGTCCCAGTGGCCTAGTAAGAATTTACCGTTGCCTTCCGCATCGCGCTCGTAACCCAAAACGGCGAGGCCGTGGGAGAACGCCCGCAGAAATTGTTCCCGATTGCGCTCTTGCACTTGCTGCGCCTTTATGCGGGTTTCCGGCGCAGCCTTCCATTCGTAGATCTGCGCCGGAACTTCGATGCTGGACTCGGCGACAACTCTTGGATTCTTTCCCGTAGCGAGTAATGTTTCCACGCGCTTCGATTTCAGCCACCACTCCGCGATAAGGCGGTCGCTCGGCAATCCTCCCTGCAGAGGCGACGACGTGATGCCGTATTGATTGATGTTATAGCGTCGCGCGATCGCGCCGAGTTTTTCAATATTGAGATAAGCATTCTTGATTTCCAGCGGATCGAAAGTCCACTCAATCAGTTCAATGCCGCGGACGAGTGCGTCTTCGCGCTGCATCAGCTTCAGACGGCGCCCGAAACCGCCGTTGCGATGGTCCTTGCGCACAGCCAGCATGTGCGAGTGAAGATAGACATGGCCGGTGCGGGTGCCAGGAACGGAGAGCGCGAATCCGACCATTTCGTGGCCGTCAAATGCGCCCATCACCTGGCCGCCAACTTTGTCGGCGACAACGAACATGCGCAGCGGCACGAGTTCGGCATCGGAGAAGTTCCAGACTTCCTTCTGCAGCGCGACACACGCGCGGAAGTCTTCAATGCTGTGGCAGCGCCGCAACGTGACGGAGTCGGAGGTCACGCGGACTTTTCCTCGACCTTGGCTTGCTGCCACAGCGATTCCAGTTCTTCCATTGTGGCCTGATCCGCGGCGCGGCCGGATTCGCGGAGACGGGCCTCCATCCACTGAAAGCGGCGCTTGAACTTGCGGTTGGTTTTGCGCAGCGCTGATTCGGGATCGAGAGATAGGTATCGCGCGATATTCACCAGAACGAAAAACAGGTCTCCGACTTCATCTTCGAGTCGAGCTTGAAGAGATTCCGGCACTGGCGTCCGTCCTGATCCTGCCATGCCCCGACCTTGAGGACGCGGGCCCGGCGGCGGAAATTGATTGAGTTGTTCCCGAAGCTCGTCCGTCTCTTCCTTCAACTTGTCAAATAGCCCTTCGATATTCGGCCAGTCGAAACCGGCCTGCGCCGCGCGGGAGCTGAGTTTGTACGCTTCCAGCAAAGAAGGCATGGCCGACGAAACCCCGGCCAGGATGGAATCTTTTTTATCCTTCTTAGTTGCCTCCGCCGCGTTCCCTTCTGCCTCTCGCTTCTTTCTCTCTTCAACTTTCAAAGCTTCCCAGTTGCGTTTGACTTCAGCGGAAGTGTCGGCCTTCACGTCGCCGAACACGTGGGGATGGCGATTGATCAGCTTGGTGGAAAGCCGATCGAGAACATCGTCGATGGAAAATGACGATTGCTCCTTCGCCATTTCCGCGTAAAACAATACCTGCAGAAGCAGGTCGCCAAGTTCGCCGGCGAGTTCAGGCCAGTCGCGATTGTCGATCGCCTCTATCACTTCGTAAGCTTCTTCGAGCGTATACGGCTTGATGGAGTCAAAAGTTTGTTCGCGATCCCAGGGACAGCCTCCGGGAGCGCGGAGGCGCTCCATAATAGCGACCGCCCGCTCAAAACGCTCTCCTGTGGTGGACATTCGGCAACCAATGTAAATGACGGTCGAGGCAGGAAGCAACGCGGGCCGGGGCGAGTTCCGCGCTCCTGAGCTTTACAAAAGTCATGCGGCTGCGGGGAAACTCGACAAATGCTTTACGCCAACCGTCGACGGCCAGATGGCATCCTAGCTCTACCGAACAATTTCGCGCTCTTCGTTTTTGCTCTTAGCTCTTAGCTCTTAGCTAAACGATCGAATCCCAAATTCATTCAGGAGGAAGAAATGACAACCAGTACTCTTCAAGGAAAAAAAGTTGCAATTCTTGTAACCGACGGTTTCGAACAATCGGAGTTGCTCGAGCCGAGAAAGGCGCTCGACGAGGCGGGCGCAAAAACGCAGGTCGTTTCCCCGGCAGGCAAGAAAGTCAAAGGCTGGAATCACAAGGAGTGGGGCAACGAAGTCCCTGTAGATATCTCGCTCGACTCGGCCAATGCGGACGAATTCGACGCGTTGCTGCTGCCCGGCGGGGTGATGAATCCTGACCAGCTTCGCATGAATCCGAAAGCGGTCGAATTTGTGAAACACTTCACGGACGCCGGCAAGCCCGTCGCGGCAATCTGCCACGGGCCATGGACGCTGCTGGAAGCTGGCGCGGTTCGCGGGCGCACTCTTACGTCGTGGCCATCGCTCAAAACTGATCTGAAAAATGCCGGCGCGAATTGGGTCGACAAGGAAGTAGTGAACGACCAGGGATTGGTGACCAGCCGGAAGCCGGACGATATTCCCGCCTTCAACCGCGAGATGATTCAGCTGTTTGGCGAAGGCCACAAAGAAGGCCGCGGTCCAGCCAGCAGTTCATCCGATCCGCTGCGGAAAACGGCGTAACTGACATTCGCAAGCCGCGATGGATTGCACTTTCATTTCACCCGGTTCGGCCCTCAGGCCCAGCCGGGTGACATTTTATGCGCGAGATTACTTTGGGCATCGTGCGCATGTTACCTAGAATGTTACCTCGAATGGCCGCGCGACCCGTGGACTATCGTGACCTTCAAGTCCCAGCCGTTTGCGTGGACAATTAAGATCATCTGGGAGTATCTCCGCGGCCGAGCCTGCAGGAACTCCATACTTGTCATCGAATTAAACATCCATGAGTTTAGCCGTTAAACCTCGACCGCCGGTGGATGGACAGCACTTCCACGTCGTGGTCATTGGCGGGGGAATCAACGGCGTGGCCGTAGCGCGCGAATGCGCCCGCGCTGGGAAACGCACGCTTCTGGTTGAGCAAAACGATTTCGCCTCCGGTGTGACCAGCCGATCGACGCGAATCATTCACGGCGGCTTGCGCTATCTGGAACATGGCGAGATTGGTCTGGTTCGCGAATCTGTGCGGGAACGGGAGCGCCTTCTGCGTGAGCGATCGCACCTGGTCCATCCTGTGCATTTTTTGTTTCTGCTCAACGAACACAGTCAGCGCAGCGCCATGAAAGTGCGCGCCGGACTGTGGCTCTATCAGCGATTCGCGGGAAGAAAATCCACTGCATTGAGTGAGATGGAGCTCATGCGCGTGGAGCGGGCGCTCGACGCCGGACATCAATGGTCAATTTTTAATTACGAAGACGCGCAGTGCGAATTTCCCGAACGCCTGGTAGCCGAGTGGATGACGGAAGCCGCCGAGGCGGGAGCGGTTTTGCGCAATCACTGTGAAGTGCTCGCCGTGGACGTGGCGCAAGGAAGGGCTCGCGGCGTGCTGCTGCGCGACCGGATTTCCGGAAAAGATGAGCGCGTCGATGCCGGCTGGATTTTCAATTGCACCGGACCGTGGGCCGACCGCATTTGCCAGCGTTCCGCAATACGCACCACCAAACCAATGTTGGGCGGAGTACGCGGCTCGCATATTGTTTTGCCTCGTTTTTCCGGCGCTCCGACGGCGGCGCTCTACACCGAGGCAGCGGATGGCCGTCCCGTCTTTGTTTTGCCGTGGAACGAACAAGTGATGGTAGGCACCACCGAAGTCGCAGACAGTGGCGACCCGGGAAAAACGGCGCCTTCGGATGAAGAAATCGAATATCTGCTGCGCACCGCGGCAAAGTTATTTCCGAAGGCGAAGCTTTCGGCACAAGACATCAAATATGCGTTTGCTGGAGTTCGTCCCCTTCCGAACTCTCCCGGAAACAAGGCTTCCGCGGTTACGCGGCGTCATTTTCTGCACGACCATGCGCCCGAAGGCGCGTCGCGTATGATTTCGCTCATTGGCGGCAAATTGACTACGGCATCTTCGCTGGCGCGCGAGTGCGCTCGTAAGATTGGCCTCGCGGTCGCAGAACCAAAGATGCTAGCCATGGGTCCGGGACCCTCGCTCGATCCCATGCTCGATCAGGAAGTTCTGGAAATCGCTCGCGCCGGCTCAGTGAGCGAAGAAACTGCGCGAGGAATGATGGAGTGGCACGGCCGCAATGCCATGGCGATTGCCAGGATGGCGCTGGTAAGCGCGGAACTGCGGGCGCCGATCTGTCCCCATAGCTCGCACATTGTGGCCGAAGTGGTGGAGGCTTACCGCAAAGAGTTTGCCGTCACCCTGGGTGATGTGCTGCTGCGCCGGGTTCCGGTTGCGCTGGGAGCCTGCTGGTCGGAATCCTGCAGCCGCGAAGCCGCGTTACGCATTGGAGCCGTGCTGGGCTGGAAAGAGCAGGACCTGGGAGCGAATCTGGAATCGTTTGAAATGGAACGCACAGCATTCCTAAAACAACCGTCCCGCGCAACTTCCGCGTTGGAAGCCGCCGCCGACTAACTCACAGCCTTCTTCTCGAAGCGCCGCAATCCCACAACCAGCAGTAGCACGTCAAAGAAAAGCAACGCAATCAGGACAGCAGTGAGTGACAGATGCTGGAACTGCGGAACCAGCGTGGCGCGTAATCCTTCGCTGGCATAGACCAGCGGGTTGATGAGCACGATTTTTTGCAGAATCGGAAAAGGTTTCAGCGCGCTCCATGGATAGTAGGTACACCCAAAGAAAATCATGGGAGTCATCACCATGCTGAACATCAGCCCAATATGCTGCTGATCGATGCTGCAGCCTAAGGCCAGTCCTCCGCATGCGGAAAAACCGGCAACCAGCAAAATCATCAGAGCGAAGGTCCAGGGAGTACCGATGCTGATTTGAACTCCCCTTCCAAGCACCAGCCACGCCAGAGGCAAAACAACCAGCCCAGCCACCAGCGCTTGCAGCATTCCCGCGATGACTTTCTCAACGGCCAGCCACTGCACGTCAATGGGCGCGAGCAGGCGATCTTCGATTTCGCGGGTCCACTGAAATTCGGCGATCAGCGGCATTGCCACCGCCCAGACTCCGGTGAAGACCATGCTGATCGCGATAATGCCGGGGAGCAGAAGACTCTTATATGCCTGGGGCATATATCCGCTGCCCACCATTACCTTGCCGAAAATGAAGACGAATAGCAGCGGCTGCAGGAAAGTTTGCATCAGAAGTTGGATGGCATTCCGCCGCGCCACATGAGCGTCGCGCGCCAGCATGGCGAAAAAAGTTTTCCAGTTCAATCGCGCAAGCTCCTTCCGGTATGGTGCAGGAAAAGATTTTCCAGACTCGGTTCCAGGATGTGAACGTCGGACAATTCAGCGCCTGCCGCGGAAGCCAAGTTCGCGATCTCGGGAATGAGTGAACCACCGCGATCTGCATACACGTCGGCCCCAGCGCCGTCGCTAGCGCGCACCTCGCGGACGCCTGCGAGCAACTTTAGTCGCTCCAGCAACTCCGCCGTTTGATTCCCGAAGCGAAGGCGCAGCACGAAGCCTCCGGGTATCGAAGCCTTCAACTGCCCAGGCGTACCCACGGCGATTACATGGCCGTGATCAATAATAGCCAGCCGCTCGCAGAGCGCGTCCGCCTCCTCCATGTTGTGAGTTGTCAGCAGCACGGTTTTGCCCGCCTGGTGATATTCGCGAATGATCTCCCACAACAGAATGCGCGTTTGAGGATCGAGCCCGGCGCTGGGCTCATCGAGAAATAAAACCTGCGGATCGTGCATCATGGCGCGGGCAATGGAAAGCCGCTGCATCATGCCGCCCGAAAAACCGCGCACCATTTGATGGGCGCGCTCGGTAAGTTTGAACTTTTCCAGCAACGCGTCGGCGCGCTCGTTTCGCAGCTTGGACGCGATTCCAAAGTAGGCAGCGTGAAAAACCAGAATCTCGCGCGCCGTCAAAGAGAAATCCAGGTTCGGACGCTGCGGCACCACTCCAATCAGCAACTTGACTCGAGCCTGTTCCTTCCATACATCGTGCTCGCCAATCCAGGCTTGCCCTGAAGTTGGACGCACGCGCGTGGTGAGCACTCCGACGGTGGTTGATTTGCCCGCGCCGTTGGGGCCGAGCAAACCAAATATTTCTCCCGGATGAACTTCCAGCGAGAGCCCATCGAGGGCCGGGATTTGAGTCTTGGGCTGCTTGCCGCCCTTGGCGTCGGCACGCGCGATAAAACCTCCCGCAGCCCCTAACGGGGGAGCGGAGTTATAGACCTTGCGCAGATCTTGAGTGCGAACACCAACGGCCATGCGGAGCGATCCCTATCTTTAGAATGAGGTTTCGGAAGTATATCGCAGAGAACGGCGTGATTCGAATGCCGTACCATGCGGGCCACGAGCTCGATCGCAGGACGATCCAAACCTTAACAGCAAAGAGTATGCGACTCTATTCTCCCAACGTCCTGCAGAGCAGGCGAGTGTTGTCCGAGATAATCCCGTCGACGCCGTATTTCGCCAAACGCCGCATGCCGGCGGGAGTGTTGACCGTCCAAACGATAATTTTCCTGCCCGCGAGTTTAATCCGCCGAACCAAATCCCTGTCGGCAAGTTTGTGGTGTGGGATCACATATTCAATGGGGAGTTCGCTCCAAAGACCCAATTGCGCTTCTGTTTCGCAGATTAAGCCCAGAGGAACTTCGGCGTCTTGATCATGAATGGTCTGAAGCACGCTTGGCAGAAACGACGACACCACAAAGCCGCGTCGGGGTGGGAACTTCTGCAGCAAGGCTGCGGTGATTTTTTCTAGCCCAGACACTTTGAGTTCAATATCGAGAAATGCGGACTCCTGGTAGCGGGCAAGTACATCCTGCAACTGCGGCAGCGCGGTCAACTGTTCAGCAGTTGCGAGCGCAATCTCAAAGCTGCCAACCTGCGGATCATGGCAAACCACCGGCCGATGGTCGGCCGCCAGCCGCACATCAAATTCGAAACCGTCGCAACCGTCGGCCAACGCCCGCTCGAACGATGCCAGGGTATTTTCCGGAATCGATTTCAGCGCGCGTGCACCCCGGTGACCAAGAAGAAGCGGACGCGGGCTCCTGCGCGGGCCAGTCATGCTCGTACGAGTCATGCGCTGAAAAATCAGTCGAGATCGAAATCCCGAATCGGCTTGCCGGTGTCAGGAGTCTCTTTCGCCTTCCGTACGGCTTCCTGAAATTTTTTCTCCAGCAGGTCCGAGGCGTTCCGTTGAGCTTCCACCGACTGCTGAAAGATCGACTCGCGCCGGCTGTCCTGCTCTCGCATTGCCTTGGCTGCCGCTTCCATGTCGTTGAACATTTTCGGTTTGACGGCCGCGGTATGCGCGATCACGGCGCGGGTCTCCGTGTCAATTTTAAGCACCGCGCTACAACAGGGACAGGTCACTTCGAAATTTGGGGGATTCTTCGCCATTTGAGCGAATGATACCGCAAAAGCAGTTCTCAGTTCCCAGTTCCCAGTTCCCAGTTCCAATCCCGCAACATCGTATAGCCAAGGCATGTTGTAATTGCGGTCTCATCAATGCCAGTCCCTTCAGGATTTCACTGAGAACTGAGAACTATGAACTGAGAACTGTTTTCAGTGCTTGAGCCTGATCGGAAATACATGGAACAGGTTCAGCATTTCCCAACCCAGCAGGAAGACGGACAATAGCACGACCATCACAGCCATCAGTTCCCCGAAACTCAAGCCGCGGCGAGTCGACTCAAGGCGCCGGGCGGCCAAGCTCAGAATATTGAGGGTTGCGAAGCCGAACACGACGGCCCACAAAATGTTGTAGACATCCTGCTGCGAACCGCGGTAAAGCAGAGTTGCAGCGATCGCTACAATCATAGCGGCGTAGGCTCGCGCCACTGGATAGACCAAGAGCACGGCGCGCGTGGTTCGAGTGAAGCCCGCAATGAACGATACCGCAGAGAGCGCCATAGGTTAGAACAAGTCCCGGGACCCTGATTTGTTGGGGTTTTGAGCCGCATTGATCTTACATGTTTTTTCGCCGCGAGGAAAAATTTTGCGGCAAACTTCTCGGCTGTCGAACTCTCTCTACACTGACTCAGACGATCGACTCGTGCTTATATGAGACAGTCTTAAATATGCACGACTCTGTTGGGTTACCAATCGGTTTTGTGATTTATTTCGATCATGGCAAAACATCGTTTTATTTTCTTCGACGTAGGTAATACTCTGCTGTTTCCTAACCGAAGCCGCATGCTGGCGCCGCTGCCTGCGGAGCGCCATCCCACGCTCGAAGCCTGGCAAGCACTGGAACGGCGTACGAAGCAGGAATTCGATCAGACCGTTCTCGAAGGCAAGGTCGATCCTGGCTTCTGGTGGACGTTCCATACACACTTGCTCCAAGGGCTGGACGCGATGGACGATGGTGTGCGCGACACTCTGGTGGAGAATACCCGGCACTCCGCCAACTGGGATCAGATTTTGCCCGGCACTCGCGCGGCGCTGGACCGATTGCGAAAGCAATACGAGATTGCAGTCGTTTCTAATGCTGATGGAAAGATAGAAGCAGTTCTGCACCGCTGCGGGATTTTGGATTGCTTTCAGAGCATCACAGACTCCGGGAAGGTGGGATGCGAAAAGCCGCATCCGGCTATTTTTGAAGCGGCACTGCGCGCGATGAAGGCGAATCCCGCCGATAGCCTTTACGTCGGCGACATGTATTCCGTCGACTATGTCGGCGCACGCCAGGCGGGAATGCACGCCGTGTTGTTCGACGTGGCTGGGGCCTATCGCGCACGAAATTTTCCGCGCGTGGAATCGCTCGCCGAATTAGAAGACTGGTTGCGGAAGTAATTCGCGGATCGAGGGGCTTGCTTTTATGTTTGATTCGACGCGTTTCCTTCTTTTTCTAACAGCGGCCTTATTGCTGGCAGTCGCACCCGGCCCTGGAATGCTGTACGTTCTGGCTCGCAGTCTTGCCGGCGGAAAGCGCGAGGGCGTGCTCTCGGCGCTGGGGACGTTTCTCGGCGGCATGGTGCATGTGTTCGCAGCGGCGATGGGCGTGTCGATTATTCTGGCTCGTTCCGCAGTGGTTTTCGCCGCAGTGAAGTATGTGGGCGCGGCTTACCTATGTTTCCTCGGAGTGCGCATGATTGTGGACGCCCGGAAAGATTCGCAAGCCCTCAACGATGCGACTCTCCAAGACCTCAATAACGCCCGCAATCCACTCTGGCAGGGCGTAGCCACGGAAGTGCTCAATCCCAAGACCGCCTTATTTTTTCTCTCCTTTATTCCCCAGTTTGTAGTCCGTGCGAGCGGTCATGTCTTCTTGCAGTTCGTGACGCTGGGCACGATCTCAGTCGCGATGAATACGACCGCAGACTTAATTGTGATCGCGCTAGCCGGGCCGATTGGGAAACGGATTCGCGCGTCGGCAACCTTCCGCCGACGCCAAAGGACGATGACTGGCGCGGTCCTGATTGGGCTGGGAGCTTACGTGGCGGCGAGCGAAAGTAAATAGCGCTTGTTCCGTCTTGATGTGCAGCTCGCAATCTGCGTGAAAGCGACGCTTACAACTCCAGAATCCGGTGATCGTGGCAATCGGTCTGCATTGCATCGTGCAACTCGCGCAGAAATTCCGCGCCGTATCGCGCCAGGAAATAAATGCCGCCAATGCCGCGCTCCTGCAGACCTTTGTCAGGATAAAGACTCTGGCTCAAAAGTGCCGCATGGCGACTGACAAGTTCGCTCTTCAGCGCTTCTGCCCGAGCCGCCTGAGAATGTAACCGCTCCAGCTGATGTTCGATTTTGGAGCGCGAAGTTTCCGCCGCATCCACCAGCGTGCGGTCGAGCTTTGCCAGCTTCTCCTTGATGTCGGAAAGATGAGAGTCGAAGGATTTCTTTGCCGCTTCAAACGCGGATTGCAGGTCCTTGGGCAGCCCATGCTCCGCAAGTTGCCGGCGTAATGCTTCGGGGCCGTTGAAGACGTCCGTTAAGCTGACCCCGTGCCGTTCGAGTAAGC
Organism: Acidobacteriaceae bacterium; assembly: GCA_003132445.1. Classification (GTDB taxonomy): domain Bacteria; phylum Acidobacteriota; class Terriglobia; order Terriglobales; family Acidobacteriaceae; genus Sulfotelmatobacter. The sequence continues at coordinate 4,754 of PKXU01000088.1, read as the reverse complement.
GCTGCATCTTCGGCTCGAGGATAGTCGCGGAAAAGCGCGGCACGAGGGGAGTGACGCGGCCAAGCAGAGCCTCAAACACCGCTCCAGCCTGCGCAAAATACGCGGCTTCGGCAGCGCCGCCGGTGTAAGCAAACGTCGGCAACAGATAATCCTGAACAATCGGACGTAAAAGCACGTTGGGACTGAATTGCTCCGGAGTCGAATCGATGCGATTGATTAACTCAGCCTGCGAAAGCTTTTCCGCTTCGGAATCGGTGCCAATCACAAATTCGGCCGCGCCGCCATTGCCTCGCCGGTGAATCGGCACGCGCGCGCCCTGCCGAATCGTAAACAGCAGCGTCGACGACGAAGTAACCTTCACTTGCTGGTGATAGCCGCCTGCATCCAGCGCCTTGCCACGAGCCAACAAAGCCGCATCCAGCTCGTCGACGCGCTCAATGGCAGCACGAAACATAGGCTTTGCGATGCGATCCAGTTCGCCATCGGAGGCATCCAGAAGAATTACCCCCCACTCCGCGAAGATCTTGGCATACAGACGAGCGAACGCCGTTCCCAAAGTTTCCCCAGGACGATAAGATTCGCGCAAGAATTGCGTCGCCTCAGAATCGCCAAGCAACTTCGCGGCCTGTTCGACCAACGGAAGAATTTCTTCCCCAAGTCGCACCGCGCTCACCGGAGCGCCTGCTACATCGCGGCTGGGCGTGGTAAGAACTTGCGCACCGCCCTCAGCTCCAGGGATAGCAACGTGATTTACCTCCGCCAAATCGTGGTCGTACGTGGCCAGCCAGAAAATTGGGACCGCATCCACTCCAGCCGCCGTGGACTCCTCAGCAAGCTTGACCGCGGTGAGGGCCTTGTAAATGGCGAACATCGGGCCGCCGAAAAGTCCAACCTGCTGTCCGGTGACGACCGCGGCTGCACCTTTACGTAATCGTGCAAGATTGGCTAGCGTCAGCGCAGAAGCGTCCCACGATTTATTCTGGCGCTCAAGAATTGTAGTAACGCGTTCGCGGCGCTCCGCATCGTAGGAAATTCTCGAAGCTTCCTCTTTGAGCCATTCCGCAAAATGCGGGGACTTCGGATAGAACTGACGTATGTTGGGGGCGTATGCGAGGAAGTCGGTGAAAAGCCGCGTGGTATGGGGGATCTGGGAGAATGGAAGACAATGCGCCTTCACTGAAGGTTCTCCTGACAACATCGCTCGAACGCACATCGCTCGGCTGTCTGCTGGACGTTTAGAGTCATCTCAAGTTAATACTTACTATTTCACGCCGGTCTCGCCAGTCAAAGCACCGAGCCAAGGCAAAGCAGCGCCCCGAAACACGTAGCCCCGGACGCATTCGTCCGGGGGCGCTTGCCTGTTTTAGCCCATGCGTCTCTGTTGAGATGCCTGAAAAGCCGGTGCGATGCAAGATAATCGAAATGCATAATCGAGATGCTCGTTAATCGAGGCAAGATAATCGAAATGCAAGATAATCGAGATGCGAGGCAATAACCTAAAGCCGCGAGGTGAAAGGGAAACATGATTTCCGTTCCTGGCCTTCTTCAGATTGTTTTGCCGGTGACGTTGGAAGACGCAATCGTCCGACTCGAGCCGCTTCGCCGCGAACACGCGCAGCTGTTCTGGGAGATTGCGCAGCACGATCTCGAAGACATCTTTCGTTGGATTCCCCATTCCATGAAAACTCCACAGGACTTCGAACGAGTGGTGGAGAAGGCCTTCGAGGAGCAGGAACGCGGAGAATCCGTCGTATTCGCCACTGTCGAACAGAGTTCGGCTCGCGTCATCGGCAGCACCCGCTTCATGAATATCGACCGCACCAACCGCCGAGTCGAGATCGGCTCGACCTGGATCGCACCCACCTGGCAGCGAACAGGTGTGAACACGGAAGCGAAATACTTGATGCTGCGTCATGCCTTCGAAGTGTGGAAATGCATTCGCGTGGAACTAAAGACGGATGCGCTGAACCAGAAGTCACGCAACGCGATCCTGCGCATCGGTGCAAAAGAAGAGGGCACCCTGCGTCGGCATCTGATCACGTGGAGCGGCCGCGTTCGCGACACAGTGTATTTCAGCATTCTGGATGACGAGTGGCCAGAAGTAAAAGCCAAGCTCGAAGCAACGCGCAAGCGCTAACGCTAGCGCCAAAGGAAGGCTTCCGGTTTTCGTAACGCTGGAAATTCAATTCTTGACAACGAATCAAAGTCTGCTATCTTGGCAATCCTATTCCTCCCGAATCTGGGCCAAAGTCAAAATCTGAGTTGTCAAAAAGTGGGCAGGTTAGTACCTGGAGGGTCAGAACGACCGCGCTTCCACGGGGCCGCATCACTTCCTCCTCATGAACTAACCTTCCGCCTTCGGTCCATACAGGGAGACCCAATGCGACTGCACCTGCGCTTCCTCATGGCTTCTGCATTTCTGCTGGCATGGACGCCCACCAGCGTCTTTGCTTCGACTTTCACTCCTCTGGAGTGGCAACAACTCATCAAGCACCACTCCAACCCCAGGTTTGTCGGTCAACGAAAGCACACCACCTGGATTCGCGACCTGAACCGGAATTTCATCGATGACGAGATCGAGCGTCGCTTCAGACCAGGCGATCACCTCAACGTCATTCTCGATCTAAATCGCTGCATGACTCCAGGCCAGATCAAAGATACATTCGGGGGCTTCGGAAGAATTGCCTATATAGGCAAGACGATTTCAACTGTGTATTTGAACGATGTGCCGTTTGACTCTCTGCACAAGCTTTCCGAACGCCCTGAAATCGCGATGATTCAGTGGCAGGCGCCCATGACGCCGGAGGCGATCGACGTTGCCTCGCGCGCCGTCGAAGCGCATTCCAGCAACACCTACCCCGGACTGTCGGCCCAGGATAATAACCTCGACGGGACGGGCGTGGTCGTCGCCGTAATCGGTACAGGTGTGAGCGATACAGCAAACTCAGGCAGCAACGGATTCGTGCAGTTGACCGGGAAACTTGTCGCCGGTTACGACGCGACCAACCCGAATGATCCCGGCGACGGCACGACCGATCCGCCGGATGTGTACACCTATCACGAAAGTGTAATGGCCGCCATGATCGTGGGCGCCGCAGCCCCGCCCGGAATTACGTGCCGAACACCCAACGACGGTTCCCCGGCCAATTGCGCTGGCATCGCTTCGGGCGCGAAATACGTGAACGTTCGCCAGTGCTCGGCGGCGTTAGGTTGCGCCTCAACCTATGTGGCGAACGCGTTCGATTGGGTCACGATCAACGCGCAAAAGTTCAATATTTGCGTGGTCAACATGGCCTTCTCCGCCAGCTGCGTGAGCGACGACGGAACGAGCGCCGAAGCGCAACACGCAAATTACATGGCCGCGATTGGCATGGTCGTCGTCGCGTCTTCGGAAAGTTCCGGATCGAAATCAGGATGCACTCCTGCTCTCACCCTCACGCCGGGCCAGCAATGGGTCACGGCTCCCGGTTCCGGTTCTTTCACCATCCAAGCGATCAGGAAGCAATGATCAGGGTACCGTAACTCGCACCGATGATGCAATCTGGAGCAATTACATTACCGGTCCGCGAATCGACTTCAACTTTCAAACTCCCAATGTCTTGGCACTCAAGCCCGACATCGCTTCCCCCGCACAGAACCTGACCGTCTATCAGAGCGGCACTCAGGTGTTCACTGGCGTCTCCGGCACATCCCCGGCAGCCGCCATCGTCTCCGGCGCGGCCGCGCTTCTCCTGCAAAAATTTAATCAGGAGATAACTCCCGACAGCCTTAAGCAGCTTCTGCTGACCGGCGCCGATTCCTCGCACAATAGTCCTTACGGAACCATGGCCGGGCCGTGGGGCAATTGGGACAAGGCGTTCGGCTGGGGAATTTTGAATGTCGGCGGCGCGTTGCAAGCCGCCGCGGGCCAAGCTACGGATCTTACCTTTCCCAACTGCACCACCGGCGCCGCAATCGGGACGCCCTGCAATCTTGCCAATGGCGCTCCCGTCTGGGACAACGAAGTGGATATCACCACTCCCTCGACCCCACAGCAGGGCGTGCTAACCACGGTCAGCGTACCCGTCAAGAATGCCGGACCAAACGTAGCCACAAACGTCCTGGTAAATTTCGGCGTATATGATTACACGAGCAGCACGCCGGAGTTCTACCACGTCGGCACCCAGGTTATCGCGACCATTAATCCCGGACAAACCATCACAGTCTCCCAAGCTTGGTTACCCTCCATGGACAGCCACCAGTGCATCCAGGTTTCGATTGCCTACGGCCTCGACAGCAACTACACCAACAATGTCACACAGAGAAATTTCTTTCCCGCCGCCTCGCTCTATCACGTGCGAGTAGAGAATCATTTCTTTGTTCCCACACTTTATGAAGTGAAAACAACTTCAACCCGCGATCAATGGGTTTGCAAAGCACTCATCATTTTTCGACCAAGGATGATAAATATGAATGGTCGTTCATATAATCGTCTTCGCCTCCTCTTCCCCTGCCGTGCGGAACGCACCTAGCGTAGGAGTTCAACGGTGAATCTGGATTACGAACAGAAACTAGAGAGGGAAAATCCTGGGACAGACGCGACGTTCCACATTCTTCCGCCGCGCCGCGCACCTCGCGAGAACCTTAAGATTTCCACAACGGGATTTGTGACATCTGCCCTTGCCTTCCACAATTCAAGTCTGAAATTATGGCCGAGGCCATGACGGTTCGTTCCAGCGCAAATCGTCGAGCCCTAAGTCCTTTGTTTCACGGAT
>PKXU01000026.1 GCA_003132445.1 Acidobacteriaceae bacterium | reverse complement strand
AAGCGGCTTAGTTCAAGTCGGCAAGTGTTTACTAAAGTGAACGCGGACCGGGATTTCGACTGGTGCCCACGTGCTCATCTCCGCTACGGTTGCGTCCTCCCGAGGGTCACCAAAGTGGGCGTTCAACTACTTCGTAAGGATTGCAGAAACACCATCGCCGAGATCGTGGAATACGATTGCATCCCCATCTTCTCAGGGAGTTGCTTGTCATCCGGATACTGCATGATAAAGGACGCTATCATTCCCTAAAATCGACGGCGAGAGGAAGAAGCTGCCGCAGCCGACAGCTCGCCTTCGTCGCTACCTTGCAGCCGACTTCTGGCTAACGTCCGTTGGAAAACTACCTCATCGGAACATAACTTCGGGTTTGTCCGTGATTCGAAAACATGGCGGCATCACGCAACTTAGTGTTGGACTATAATTCGAGCGACCTATGGCTATCAGTGCAGGAACCAAGCTCGGTCCATACGAAATACAGTTAGTAATCGGTGCGGGCGGCATGGGGGAAGTGTATCGCGCGCATGATGCTCGCCTTGATCGCACGGTAGCAATCAAAGTCTTGCCGATTTCCTTTTCGGCGGATCGTGACCGGCTCCAACGCTTCGCGCAAGAAGCACGGTCCGCCGCGGCGCTGAATCATCCCAACATCCTCTCGATTTTCGATATCGGCGATAACCGCGGCGCACCCTACGTGGTTTTTGAATTGCTGGAGGGAGAGACTCTGCGAGACTGCCTGAAACGTGGTCCGCTATCACTCCGAAAAGCTATTGATTATGCATTCCAGGTCGCGCGCGGATTGGCAGCCGCGCACGAGAAGGGTATTATCCATCGCGACCTGAAGCCTGAAAACCTGTTTATCACCGATGACGGTCGAGTAAAAATTCTGGATTTTGGTTTGGCAAAGCTGACGCGCCCCGAGTTAGCGCGCGAAAGTGGCGATGCACCCACCATTCAGGTGGCCACCGAACCCGGCCTGGTCATGGGAACGGTCGGCTATATGTCGCCGGAGCAAGTCCGAGGCAAAGACGCAGACGCTCGCTCCGACATTTTTTCCTTCGGCGCGATTCTGTACGAGATGATCTCTGGGAAACGTGCATTTCATGGTGAAACCGCTGCCGACACCATGAGCGCAATCCTAAAGGAGGAACCGCCAGAACTCGTCGATCCCCACCTCAATGTTCCGCCAGCACTGGAACGCATTGTGCGGCACTGCCTGGAAAAGAATCCTGCGCAACGGTTTCATTCCATCAGCGATGTCGCTTTTGGTCTGGAAGTCCTCACCGGGATTTCGTCCACGACCACATCGGGCGCACAGCGAATAGCACCGGCACCTAGCCGACGAGGATGGCTGCTGCCGGTAGGCGCTGCAATTGCGCTTTGCGTTGTATTGGCGGCTGTCTACCTTGCCGGTCAACATTCTGCTGCCGCGTCGATCCCCCACTTTCATCGTCTAACTTTCCGCCGTGGCACCATTCTGTCCGCGCGGTTTTCGCCAGATGGCCAGACCATCATCTATGGTGCAGCGCTTGAGGGCCGGCCGACGGAATTATTCACCACTCGCTTCGACAGCACCGACTCCCGCTCTCTGGGCTTGGAAAAAACGCAACTGCTGAGCGTGTCAGCCAATGGCGATCTCGCCGTGAACATGGATCAGCGCCAAATATCGCCCTTTGTGGCTGCGGGGACCATGGGACGAGTGCCTCTCGCGGGCGGTGCGCCGCGCGAGGTTGCGGAGGACGTCACCTGGGCAGATTGGACACCCGACGGTTCTGATGTCGCGGTGGCTAGAGCCACGGGCCGCCGGATCGATCTTGAGTTCCCTGTTGGAAAAGTTATTTACCAGCCCCGGGGCTGGGTAAGCCATGTACGCTTCTCTCCGCGTGGCGACTTGATTGCAATCGAAGACCATGTACCGACAGGCGATGATGGTCGAGTCGTAGTTCTCGATCGGAATGGCAAGACAAAAGTCGCATCGAGCTTCTTTATCACCGTTCAAGGCCTGGCCTGGTCGGCGGACGAGAAGGAGGTGTGGTTCACCGCTTCAAAAGAAGGAAGCTCGCGAGCTCTTTACGCGATGAATCTGTCCGGAAAAGAACGCCTGGTGCTGCGCGTTCCCGGCGTCCTCACTTTGCAGGATGTTACGCGGAACGGTCGCGCCCTCTTAACCATCGAAAGTGATAATTTCGGTATTCTTGGCTTTCATGATGGCGATAAAAATGAACGAGACCTCTCCTGGTTTGACTGGAGCTTGATGGGAGACGTTTCACCTGACGGCAAGAACCTGATCTTTTTCGAAAGTGGAGAAGGTGTAGGCAGCAATTATTCCGTGTTCATGCGTGGAATGGATGGAAGTCCGGCCGTGCGTTTGGGCAGCGGTGCATTTCCCTCTCTTTCGCCGGACGGCAAGTGGGTAGCTGCCATTAATCTTGCTTCTCCCGCACAGATTGAGCTTCTACCCACTGGTGCAGGCCAGCCGCGGGTAGTCACGAACGACTCTCTGGCACACCTGCGGCCGCGCTGGCTTCCATCCGGACAAGGTCTTCTGTTCAGCGCCTATGAGGCCAATCACCCGCCCCGGACATACTGGCTGGACGTGGAGAGTGGCAAAACACGATCCGTAACCCCCGAAGGCACTGTTGGACTCGTAGTATCTCCCGACAGCAAATTCCTTCTGGCCACAGACTCGCAGAGGAAGCGCTGGTTGTATCCCCTCGAAGGCGGCGATCGCCAGCCGTTCACTGCCACGCTCGCTTCAGGTGACGAAGTTATGCAATGGGAGAAAGATGGCAATAGCCTTCTCGTGTTGAGAGCGGGAGTTCCAGCAAAGGTCTTTCGCGTATATCTGGGATCCTCGAAAGTCGAGGACGTAAAGACTTTTTCGCCCTCCGATCCAGCCGGCGTTGTTACTGTGGGAGGCGCTCGCTTCAGTTCCGATCGCAAATCCTATGCGTACGATTATTTTCGAATCCTTTCTGACCTGTACGTTGTGGATGGGCTGAAATAGACAGAATGTTACACGCCTAAGAGACAACTAGCGCTCCAAATCACGGTTTATCTCCGCTCCTTTTATCTGCGGAGTTTTGCAGGAGAGACCTCACCCCCAACGAACCCAATCATTGTTGACGATTGCTCGGCCAACCGGAAGTTATCCACAAACGAGCATCTGGGAAGTAACGGCTCGCGTGCGGTCGAAGACGCGGAGCGAGGCCTCTATCCGTGCCTGTCAATGTTCATTCTCCTGCTTGACTGCTTGACTTTCTAACCCGACAAAATACATTCGCATCAACCATCTGACTTTTTATCCAAGGGAAATGGGACTGGGTGCCGGCACGGCGCATTCGTGCCTGGCTTGCGCGAGCACGAAACTCTGGAGGCGGCTGAAAGGAGCCGTTTCCTATGTCCAAGAAACATCAACGCAAGTCTGTCAGTCGTTCTGCGGCCCTTACAATCCCTGAACTGGAACAATCCAAAGCAGCCGTGCTCAATACGCTTGCTTCTCCACACTCGCGACGGAGCTATGGGTACGCTATCGGAAGGTTCATCGTTTGGTATTGCGGCGAGCCTCGATTAGGGTTTAACCGGTCCGTCGTGGTGCGCTATCGGTCGTTCCTGGAGAGTCTTTCCCTGTCAGCCGCTACGATCAACTTACATCTCACCGCGATCCGGCGGCTGGCCGATGAGGCTACTGAGAGCGGTTGGCTGAGCCCGGAGCTGGTGACTGGCATCCGGCGAGTTAAGGGAGTCAAGCGGCTTGGGCGAAAGATTGGCAATTGGCTGACAGGCAATCAGGCACAAGAGTTGTTGAACGCTGTTTCGCAAAACACTCTGCAAGGTAGAAGAGACGGAGCAATGCTCGGATTGCTGCTTGGATGTGGATTGCGACGCTCGGAAGTCGTGGGTTTGAGACTGGATCACCTGCAATTGAGGGAAAGCCACTGGGTCATTGTCGACTTGGTGGGCAAGGGCGGACGGATACGAACGGTGCCTGTGCCGAATTGGTGCAAGGGGCTTGTAGATGTCTGGCTCCGCCATTCGGGGGTGAATGAGGGAAAAGTGTTCAGACGGGTTTTGAAGAATGGAGCGCGACAAGATGCTGGCGTGACAGCCAACGTAGTCTGGTACGCGGTCAAACGGTGCGCCAAGCGGGCCGGCATAAACAATCTGGCCCCCCACGATCTTCGTCGCAGTTGCGCCCGCCTCTGCCATGCCTGTGGAGGCGACCTCGAACAGATCCAGTTTCTACTCGGCCACGCTTCCGTGCAAACGACGGAACGCTATATCGGATGCAAGCAGAACCTCAAAGAAGCGGTCAATGATCGATTTGGAATCTCAGTCGAAAGCGACGCGGCGTAGCAAGTTGGGAACTCTCGACAGCGGATGTGTCTGTTGAAAAAGTCCCTC
>PKXU01000075.1 GCA_003132445.1 Acidobacteriaceae bacterium | reverse complement strand
AAGGATGGGGCACCCTCTGTGGAAATGGCGCACATCACGAAGGGTGGGCCACCCGCCCGTCTTCCCTCTAATTGACAGGAGACTTTAGAGGGAGCACACTTGCAGTGTTCGAACGGCTAATTGCCCCTCCTCCACCGTCAGTAGGGTAGTTTTTTGGTTTCGTTTCCTCGGCCCCACTCTTCGCTCCATTTGAACTAAAGCTGGGCGAACATAATGCGGAAAAGCTTTTTGTTCCTATTTTCAGTTTAACTCTCGATTGATCGGCCTTCTAAGACGCCGCATCGTGGAGGGCACTGTGAAAGTTAATCGATTGACCGCGAATCTCCAAGCCTTGGCATGGTCATTGATCATCCTGGCCGCATCTCAAGTTTGCTACGCCAAGGATCGCGTTTCCATTAACAGCGATCCGCCAGGAGCGACAGTTGAGATAGACGGAATAGTNNAGCAAATACACGTGCGGTTACTGCTGGATGGCTATCTTGTTGTCGATGGCGATTTGGCAAAGGGACCAATGCCTTGGATCGCGCTAAACGGCACATACCACGGTGACTATTGGCTGTTAAAAACCTCGAATTTCAATTTTTCTCTTCAGAAAGCCGCAACGAATTTTACAGGCAATGTACAGGCTGCGCTTGGAGGGCTGGAGTCAATTGCACTTCGTCCTAGTCTGCCGACCGAGGAGATAGTTCGTGTTGCTACACCGTCAGTCCTAATGCTTCAAGGTTCCGACGGCTGGGGCTCGGGATTTCTCGTAACTGATACNNTGATACTGGAGTCGCCGTCACAAATGCGCATGTTGCGAAGGGGCAAACGAGTCTGTCAGCTACAACAGCTAACGGACAGAGGTTCAATGCAAGAGTCGAATACATTGATCCGAACTTAGACTTGGCACTTCTAAAGCTTGAAGGGGTTAATTTCTCACACCTGACGGTCGCCGATCTTTCGACTGTCCGACCGGGCAGCAGCGTAGTTGCAATCGGAACTCCAAGCCAAGGGTTTCAAAATACGGTTACGCAGGGCATCGTTAGCGCACTGGGCCCCATGCCCAATGAGCCAGGGACATGGATTCAAACAGATACTGCAATCAATCCAGGTAACAGCGGCGGACCGCTGCTCAATTTATCCGGTGAAGTGATCGGAATCACGACACAGAAGCGATTTGAGTCCTCGGACCGGCGGCCCCTACAAGGAATAGGGTTTGCCCTGAGTTCGCAAGACTTATTAGGCGTACTTCGTCGTTTCTACCCAAACATGGTAACTCAACCTCTTTCACCATCTTCTCCACGCGCTGGATCAGCGGCCTTAGTGGTTTCATCAGATACCGAAAGTGCGGACATTTTCGTTGACGACAAGTTTGTGGGCAACACCCCATCCACACTGACTCTACCGTCAGGGACACATAGGGTTCGTGTTGAGGCTGCTAATCGTACGGCTTGGACTAGGGATATAGAACTTCTTCGAGACAGCAACGTGAATCTCAGGGCGACGTTGGTGGCGGCTCCGCCAATTCCGCAGACACGGGTGGCGAACGCAATCGCTGCCCCTCCGAGTGTTCGCTCCGAATCACCTACCACGTCTCAACAGAGCGCTACGCCACCAGTCGCAAGTGCAGTCATTCTCGGCACAGAGGGCGGGGCTCCTCCGTTGGACAGGGGACCGAACCTTGACCAAGAGACATTGAATTTAAGGAGTTCCGGGGCCGTTGCTCCGATATTGGAACCAAAAGGTATGAGGTCCAATTGGGCGATCAGAGAAGTGGAATCGCCTGGCACGGACGTGTCGATCGTCACGATTACATCAGCGCCAGCTGGTGCGGACATATTTATCGACAGCGCCGGGCTCGGGCGCACACCCAGGTCCCTTGAAATATCCCCTGGAAAGCACTCAGTCCAACTGGTCCTGAACGGCTATAAGGACGAAGTGGGGCAGATTTCGCCACGGGTAGGACACAAATTAGCGGTCGAAGTGAGCATGGAAAAATAGGGCGTGGCCCTGCCCTCCACAGGAACTATAGAAACTTTGGTGCCCCATCCCTGCATTCTTCGCGGAGCTGGCGCTCCTTTGGTTTTGCTCTTTGCCCGACCGTTACGACTTGAGGCTGTCGCACCTTTCGCGGTTTTCGAAAGGTGGGTGCTGCGAACGCAGGTTCCATGTTCGTTCGTCTCAGCGCGGAACGTCACGCGCATGGTAGAAGTCGATCATGCCTCGACGCCTCCATCGCCACTACGGTGCCGGATACCTGCACTTCATCACGACTAACTGTTATCAAAGGCGTGCGTTACTTGGCGGCAGGCAAAGTCGCGATTTGTTTCTTAAAGTACTGGAGCGGGTCCGAAGGCGCTATTACCGCCGCCGTGGGTTCGATGCAAGCCGCGTCGTATGACAGGCAAACATGTACACGCAGCATCGCCACCCGCCCTTGCAAAAGAACGCAAGGATGGGGCACCGTCCGTGGGATTGGCGCACACAAACATTATTAAAGGTGGGCCGCCCCCCCGTTAAGCCATTCCCCACATCGCGGCGTCAGCCGCTGACGGCCATAGCTTTTGACAATAACGATCCAACATCAAAGCCAACCAAGC
>PKXU01000019.1 GCA_003132445.1 Acidobacteriaceae bacterium | reverse complement strand
TCAACAAGTGCTCGATGTCGTCTATCAACTTCACCCGGAGCGCTTCGTGCACCAAGCTCCAAAACAAGCTACGGTTCCGACGGAGGTCCGGATCAACAAACCAGCTCAACTTAGAAATTAAACCTCAGTAAATTCCGGGATCATGTGTATCATATCAAAGTTGTTGACACGCGCCGCTCTTGAGATAACGCAGTTGGCCGATCGGTGTTCACCCCAAATCTGAGGCACAGCACGACAGATTGTTCGGAATCTGGAACAAAAGAAATGCCAGACTCCGATCACTTGTGTGTGCAGCATATTATCGAGGGTCTGTTGTGGACGACTGTCGAACTGTCCTGCATTACTCACAAGAAGGAGGATGAATGGATCAAGCTTCAGTTCAGCCGATCGAACGAGAGATACGGGATTCAGGTTTTTTCGTACTTCGAACTCCAACCCTTCCATCCGATGATCTCATGCAATGGTGCGAAGGATTAACCGCAGCGGAGTCATATCGCTCAAACAGGAATCGCGATCAGTTGGAAACAACTTGGCAAAGGGATATCTTACTGGTTCGTGAACGTCTCAAGCATGTAATTGCAAGACCAGAAGTGTCTCACGCCATTCTGATCGCGTCGCCCTCACTCCATTCCAGCATAGGTCATTGGCTCCATGAGCCAGACTCAAAGAAAGGGCAACAAACTGAGCGAGCACTGGCTAGATATTTCGAGCGAATGTGTTGGCGAGCCACACCGTTTGGAATATTTGCAGGCTGCACTGTTGGCCGTATAGTAGACCGGACAATGCAGACGCGTATGACGCTCCAGCCGCACCAGGCGTATCAGATATGCACAAGGCTCGATTTCGATTTTCTGCTCTCATTGACCGCGGCTCTCCGTTCTGACAAAGAAATTGCCAGACAACTTCGCTATTGGCCGAATTCAAGCCTCCATCGTGTAGCTGGCGCGTGGCACTATGTCGAAACGAGATCACTGAATAAAGATCTGACGCATCACTTAGTGAAAATTGAAGCGGATTCGTACGTCGATGCTGTCANNCAGCGAATGGAGCCACAATCCGGGATGTCATCGAGGCTCTGCTCTCAAACGTAGATCCAACGTTGCCGGTACGGGAAGTCGAAGACTACGTCGCGACGCTAGTGGAGAATCAAGTCCTTGTACCGAGCCTTTTTCCTCTAGTGACTGGCGAACCAGCATTGGACGATCTTATACGACAGCTGGAGGAGATTCCGGCAGCACATGACGTTTCAAACGTATTGAAGCGAACACGAACTGGGTTGCTGGCCATAGATCGTAAAGGCCTCGGCGCAGACATGCAGGACTTTTCTGAAATCTCGACATCGTTGGTATCTCTTCCAACAGCATATAACGTGGAGAAATCCTATCAGACGGACATGTTAAAACCAGCGGCCGAAGCTGCACTCAGCGAGACAATCGTAAAGGAGATTGCCGACGCGGTGCATCTGCTGAGCCGCTTTGATACCAAGGAAGAGTCACGAGAGCTTGCATCATTTCGTGACGCCTTTTCAGAGCGATATGGAATATCACGAGGGCCACTCTTGGAAGCTCTAGATGACGAAGCAGGAATCGGCTTCGGACAGGAAGCCAGGGATGATTCATCTCTGCTCTCCGGCATGCGGCTTGAAAGGAAGGATGACACCTCTGCATTCGAGTATCTTCGCCCGGTGCATGCTTTTCTGCTTAAGAAAGTATCCCAATGCCTGCAGGAAAATAGCTCGTGTTTAGACTTAACCGACGATTTGCCCCCGTTCTCTCCAGAAAGAGCGCAACGCTTGCCCGACTCATTCTGTATAAATTCAGAGATCGTTGCACCCTCAATGGAATCCATTAACAAAGGCACATTCGAGATTCTGTTAAACTACACGGCTGGTCCTGATGGAGCACGAGCTCTGGCTAGGTTTTGTCACCTTCATTCAAGTCTGACCGAGTTCGTTAGCCAGCACCTTCGCGAGGAAGAGGCGCACAACCCTGATGCCGTCTACGCAGAGATCGTTCATTTACCTGAATGGCGCATCGGTAACGTCCTGAGCCGTCCTGTTTTACGAGGCCATGAAGTGGTATACCTAGGCCGGTCAGGCGCCTCAGCAGATCAGCAGATACCGGCATCCGACCTTTTGGTAGCCGTAGAAGATGGGGAGATCCGTGTCTACTCCTCCAAGTTCGGGCGAAGAGTGATCCCGCGCATGACGACCGCACACGGGTTCCACCTCCCGTACTTCAATCCTGTTTACCGATTTCTATGTTTTCTTCAACTCCAGCACGGAGTCTCCGGACCAGTCTTTTCGTGGGGACCGTTAGACTCGTTGGAATATCTTCCGAGAGTACGCATTGGACGTGTCGTATTAGCCGTTGCGCGTTGGCGTATAGAAAAGCGGGAAATTGACGATCTGGGCAAGTGGGATGGTAGCGGGCGATTTGCACGAATTCAGGATCTTCGTGAACGACATCAATTGCCTCGGTTTGCTGCGTTGGTGGATTCCGACAATGTGCTTTTTGTAGATTTTCACAATCCACTCAGCGTTGAAGCTTGCCTTCAAGTCATGAACCGGTTGCCCGAAATTACGTTTCAAGAGATCTACCCAACGCCAGATAAGTTGTGTGTGGCGAGCGTCGAGGGTAGTTTTTGGCATGAATTATTCATTCCCCTGGTGTGCGTGCCCCATGTACAGAGTTCCGGCTTGCGCCGCAAAGAGATGCCCAAGGCACAATTTCCAAACCGAGAGCATACATCCCAGTTTGCCCCGGGGGACGCCTGGCTGTATATCAAACTGTATGGCGGATTAGCGACCCTTGACGAGATACTGAAAGAGTATCTTCCCGGCATCCTTCGAGCGGCTAAAGACGCGAGCTGCTTTTCTCACTGGTTCTTTATTCGGTATGCGGACCCGCGTGAGCACCTCAGGGTTCGGTTTCATGGCAATCCGGATCGACTCTTGCAGGAACTGCTTCCTATGATCCTTAATGGCTTAAAGCCACTGTCCACAGCGGGCAGACTCTGGAAAATCCAGCTAGACACTTATCAACGAGAGACTGCTCGCTATGGCGGTGAGGAGGGAGTGATTGAGGCGGAACATATTTTTTGTGCCGATAGTGAGGCGGTCCTAAATGTTTTGGGACAGCTACAACCACAAGATGATGCCGACATGCGGTGGCGCCTCGGGCTACTAGGTGTTGACTCGCTCTTGAGAGATTTCGGGCTCGATTTAGCCGAAAGGTTGAGGATAATGGAGAAACTTTGCTCTTGGAGTCACAGCCAATTTAAGCTCGAACCAAAAGATCGCATAATTTTTGGTAAGCGCTTTCGGGAGGAGAAACATGCATTGGAACCGCTGTTCGCGGATCAATCTGATTCCAATCCTGTGATCGATATGGCGAGAGAGGTATTCGTTAGGCGCTCACGCCAGATGACAAAGAACGTTGAAAGCATCAGGATGCTGGTCCGAGATCAGCGTTTGTTTGTGGACATGAGTGAGCTCGTCGGCAGCTATGTGCATATGCATGTTAATCGCCTCGTCCGCTCGCAAGCGTCGGAACATGAGGTAGTCCTTTACGACTTTCTATTACGTTTGTACAGGAGTACGTCGGCACGTTCGTTCGGGCCTGCATCTTATCGTAAATGGTAAATTGAACTGTTAAAGGGGATTAGCTCTCGGGCGCGGCCAGCCGCAGCTGATGAAATGCTCTTTGTTTTTATTGTGCAACTCCCCTGCAGACCGGCGTTCTCACAAGCTGGAGCATGAATCACGAATGCTCGATTATTGTGGAGCGAATTCGCTCCCAATCGGTAACGAAGATCATGATGAAACTTCAGACTCTTCTTCCCTGGGGCGAATCGGTGTGGCACGATGCACGCTTTGCGTCTCGGTCTTTACTGCGTTCTCCGGGATTCACCATTGTTGTGGTGTTTTCTTTAGCCTTGGCTATAGGTGCGAATGCTGCAATTTTCAGCGTCATAGATGCGTTAATGCTAAAGCCGCTTCCCGTTTACGACCCGGATAGGTTGATGGAGGTCGCGCGAACTGACGATGCGAATGCCTATACCTACTCTCTATGGCGGCAGATCAGCGCTCAGCAGGACGTGTTTTCCAGCGCTTTTGCTTACAGCCTGACTTCGTTTGTAGCATCAGAGCATGGGCAGAGGCAATTCATTCCGGGCTTGTACGTGAGTGGCCAATACTTTGAAACTCTCGGGGTACCAGCGATCCTAGGACGCACGCTAGCGGAATGGAATGACATACCAGAAAATTCTCTAAACTGTGTTATCAGCTATGGGCTTTGGGAGCGGCGATATGGCAAAGACCGAAACATTATCGGGCAGAACCTGCGGCTAGAGGGCCACAATTTCCAAATAGTCGGCGTCACGCCTGCCTATTTTTGGGGTATTGATGTAGGAGAGAAATTTGATGTGATTGTGCCCCTGTCCAGTGAAAGGATGTTACATCCCGACCGGCCAGCAGCAGATGCACCAAACAAATGGTGGCTTTCAGTGGTCGGCAGACTTCGGCCCGGTATGAACACTGCTCAAGCAAGTGCCCGTTTGCAGGTGCTGGCTCTCCCGATCTTCAACGCAGCCTTACCTGCGGGTGCGAATCTGAAGGACTGGCAAAACCTGTTAAGACTCAGACTTAAAGCGCGTCCGATGCCAACCGGAATTTCAGACATGCGAGACCGATATCGTCAAGCAATCGTTGTCTCAATGATCTTGGTCGGCGTGGTTCTATTAGTCGCTTGCTTGAATATTGCAACTCTTTGTTTGGCACGATATGTCGCACGGCAACGAGAACTGGCCACGCGCATTGCCCTGGGGGCCCCCCGGTTGAGAATCTTGCGGCAATTACTAACAGAAAGCTTCGGTCTCGCGATATNNCAAGATCCGCACTTTCTCGCCATCTCAATCGATACACCCACAGTAGTATTCTTAACGGGTATTTCGCTCTTTGGCATTCTATCGTTCGGAATCATTCCAGCATTTCGAGCATCCCGACAGGATGTCCACCTAGCGATAAAGGGACAACCTCCGGGGGCCAAGACATTGTGGCTTTCGCTCGGACGAGCTCTGGTCACCGTTCAGGTCGTCTTTTCGATCATGCTCCTGATTGCTGCCGGTCTTTTTACGAAAACGCTTCAGTCGCTCTTGGCAGAGGATCTGGGATACCGGCCGCAGAGAGTGCTCGTCATGCAAGCAGATGCTCAAGAGCGTGGCCACATGGAAAACGCACATACAGCTGACACGATCCTGGATGCAATAAGAACTCTCCCACAAGTCAAGTCAGCAGCGCGATCGATGCCTGCACAACCGATGGCCACGAGGAGTCAGATTAACGTAATCGTCGACAATCCGACGGAACACGCACGGAATGAGTTTCACAGCGTCTTCATTTCTGTATCCCCCAAATTCTTTCAAACGATGGATACTCCCCTAATTGCAGGACGTGAGTTTTCAGAGGCGGACGCATGGACGTCGCCTGCAGTTGCGATCATCAGTCACAAGGCAGCGGACAGTTTCTTTCCCGGCATGAACCCAGTTGGCCTGCGCTACTATCAAGTCGACCAGAGCGGAGGCAGGCGGGAATACCCAGTTGAGATCGTTGGGATCGTCAAAGATACGAAGTATGGAAGGCCGAATCAGGACCCGCTGCCAATTATTTACCGACCAGTTGCTCAGAGTCCGAAGGCGTCAGAGCTTGGAAGGTTTTACATTCGCTTCTCTGGCGACGTCTCAGGCGTCATTGCGTCTATTCGAGAGGTAATCAAGGCTGCCGCCCCGTATACAAATCTCGATTTTCATCTGTTGTCGAGAGACGTCGATGAATTACTTCAGCGCGAGCGTTTCACTGCGACTGCCTCAATAACTTTCAGCCTAGTTACGTTCGTCATGGTCGCAATCGGTATTTACGGTATTGCATCATACTCAACTGCCCAGCGAACGAACGAGATTGGTTTGCGTATGGCCATTGGGGCAAGCCGTCAAGCTGTGATTCGAATGATTGTGGTTGAGAGTGTCAAAATGGTTCTGCTGGGCATAGGGTTTGGAGTGCCAGCCGGATGTTGGATGATGCTCCTTATTCCTGAGATGCTGTATGGAATCCGCTCAACTGACCCCCTGACAATACTTCTCTGTTGCTTTCTAATGCTTGCCGTAGCCGTCTTTGCGACCTTCATTGCCGCGAATCGGGCTTCTAAGCTCGATCCACTTGTAGCCTTGAAATCCGAGTGAGTCCGACACCTACACTGCTTCTGGAGGGGCACTTGAAAGCAGGAGCAGACGGTCCCATGTTGGTTCAACAGGCGTCGCGCCGGCCAAGAGAGACAGTGCTATACCGATAGCTCCGTCCAAGAGAGCTGGGCAGGGCTCCCATACGGCCTCCTTGGATGAACTCTCGATGGTGAATCTCGAATAGCCGCCGAACCCAGTCCCAGGTCGGCAGAAGTCAAGCGTGCGTTGAAACCATGACAAAGCTGCCGTGCGGTATCGCTGATCCCCCTCCATTTGGTAAAGACGATTAAAGATGTGAGCGATCCCCGCTGCACCGTGGCAAAGCCCTGCATCTTTCACTAAATACTCGTCTGGTTTCAGATCGAGACAATGGTCTATCAAGACGCGAGCTGATGAACGCCAGTCCGATCGATCAACGCTTCGGGCTATTTGGAGCACAACTGTTGCAACGCCGAGGTCCCCATAACACCAAACCGGTCTGGCTTGCCGAGAACCGTGAACCGCTGACGTGCATGAAGGGAGGATGCCCGTTAATTCGTAGAAAGTAGCGACTCTCACATCCGCG
>PKXU01000160.1 GCA_003132445.1 Acidobacteriaceae bacterium | reverse complement strand
ATACAGCCCTAAGACTTATGGCCCGGAATAACTTCCGCTTAGCCCGTTACTCGCCCAGTGTCCTTCCGAAATTGTGGGAAGCTCGGTTTCGGAAGTCCGCCGAAGAACCGCCGATCGGCACCCCGAATCGAACGTCCACTCACAACGAAGTGTGCCCCCAAAAGGCTCACTCTCTAGCGAAATGAGCCAGTCTAAAGGTAACGGAATCTTGATTACATTCGTAAGGTGTTCAGCCCTCGGCAGTAAGAGAGAATCACATATTTGGGCTGTGGGGTCCCGCATTGGAGACGCCGAAAACCACTGTCGTTACCGATGGCCACGAGTCCAGCCTAGAGGGTCTTGAAGGATTACTTCGTGCGGAGGACGCACTTGCGAAGAGATCTGTTCGGTTCCTCATGGTCAAAATGTTCAGGGCTACGCGGAGAACCTTCATCCCGCGGTCTGGGAGTCTAGTAGCACGTGCGAAATTGCCCTTTGTATTTGGTTTTCTCGTGACGGCCATCGCCGTCTTAGCTGCTCTCTCTTGGTTTCACAGGAATCAGATCGACGAAGCCCACTCTGCCCAAGTCATTCTCAATCAAATTGCAGTTCTTACGCGAGATTTCAACAATCTTACGTTGGCAGCCTTGCAAAAGCAGAACCTGACCCCCGAAGCGGACACAGAGATGCTGGAGGCAAGACACGCACTGCCTAAAGCAGTACTTGCGGCACACCTTCATGCTTATCACACCGCTGCCCTAGAGAGGGTCTGGCCAGCGTTGGACAGCTACATCACGTCGGCCGACCGGCAATGGTTCATGATGCAATTTGGGGACTTTGACGAGGCAAAGCAGTTCGATATCCAGGAGGTCAGCCCCCAGTTCGACTTGATGCAGCACCAAGTGCAGATTGCCATTGAAGGCGAGGACAAATGGGCCCAAGGTGTTGCGCTGAGAGCTAGAAACGAATTTCTGGCGGCGGCCATATTGGCAGCGACGACCATCCTGATACTTTTTCTCCGGCTCCAGAAACAAGAGCACGTCGGCCAGTTGCAAGAAACCGAACGCAACGCCCTCCGAGAGAGCGAAGAGCGCTTCCGCGCTCTCACTGAGCAGTCAACCGACATCATTCTTATCGCCGATAACTCTGGCCAAATCCAGTACGCTAGCCCTTCCGTTCATACAGTTCTAGCGGTGCATGGAGATAGTCTCGTGGGCAGGAACATGATCGACCTGGTTCATCCGGACGATTTCTTGAAGACCATGAGCGCGGGTTCGCGATCGGTAGCGTACGGACAGAATCCGATCGTTGAGTTCCGGTTGCGACATGCAGACGGAAGTTGGCTCCATTTCGAGTGTGTGGTTCGAAACTTGACTCAGCACAAGAATATCGGCGGCATCGTCTACAATGCCCGCGATATAACAGAACGGAAACAGACTCAGGAAGAATTGCTTTTTAACGCTACCCACGATGTGCTCACCGGCCTTCCCAACCGGGCCTTGTTTTTGGGACGTCTGCAAAGCGTCGTGGATCGGATGAAAAGGCATCCACACCAGGCCGCGGCCGTCCTTTTCATTGATATCGATGGCTTCAAGGTCGTCAATGACTGCTATGGCCACGCAACCGGCGATGTTTTAATCAAAGCAGTGAGCAACAGACTACGGGCATGCATGCGCAGCGACGGCACGATAGCGAGGATGGGTGGAGATGAGTTTACGGTTCTAGTGGAGGACGTTGCCGACCCGAGCGATGCCATCCGTGTAGCCGAGAGAATCCAGTCTTCATTTGCACAACCGTTCCTACTAGAGGGACATGAGGTCTTTAAGAGCATTTCAATTGGCATCGCGCTGACATCACCAGAGGTACCTGCGGAGGCGGTGCTTCAGAATGCCGATATCGCTATGTATCGTGCGAAAAGCCAAGGCAAGGCTTGCAGTGAGCTCTTTGACCGCGTGATGCATGAGCAAGTCATGAGTCGACTTCTTCTGGAAACCAAGCTGAGATATGCTCTCGAAAATGAAGAACTGGCACTTCACTACCAGCCAATCGTCGCGGTAGATACGGGGGCAGTGCAGGGCTTCGAGGCACTCTTGCGGTGGCAGCCCTCGGGGTTGAATTCGATACCACCAAGCACTTTTGTCCCGTTAGCAGAACAGTGCGGTCTGATTGTTCCTATTAGTGTTTGGGTTCTAAAGAAGGCGTGTTTGGAGGCGGCGAGTTGGCAACAGCGCTATCCTGCTAACCCGCCGTTATATGTCAGCATCAACATCAGCTCAAAGCATTTCTCTCACGCCGGTTTTATCGGGCACGTCAAAGATGCACTGGAAGAGAGTGCGGTGGATCCGCGGTGCATAACCATCGAGTTCACCGAGGGCCTGGCTATGAACGATGTTGCGGCGACCGGCCAAACCATGTCGCAGCTGCGGACTTTAGGAGTGAAGCTGAGTATCGACGATTTTGGCACGGGCTATTCTTCCCTGAGTTATCTTCGTCGTTTTCCAGTCGACACCCTAAAAATCGATCAGTCGTTCGTTGCAACGATGGATGCCGAAAACTATGCCATTGTTAAGACAATCATCGGTTTGGCGCGCAATCTAGATCTTAAAGTGGTCGCTGAAGGGGTAGAAACAACTAAACAACATCGACTGTTGGCGTTAGCTGGTTGTGGGTCAGCCCAGGGACACCTGTTTGCGGAACCCATGCCGGCGAAGAGTGTTGGCGTTTTCATTGAGTCCAAGCGGCGACGCCCCAGACAAACTAAACAGAGAGCCTTGGCACGCTCGACAGCGGGACTTTGATACTTCAATGAGGCGCGATTTCCCTGAATAGCAGCACGTTCGGAACGACCACCGGGCCGCCTCGCGCAATTGTGTCCATATAGTCGGCAAACGAGAAGTGATCCGGGACTTCCAACATTTCGTCGCACGGTCCAGAAACGCCCTTGGGGGAGATCAATGGCGATTCTCCCCGAAGAGGACTTCTGGTCCTTGGCTCTTCTATACAAAATAGTTCAACTTCCGGTTTGCCCGTCATCCGCCCAGAATCGTGGGAAAGCACTTCGTGGCACCCCCCAATTGCCTTTACTCGGGAAGATTCAATCAACCACTCGGACTGGAGTTGGAAAGCTATTTCTTCAACTCCACTGACCAGTTGAGGACCAAGCTGAGCGGGGCAGGAGTCTTTCGGTAGTGATGGTGTTGGCCAGGAATTTCTTTCCATCGAGGCAGACGACGTAGTTGTCGTTTGCGGTCGTCGCCCTGATCGGAAACAAAGCACGGATCGCCGATCCCCCAGAAGCTAAGGCAATTCAAAAAGCTGGAGGTGGTTGTCACCCACATCTGGTCTTGTATTCGCGATTCGGATTTGTCGTATTGGCTTGGTGGCCAGTCGTTCAGTCTTCCCTTAGATGGAGGTGCTGGCGGATGCGAGGATGGTCCACTGTTTGGCGGCGACCGCCGGGCCAAACGACCTCGATGCGATCCACCGATGTGACAGAACCCAGGCCGAAATGAAGAGGCGTCGCGTGTTGCGACAGGTATGATCCTTGGCTGCCGACACTTTGCACCCAGGTACCTCCACCGGCAGAAACGCGCACCAGCGAACCGATTCCCTGGCGATTGCTCTTCCTGCCCTGGAGACTGACCTTGATCCAATTGCGTCCTTCGGCGCCATCGGCCCGCAACAAAATCAGTGGGCCGCGGTTGCAGGAAATTGCCAGGTCGATGTCGCCGTCGTTGTCGAAATCGGCGGCGGCCAGTCCGCGCGCGTTCAGAGGCCGGTCAATGTCGGACGCGACGCTCGACAAAACATTCTCGTACTGCGTACCGTCGTAGTGAAACAGGAAAGGCTTTTGCGGGACCAGCAGCTTATGGTTGCGCGTGTCTTCCAGAGTGTTCCCATTGACGACGACTAAATCCAAAAGGCCGTCATTGTCGTAATCGAGGAAGGTACAACCCCATCCGACCATGGGCAGGGAAATGTAGGCGAGGTTGGTAAACTCGGCGGCATCGGCGAAACCCAGTTGGTGCGATTCCAAGAAGAGGTTTTGATAGAGAGAATTTCCCAGTGAAAGCCAGTGCGAAACGAAGAAGTCCAGATCGCCATCGCGGTCAAAATCGCCGACTGCCAGCCCCATGGTTCCCTTGTTCTCCGAGGTCAGAGTTTGGGTGCTACGATCGGCGAAGCGGCTGTTCTTTGTATTCAAGAAGAAACGGTTCATGCTGAGGTCGTTGCCGACGTAGAGCTCGGGCCAACCGTCGAGATTGAAGTCGGCGGCTGTAACGGTAAGGCTGCGGCCCTCCGGGTCCGCAACTCCTGCGCGATGGGTGACGTCGGTGAAAGTTCCGTCACGATTGTTGCGCAACAGCCGGTTGGGTTGTGGACGGAACGAGCGGGGATTCAGGGCAGCCGGAATAACGACACCGTACTGGCTCTCCTGTGCAAAATGCAGTCGGGAGACGTCCACCGGATAATCCACGTAGTGCAAGACGTAGAGATCCAGCCAGCCGTCGTTGTCGAAATCTACCCACACCGCGCCGGTGCTCCATAGTGGATCGAAAACACCACTTTGTTTCGTGACGTCACGGAATCGGCCGTTGCCTTCGTTGTGGTAGAGATAGCACCCGCCAACGCCGGTGACGAACAAGTCGAGCAGCCCGTCGTTGTCATAGTCTCCCCAATATGCGCCCATGCCGAAGTGATGCAGTTCGAGCCGCGCATGCTCGGTTACATCGGTGAACGTGCCGTTCCCATTGTTATGAAACAGGTGGTTTCCAAGCCCGTCTTTGTTTCCGGAACCGAATCTTGAGGGTTGATTAACGACGTAGAGGTCGGGGAATCCGTCGTTGTCATAATCGCCCCATGCGAGGCCCGAGCCCATGTCCTCCGGGAGCAGGCTGTTGCGCGGGCCGCCGGAGTGGACAAAGTGCAAGCCGGCCTGCGCGGTTACGTCGCGAAAACGAATGCCGGCCGATGTCGCGGGCATTGGCGAGCCCGTCGTGCTCGTGAGCGCTTCGAATCGGGCCGCGACTCCCGCCAAAGGTGCTGTTGCTAGCCAGCGCAAGAATTCTCGACGAATCACCTGGCGCTTCCTATCACTGAGCTGGCGGGAAACCGGCGCGCGGAAAGATCGCGTTGCGGCTGCCGGAGAACAGCGGTGCGCTTGGCAGGTCGCACGGGAAGATCAACGCTGAACGAGGAGATTTCTGTAATCGGCACCGGGGGCGGAGTGGTGTTCGGGAAGATGGCCGCCAGCGAATCCGGGTTGAACTTGCGATAGAGCAGCCGCAGCCTACAGTGCAACGGACCGGCCACGCCGCGCGGCACGCGAAAACGAAACTCCGTTGAATCGCTGGCGCCGGGAAGGACTGTGCGCTTGTCACGCGCGCCTACCGCGTCCCACAGCGCGTGGTTGTAAAGAACCTGGGCCTGCCGGTCGAGCAGGAACGACCGGTATTCCACGGTCTTTCCCTGGAGCCGTCCATCGGCGTCCAGAGTTCCGGCGGCAAATACCGGCCGGCCTCTATCATCGGTGGCGGTGAATTCCAGCCAGGATTGAATCACGTCCAGCGGGCCGGTCGGGAAGGCATGGCCCACCTTGGTGTTGATGACAAGTGCCTGGATGTCGGCCATCCGATTCTCCACCAGCGGATTTTCCGGTGCCAAGCTCAGGGTAATGATCGGGCCCGCGGGCCAGACCCTGGCGATTTCTGGAATGACGGCTTGGCCGGTGAGCCATTGCTTCACGAGTTCGATCTGCCGGCCGGCCCCGGGAAGGTGCAGCATCTCAGGCACGAAAGCATTGGAAGCCAGGATACGATGCTCGTGGATCACGCCCCGGGCATTGCGGGCAGGATCTTCGGCCGCCACTTCGCGCATGTGACAGCTCTGACACCGCAGCCGTCTGGACTCATCCGTGTACCACGGCCCGTTCTTCAAATCGTCATACTGGTTTTGCAGTTGCACGAATCCCCAGCCATTCACTCGTTTGTCCAGGTACTGCTTGTGACAGGTGCCGCAAAATTCAATCGATTGGGAGTGTTGTGCGTCGTAATCCAGCTTGTGTTGTTCCGGATGCAACCGAATCAGCGCTTGCGACACCTTGCGTAGCGCGGGTGAGGACGAGAATTCGAACAAGTACGGATTCGGTGCGGTGGCAACATAGTTTGCATTTCCTTTAACGTCGGGATTGCGTAGCGCGTGGCAAAAGACACAGGAACTGCCGGCCTGCGAAGTCGGGGAGGTATGCGCGGGGATGTTTTCGCCGGACATTAGCGAGATCGGCTCGTGGCAGCCGGCGCAATACTTGCCCGCGCCCGTGCCCTGTGCCTTGACGTAGTTGGCCTTGATGACTGCGTAGAATGGGTCGGCGCCGGAAAAATGATGCGCGCTTGGGACCCACTCCTCATAGATTGTGCTGTGGCAGCCGGAAACCCCGCAGGACTCGGAACCGAGAAGCATCTTGGCGGGAATCACCCGACCGGTATCCGTACGAGCATTGGAGGGAATGAAATTCGCGATGGCGAGAGTTCCCTGCCTGCGGGTGATCTCGATCGACGCGGCGCCGACCGCAAAAATCAGGATGCACAGCGCCAACGGGCGCGCTAGTTGGGCATATCGACCTGGCACAAATTTGCTCCGCGCAAAACCGTAGCCGATGTGGACGAGTCCTGCGGCTCCGAAGGCGACTCCGGCGAAGATATGAAGGGAATGAATCCGATAGCGAACGAAGACTCCCCAGATTCCCTGGACCACCAGCCACAACCCGCTGAGGCTCAGCGCCGCCCAGCCTATTCCGGTCCACAGCCCGGCGCTCCACCAGCGCGTGGGCTTGTCGCGATCAGCCTCGCGCCCGTGCTTGATGAAAATCATCGTGAGCGGGGCGACGGCTGCAAGGCCGACAATGATGTGAAGCAACAGGATCCACTGCGAAATCACGCCATAACGTCGCAGCCAGGGAATCAAACCGCTGAGGGCAAGAAAAATAAAGATGGCCGAAGCTCGCCGCAAGGCTGGAAGACTTGCCGAATCATTATTCACATTGTCCTCTCGTACTGGGCGTGCGACTGGCAGCCGCTACCATTTCGCGGAGGCGCAAGAGAGACTATCCTGCTTTGTATCCCCTGCCTGTGACTGTGCTCACGCCTGGTTGTGACAGGCACGACAAACCGACTCGACGGTAGCGTCAAATCGGGGCGAGTCTAAGAGCATCCCTTTAGGGCTGCCTGAGTACTCAGACGATTTTGGGCGGTTGGTCGGCAAACCGGAATGTATGGTCCGCCGCTTTGTCGCAAGCGAAAAATGAAAGTGACAGGATGGTCTGCGCAAATGTATTCGGCCTTCGTTGGAGCACAAGGCTCCTGGCCATGATGGAATGCGCTGCGCTCTCGTCCTATTTAGTTAGACAGTCTGGAAAGACTTTTCCGGTTAGCAGGTTTCGAGAGCGCCGGGTTCGACCGTTGTGTCATCTCATAGTTCGCCAGCAGACCTGGCAGAAATCATCAACTCCGTAGTAGCCGCTGGTCTGTAGATGTGGGAATCGCGAATGCGATTTCCAAGCCTGGCCAATTCACGGAAGCCTGGAGGCGGTCCAGCATGTTATTGAAGGTCTTAGCCAATCGCGAAATCTCATCTGAATTCACAGGTTCAGGCAAGCGTTCCTTTAAGTCTTCGGTTCCAATTCGCGCAACGGTTTCCGTAATTCGTTCCACACGGTGCAGGGTACGGCGTGCGCTCCAGTAGGAGATTACGAAGCCGAGCAGAAACATGCCGCACCAAAGCGTGAGAAAACGCCAGGCTAATGTGTGCAGCACGTGTTGGGCGCCATGATCTGATAGTCCGAGATAAACAGTTCTTTCGTTTTGCGCCTTTTAAACCACGCGAAACGTTTGTCGATATCCTTCACCGTTATGGACTTCGGTGGC
>PKXU01000059.1 GCA_003132445.1 Acidobacteriaceae bacterium | reverse complement strand
GAATCCCTCCCTCTCCGCCATTGCTTTTGTTTTCAGCAAGTTATATGCTGGTGATACCTCACATGATTCCGAGTTGAATCGGAGGTGGCACCGGTGCCCAACACGCAATCCAAGGAAGTAAACCTCACCAAGCGCGTCCAAACCAGCAAGGGCCTGCGGTATTGCCCCGTCGTTCTGTCTCCCAACGGGCGGGTCAGACCCGACCTAGTCCTGGTAAACAGCCGGCCCGAGCGCCATTCGGAAGGCGCCTACTACCTCGAATGGCGTGAGCACGGCAGGCGGATACGCCTGTCCGTGGGAAAAGATCCACAGGACGCTGCGGCACGCCGCCTGCGCAAGGAAGCCGAGCTTAATGCCCTCAACCAGGGTGTCACAGTCGTGCCGGAGAACGGTGATGCCGGGCACCAGTCGGTCGCAACTTCGGTCGCCCGGTTCCTGGACGAGACTGAGCTCACGAAAAAGCCCAAGACCCTGGCCGCGTACACAACGGCTCTGAACTACTTCACCGAGTCCTGCCCCAAGCTCTACCTCGAAGACATCGATCGCACCGATCTGCTGAAGTTCTGCGCCTTCCTGCGAGACAAAAAGAAACAGGCGCCACGCAGTGTCTACAACAAGTTCGAGAACGTAATGACGTTTCTGAAGGCGAACGGAATCCGAGGTTTGGCGGGCAAGAACGATTGGCCGCGTTACACGGAAGAGGAACCTAAAATTTACGAACAGGAAGAACTCGACAAGCTCTTCAAAGCCTGCGATTCAGAAGAGCGGCTCTGGTATGAGTTTTTTCTGATGACGGGCATGCGTGAGCAGGAAGTCATGTACACGTACTGGTCGGATGTCAACCTTGCCCACGCGACCGTTCGAGTGACTCACAAGCCGGACCGGGGATGGACACCGAAGGCGTACAAAGAGCGCGAGATTCCAATTCCGGCGAAGTTGGTGAAAGGTCTGAAGGCTTGGAAGACGAAAGCGGACAAGACGTGCGGCCTCGTGTTTCCCACCGCCGGGTGCAATCCCAAGCTGGATTTTCTGGACTGCCTGAAGGCTGTTGCTGAGCGTGCCAAGCTCGACGAAGACAACTTCTGGTTGCACAAGTTCCGTGCGACGTTTGCGACACGGTGCCTCTGGGCTGGCGTTGATCTGCGGACAGTCCAGCAGTGGCTTGGCCACTCCGACATGGAATCGACGATGCGATACTTGAAGCCGTCACGCAGCCAGCATGTGCGGGATAAGGTGAATGAGATCTTTTCATAACGCGCGTCAACGAGTGTAATGGGGATGTTACGCCAACCCACCAATTGGCTTGACGTTCCATGACGATCCGAATGATGATGTACCGCACAAACGTGGGGAGGGCTGGGACGCAATTCCCAACATGTCTTGCTCTGGGGGGAGAAAGACACCGTTGGCATTCCTTGGGCCCGGCCCGCTGGGGGGGTTGAATGGCTACCGAATTTTGTCAAAAGTGTAAACAGTCTCACCCCGGTCGTCTCTGCGATTATGACGATAAAGGCGAGTGCGCAGAGACGGTCGACATTGAAAGAGAAACGAGTACCACAGGGAACGGCGGCGCTGCTTTGAGCGATGTCGCACCATCGAGCGGGCCTAAAGATCAATGAGGTAATCGCGATATTACATCAACTGACCCCAGGCCGCATTGATCCAGAATCGGCGGCGTTGTTCTTAACGCTCACAGTGTTGCGTGACTGTCGAGTCACCGAACTTTCATTCTCGAAGCCGTATCATCAACCCGCAAGTGATCCGTTCCAAGCGCGTCCGCTTGCGAGTCTCCCCCCAATCGAAAAGTAAAAAGGAGATTCATCATGTTTGCCCGCATCGTTGAATTTAGTCCGAAGCCAGAAATGAAAGATGAAATCGTGAACGTTCTCCGCCAGGAAGTTCTGCCCATCCGCTGGGCCGGGGGCCTCGGTCAAGGGGGTAGGCAATTTTCAACGAGAGCGAAATGGCGCTCTTCAACGAGTGGACGCAGAGGTGTGCACGCATAGTGCTTGACACTGCCGACATTGTTAGAGACGCGATATTACGTCAACAATCGTGAATCAGGAACAAACCCGCCGGACTGAGCTGATACCCCCGGCGATGTCACCAACTATTGGGAGCGAAACTTGGTGAACTGGGTCATCCCGACCCTCTCTTTTTCCACTGGTTCCCCGTCGCGAGTTCGTGCCTACTGAGGGTTGGCTGCAGAGACTAAGTTCCTCCACTGGCTGTTTGCGACCGTATCCCCGTAGTCGTACCAGACAAGCAGCGAAGGCGCTTTACTACCACCCGCCGCATCGGACAGCAGGGTCTGCAACTGGCTGAAGCTGGGGTAGACGCAGATTGACTGCGACGCGCAGGCGCCGGGGGCAAAGTCTTCCCAGCTAAAAGCCTGAAGATTCATGAAAGTGGATTTGTTATAGCTGCGGGCAATCGTATCGAGCCAACTCGCAGCCGAGGCCTCCGTACTAGCGGCCTCGCCGGTACCGACGGGATAGTAGTCGGCGCCCATCACGTTGAGATCAGCCTCGATGGGATCGAGAAAGCCTGCAAGCTGGCTCTCGTTGGCGTTGTTGACGCTGTCCCAAGTTTCGGCTCCATAGATGGTGTGGTTGGAGTCGGCTGCGTGGATGGTCCTATAGAGGGTTGCAATATCGCTTTCTATGGCGGACTCGGAGATGTTCTCACCTTTGTAATTCTGAATCTCACCCTGCGAAGCCATGTTTACGCACTCATCGTCAATGTAGTAGCCGGCGGTGGCCGGGAATGTCGCGAGCCACTTTACAAGAGCTGTGGTAAAGGCCGCGTTCGTGCAGCCGCTGCAGAAGCTGGAGGCTAATTCCGTGTCATTGGCGATCAGAGAGTAGCTGGTGGTGCTCGTACCCTGATAGAGGGCAAAGTCTAAGGGAATGTACCAGATGATTTTGAGGCCCGAGAAGCTGGCCTGAATGGCCCAGGATGTCATTTGGGACTGAGTTCCCCATAAGTTAGAGTCGTTGAACACGTACCTGAATTTGGCGGCGGCAATGGTTTTGAGCTCGGCTTCAGAGGTGACACCAGAGAGACCATCGCAATTTCCGGCGCTGTTGTCTGGGTTGCAATCCACCCAGATTCCCTGCGGGATGGTGGTGATGACCGTGGACGCGGGCACCACCCTGCATTTCGGAGTGCGGACGCTCACGTATAGAAGTCTGTAGCCATCGATAACTTTTTCGGCAAAACCGGGTGAGCCAGCTCCCAGTTTAATAGTATATTCCCCGTTTTCGCGGACTTGGACTGGAACAGTTTCGGTCCAGAGAGCATCGCCGCGGCGGTCCGCATTGTCGTGAATGGAAAAGGTGAGGAACTGGAATCCGCTTAACGGCCCTCCGTCGTCGCAGCCGACGGTGGATCTAAAATCGATGTACGGATCGGTGGCGGCCAAAGCCGGAAGCGCCAGCCAGCAGCACAAAAGGAAAAGCGCGGGAACATACCTGAGATGTTTCATGAATTCTCCTTCATACCCAGAGAATCGCATACCTGCAATCGATTGCCGATGGCACGTTGCGAGATCAGGATTGCTGACGCATGCATGGCCTGAACCTGTGACTGTGAACTCGATTTTGTGGAGACAACTCCATGCACATCTTTGCCGAACATAGGAAGGGCTTGTTCTTAGATTTCACGCAACTATTCTAGACTCAGCCGGGTCAATGCATTATGAAAAAG
>PKXU01000186.1 GCA_003132445.1 Acidobacteriaceae bacterium | reverse complement strand
GTTGTGTGGGCTTTCGGATCAATAATTGCGCTCCGCCGCTCGCCTAGCTCGTGCTGCTGGTAGTGCTGAGCCAAGTCCGCAAACGTCGCGCGTTTCCGAAAGTCCGGTTTGTTTATCTGTATATGCTGTCTTTCCACTTCCGCCCAGGCCGAGGCTTTTGTTGGCAAGTCGCGGACGGTTCCTACCGCAACCTTTTGTTCAACTCGTTTACCGTCGGATTCCCGAGTTGTGCGGAAAAACAGCATCCAAGTTTCACCGTTGCTGCGTCGTTCTTTCTTTAACCAACCACGTTGATGTCTCTGTGCCATTTCAGATTTCTCCTCTAGGCACGTGAGACTGCCGCTCGCATTGTACCCTGCCTGCGAGCAGAGACGAGCAAGTTCTGAAAGGCGGAATCGCCAAAGGTGTCGGGGACCGCTGCCGAGAGGATAGCCCGGAAGAACACCACGCCGTGCCAACTCAAGGATGCGACGCGGACTCACCTGTAGAAACTCAGCCGCCGCGTCTGCGTCGGCAAGCGGCTCGATTTCGCCGCCGACTGTGAACTGATAGGTGCTCTGATGGGAAGACAGGTTAGAAATGGGAGGCTGGGATTGGGGACACATAGTGACTCCGTTGGGACGAAGGTTGTGACACTTCGATTTTCTTCTTTCTCTTCCGTAGTGGCGGGTTGGACTGGAACTGCGAAGGTTCAGTCAAGGGCGACCGGAGGAAGCCGCGCCAGCGGGCCTGCCCCTTGACGGGTTCTTCGCAGTTCCGGTTTCGTTCACGTGGAAGCGAAAGAAGACGCTGGATGCTGGGGGCGTTCTTTGTGCGTTTCATCGCGCTGCCTGATCGGGTGATGTGGGCTTGCGTTGCGTTTTGTGCATGGAGTGAGTTGTTGTCGCGTTTGGCGCTGGGTCTGGCTTCGACGGAATCACGACCGTGTTCGGGGTTGGTTCCGGTGTCGTTGGAGTGATCCAGCGGTGGTACAGGGTTCCCAGCGCAAATCCCACGGCCAGAGCCGCACTGCACAGAGCGAGGACCGACCACTTGTATTCGCGAAGGAAAGTGTGCGTTAGATCGTGCGCTGCTCGCTTCGCAGTGGCAGTGGCATACTCGATGCTTCCGCGCATTTCATCGAGCGCCCTGCGGGCATCGCTGGCAGCGCCTCGATAGGAATCCGTCAGTTGCTTGGACGAGCGATCAAACTCTCCCGCGACTTGCTTCGTTTGTTTCGAGATGACGGCTAGTGCTTGTGCTGTTTCAGGAATGCCACTTGCCACAAACTGCTGGCGCAGACTCTCGCTGAGTTTCGCGGCAATAGCTGCGGGACTGATGCCCTCGGAGATTTCTGCTGGCAATTGCGCCAGCCGTTCTTCCAGTTGCTGATGCAAAGCGACTGCATCTTGTCGGGCGGACTGAATGGCCTTGATGCTGTGGTCTAAGATCGTGGCAAGCTTTTCCCGCTCGATGGCGATCTGCGCGGGAGTTTGCCGCGTCACCAATGCCAGAAAGCCCATAGCGCGGGCAATCCGTAGCATCTCGTCATCGGCGGGCAAGCGGCGCAAGTGCGCCATGTCACGATACCAAAGCGGACGCTGTTCGGCGGGCAGCAGTTCGGCGATGTCGTCGATGAAATCGGCCTCAGCAGATTGTTCTTCTACGAGTTTGGGCTGGGGGTTCACGGCAAGAGCAACGCCTTGGCCTTGTCAATTTCCTCAAAGAGCCGCCGCCGATAGCTCTGAGCGCGGATGACCAGTGATGCCCTCTGCAACTCCGGGACTTTAAGCCGGCGTTCGACGATCTGGCCGAGTGTGACGCCGTGTTGTCGAGCGGGGTTTTCGAGTTCCGGTAGACGAAACTCCATCGTGAGGACAACCGGGTGGAAAACCATGCGAAATTGGTTGGCTTGCTCGCTGTCCCGCCAGTAGGAGAAATCAGCTTGATGTGTCATGGCGTTCTCAACCACAACATAGTTCACTCTGTCTTGCAGACGGGCAGCCCAGCTCAGAATACTTTCCACGCTCGCCGGGTCGGGAGTGACGATGCCGATGGCCGTGAACGTCACACCTGTAGCTGCTACATCCTCAAACATGCTGTCGAACCACTCGTGAGTCACTTGCCCGGAGCTCGCGCCCATATCCGCAAGGATGATGGGAGCGCCCTCTGCCAAGTGGTCAACGAAAGCGTCGAGGCCTGCTGCGGTGTGAATGTTCACCTTGGTCACCCTGCCGTCAAAGTAATACTTCAAGCTTCCGCGCGATTTGTTTTCGGTATCCAGGTCGAGAAGCGTTACCGGAATCTCATGGCTCTGGAACCATTCGGCGAGGGCAAGCATAAAGCTCGTTTTGCCGACGCCTCCTTTTCCTCCCATGGAGAGAATCACGCGCTTGGACGGGGTAGTGGACGAGACGGCAGACGGCGAATCGACTGTCTTTAGTTGGGTTGTTGTGGCATCACTGGACTCGTACATATACGACTACTCCTTCGTTCTCTTGTTATGCTGCCCGAATGAGGACGAGACCGTGAGCGCCGACCAAAAGAAAGCCC
This sequence comes from Acidobacteriaceae bacterium, assembly GCA_003132445.1. GTDB lineage: Bacteria > Acidobacteriota > Terriglobia > Terriglobales > Acidobacteriaceae > Sulfotelmatobacter. The sequence continues at coordinate 18,521 of PKXU01000186.1, read as the reverse complement.
TTGTATGTGCGCCGTCCAGGGCTCTCGCCCGCACAGGCGCGAGCGATCTTGCGTCGCGTGGACTGCTGGATCTTTTGCGCCACGGGCTTGATGACCTGTCAAAAGTAGTTCCTGAAAAGGGCCGCGTACTGCTCGTAAACGACCAGCAGGCGCTTCTCGAAGAGATGGAACAAATTTTGGTGGCGAATGGTTATGAGGTTCGCTCTACTTGCAGGCAGGCGGACGCAATCAATATGGCAAACTCCTTTTTTGAGCCACAGGATGTGACGGTACATGCTAATGGATATTGGTCGGTGACGCCGTGCCCGGCGAACATCTTTGTGCCCCGATTTGTGATGCTAGGGCTCACTATGCCAGTCACATTGGGCGCTGAGTTATTCGGCTTACGCCGCCGCATTTCAAAGCTCATCCTTTGGGGCAAAGTACAACAGTCGGAGGACCTGGAACAACGCCGGGAGTACTACGACTTCGATGTACTGCCTACGCCCTTTGATGCGGAAAGATCGGTCAATGATATGAGGTCATGGCTGGCCGAGGCGTGGACAAACAATGGGAATCTTCTCGACGCTGAAGCGCACCATTCAGATGCGCTTGAGTGTCATGAAAAGGCCCTGGCAATCGACCGCCGATGCGTCTCAGCTTGGATCAACAAAGGTTTGTGCCTCGATGAATTGGGCAGATGGCCGGAAGCAATTCAGTGCTACGAGAGAGCCATCGAAATAAACCGACCAAACTATACCCCTTGGGTGCGGAAGGCAGATATTTTGACCCGAATGGACCGATTCGAAGAAGCGATACATTGTTACGATGCTGCGCTCCAGCTATCTGCTGAAAGCATATCAAGCTGGATGGGAAGAGGCGCAGCCTTACATCATCTTGGGCGCTATCAAGAAGCCCTTCATTGTTACGACAAAGTTCTTGAAATTGATCGCGCGACCTGGACAGATTGTGGAAGAGCACATGTGTATTCCGATGCGTTGAACTCTAAAGGCGCAAGCCTGTATCGGATGGGCCACTATAGTGATTCGATTGAATGCTACGACAAAGCGATTGCTTTAGATCCCAAATATGCACAGCCCTGGTACAACAAAGGCAATTCTTTACAGGCGACGAAACACTTTGATGAAGCCGTTAGTTGCTATGACAGGGCCGTTGAGCTTGATCCCGGACACACAGGAACTTGGAACAACAAAGGTATCTGCCTCAGAAATCTGGGCCGATTGGAAGAGGCGCTTGTGTGCCACGAGAAAGCTCTCGGCTGCGATCCACCAGACCTTTTCGGCTGGTATAACAGGGCGCTCGTTCAAGAGGATCTGGGGCGAATTCAGGATGCCATAAGTTCGTATGAAAACTATCTCGCAGTTGCGCCTGCTAGCACAGATCGCCAAGTTGAACAAGCACGGGCACGACTACGTGATTTGAAATCGAGAATAGAAAGTTTAGGCGTCAGCCTAGACGATTTTGGAAGCCGCGCTAGAGGTTCGGATTCTGAGTTTGCGGAGTCGAGGGCTACTGTCACGGGAGCCGAACGCTGCACGCGCTGCAGTGGTACCGGGGAATTCCGGACTTCGTCGGGAGTGGACGGCATTTGTTATGCCTGCGGAGGCACCGGGGTAAGAAAGCAACCATGACTCGCGGAAACGCAGTCTGCCGTCTAACCTTCTGACCTGCTTGTAGATTAGACAAATAACGAACATCACGAAGAGGGCGGGTTCGAGGACAGAACAATGCCACAAGCCCAGGGATGATGGCGAATCTCGGGGTCCAGGGTTCTGAGGTTCAGTCTCGGAGGAAGGGAGGAAGGAAAGACGGTATAATCGCGGCATGGCTGATCATGTGATTCGCGTCTCGGAAGCGGAAGCCGCCAATGACTTCGCTGGGCTGCTCGCTCGGGTGCGTGCGGGCGCGGAAATCGTGATCGAGAGTGGGAAGCTGCCGGTGGCGGTGATCCATGCACCAGTCCCGCCGCGCCGGTCCATCTCGGAGTGCATCGCGTTGCTACCCGAGGACTCGACGGCGACCATAGATCCTGACTTCGCGAGGGATGTGGAAGCGGCTGTCGAAAGTCATCGTGAGCCGCTCGAACCGCCCGCATGGGACTAATCCTCGATTCCAGTGTGCTGATCACAGCCGAGCGCCAGGGGCAAAACGCGCGGCAGATGCTTGCCGCGATCTCGGGCAAGGCAGGGAATACCGATATCGCCGTCTCCGTGGTTACTCTGATCGAACTGGCCCACGGCGCGGCCCGTGCCGATACGTCGCAGCGAAAGGAGAAGCGGCAGCAGTTCATTCAGGAGCTTCTCACGGCCCTACCTATGCATCCGGTAACGGCGTCTCTTGCCCTTCGTGTCGGACAGATCGATGGCGAGAACCAAGCGAAGGGCATTCGTCTTCCGCTCTCCGATCTGTTGATCGGGGTGACGGCCTTGGAACTCGGCTACAGCGTAGCCACGGGCAATCTCCGCCACTTCCAGATGATTCCCGGCTTGTCGGTCGTGCAGTTTTAGTCTCGGGATTCTGCAATCACTAGCGGCGAGGTAGACTTTTGCCACCGAAGCTAGCTGGCCACTTTTAACCGCAAATGTACCCACGCGTCGAGATCGGATGCGCGGAAGCGCCATAATTTTCCGATCCGCATAGCGCGTATCTCGCCTTTACGTGCGAGACGTTGCAATGTCTTCGGATGGATTTGCAGCAATGCTGCGGCTTCGCGCGAATCGAGGAACCTCTCGAAATGAGGGATAGGCTGGCTGACTGCTGTCGCTTCATGCATCTCGCTCATATGACCCCACAGTAGAGAGTCGAGACGTGGCTGGAATCAAAGACTCGTACGAGAGCCGACTTTAGTGTTCGGCTCCATTCGATCGACTTCGAACTCCTTCACTACTCGGCTGGCGTTAGTTTTCGCGTCATGGACGGACGAGAACATTGTTCGTATAGAAACCGTACGAGACGCATTTGTTGCTTCCTTGCAAAGAATCTTTTTTCTTTTTGACTTCGAAAAAACTTCTCAACAATTGCTTAAAGTGCCTAAAGCGCCCAGAAGTACTTTGAGGTACGTTTGGGGAATCCAAGGGAACAGAGCAATGGCCGCACGCAACCACCCGCCTCCTTAGCGAGGCGGTTTCATGGATTCGCGCGAGATTTTCCCCTCTATGTATAAAAGGAACCTGCGGAAGGAAAAATATGTCGAAAATATTTCGAACGAAGTTCGGACGGAATGCACAGAATAGGATTGGAAGGAGCAGTGCGATCTCTTGTCCTATGGAAGAAACTGAACGGTCAATCGTTCCTGCCAAAAGCTGTTTTCTTATGCAAGATGATCCCGACTACTGGTCCGCAGTTCCAGTCCGCACTGAACGCGTCTTGCGACTACTTACAAGTACTTGGCAGTCCCACGTGTCCTTGTAAGTTCTTAAAAACACTAGTTATACACACTCTGAAAAGGCTGGCGTCGGCGGTTCAACTCCGTCCCTGGCCACCATTTATTCTTTGCTTATAATCAATGGTTTAGTGCAAACCGCCAATTATCATCACACAGGCCGCACACATTTCGTGGTATCCTTTCTACTGGCTAGCACACAAGCCTGAACCATAGGAGCCGCGAATGTCCGGCAACTTTCAGTTTGACACCCGCCCCGAAGTCGACGTCATCGTCTACCGTCACAGAGCCGATTGTAGGTTCGTTCAAAAGGAAAAAGACGGGCGCTGCCGCTGCCCCAAGCATCTTTATGTGCGTCTCACCCGTGCCCGCATCAGCGCCAAGACTAAGTCCTGGGAGACAGCCCGCCAGCGAGCGAAAGAATGGGCTGACAATCACGATCCCGTAATTCTGCGAGAAAAGGCGCGGGAAGCCGAGAATGCTATTACGCCCCAGCTGATCGAGGAAGCCTTCGACGAGTTCATTGCCAGCAAGCAAGCCGCCTCCTCGAACCCTGACGGTTACAAAGCCACGGAGTCAAAATATGGCACGATGAAAAAGCAGCTCGTGGATTTTCTCCACGTTCACGACCAGGGTAAGCCGGACCCGGAGCGCGTACTGTATGTCCACCAAATTACAGCTCCGTTGCTCAACCAGTGGATGGGCACCTGGAAATCCAAAACCTACTGGTCCAAATCAAAGAAGCGCGACAGCACCATTGCATTCTTTGATTATTGCATCGCGCAGAAATGGATCAAGGCAACATTGGAAAAAGATCGGGGAAACCCAGCACGAGGGATAGCAAAAATCGTCGGCAAGAAAGACTCGAGCATCCCGACGCTGCCCTTCACCCCGGCACAGTTCAAGGCGGTGCTGCAGGCCTGTGCCGCCTATGATCGTTCGCTGGCGACGGTGAACAAGGCAGAAGTTCGCGGCAAAGGCAGGCGGCTGCACGCGCTGTGTAACTTGATGCGTTGGGCGGGACTCGCGATTACAGATGCTGTGACGCTGCAACGCTCGCGCCTCGGGAAAGACGATCGTCTCGTGCTCTATCGCACCAAGACCGGAAATCCGGTCACGGTGCTGCTGCCGCCGAAGATCGCAGACGAATTGCGCTGGGTTCCGCCTGGACCCGACGCACATCCCGATTATTTTTTTTGGTCAGGAAAAGGCAAAAAAAATAGAGCCGCCAGCACGTGGCAGAAGACGCTGCGCCGTCTATGGAAGCTGGTGAAACCTGCGCTCGATCTGCGAGACCGCGAGGGCAATCGCATCCGGCCCAAATCCCACATGTTTCGAAATACCTTTGCCGTCGAACTTCTGAAAAAAAGTGTGAGCGTCGATCACGTTGCCATGCTGCTGGCTGACCATCCAGACACAGTGAAGGAACACTATTATCCATGGGTGCCGGAGCTGCAAGATTTGCTAGAGAAAGAAGTGAAACGATCGTGGGATGAGGATCTACCGATCATCTTGCCGGATGTCGACGACGCACTACAGAGGACTGTGGGACAGGCTTAAGAACCCGACCGCGATTCCCTCCAACAGCCGTGTGCTTAAATTGCAGGTGAACCTGGTTAGAGGATGGCTACTTTGGATGAAGTGAGCCGCTCCCGAGTTCGATCTGCACTGCGTTTTCAACCAGTCTGTGTTGCTTCCCCATTCCGACCTAAAAAGGCTAGCTGTAAAGGTGTGCTGCGTTTTGGCGCATGTGCTGCTGCTTCCGAGCCGAGAGGACGGAATGTCCTAGGATCGCGGGAATTGACGTGCACAAGTAGGTGCTGATGGGGATAGGGATCGATGCCCGTAAGCCTCGGACAAGCCTACGGCGACGAAGTGCCACAATGTCGACTACTGATCCGGTTGCGGGAGCGGGAGACCGAACAAGGGGTCGCGGAATCGACTGCCCAGTATTGGCGGTCGGGGTGTTTGGTTGGAGCGGTACATGATTGGCGGTTGGCCTAGGCCGTGCGGAGGGTACAATCGGTAGCAATTGGGTAGGTACTGGCACTTACCGGCGCTGATGGCGGGTGCCTTCCGGTCCCGACCCCTGTTCCTTAAGGGTGACCGATGGCAAAACATCGTGGGCGGCCCTCGCGAACTGTTCTGCGCCAGACTCTCAAGCGAGATAGCACAAAGATCGCTGACGAATTTCGGCGCCATCCGCTCCGTCAACCTGTCGATCCTCTTTTTGAGACCTATTATCAATGCATGTTGAAGGGGGACCTAGCTGCGGTCACAGACTATTGTGAGTCCAACAGCGGAAGGTTTAGCTTCGATGCCTCTTTCTACGAGCTGATCGGTCGGCTTGTAACTCGACAAGATCTAGCTGCCGCCAAACAGATTGTCTCCGAAATTTCAAGACGCCACGTTCATCTCACCGGTCCTCCCGACGACAAGGATAAAGTGTACGAGCATTGGTATTTCTGGTTAAGAATTCTTTGCGACTCAGCTCGGCAATTTATCCGAGAGAGATACAAGGCGGAAGAGTCGGTGAAGCGCCGTGAACTTTGGCTCGAGTACATCGATAGGTTCTACGTGACGGACTTTCTCGGTTGTTCAAGCGAAGAGAACCTGACAACTCGGCCTCAACACATCAACGAGCTGAAAGCGTGGGGCGAACAGTTTTGCGCAGATCGAGATTGGCTGGTTGATTTGGTGGAAAGATTTTGGTCTCACGGACTGGTTCCTAGACCAATGTTCGATGAACTGGCCGAAAGTAATCGACGCGCGGATGCGAGGGCCGAGCTCGACAAGCGCTACCGGAATCGACGGTTTCGTTGGACTCCATCATCGATTGCCCGCAGGTTCGCCTGTAAGATCGCTGGGATCTCGCCGAGTACGGTGAGCCACAAAAATGTGAGCACGTAAATTCATTTTTGCTGCGCTCGCCCATCTGCCGGTTTTGTGCGTTTGTGACCGCCCCCGCGAAGAGCCAGAAGAAAATTGCACTTCTTGCTAACCCCATATAAATAATACAGATTTCTTCGACCGGTTCATCCTAGTGCGGATCGCTGCTGGACCACCTTTGATTTCTTGGGCACAGTTGGTTCAGACGCTGGGTTGAAAGTCACCGACCGATTGCGCGTCCCGCACAAAATGCCAACCATCACGCATCGGCACCAACCCAGCGTTCAGGCGGGTCGGGGCCGGGTACTGCTCGGCGCAACGTCTGAGTTATGCAGAGTCACGTCACTGTGAATCGGGGTATATGTCGGCTTTGGAAAAGCACTTTTCAGTACAGCAAATCTCGGCGCTATGGGGTTGGAGCCAGGACACAGTACGGCGCATTTTTCGGCTCGAGCCCGGAGTGATAGTGATCAGACACCCGGAAGCCCGCGACAAACGCCCATACTCAAGACTCTCGATTCCAGAGTCGGCTCTAACAAGGGTCCATGAGCGCTTAACGATAAAGAAAAAGCCTAAGAATTTCTAATGCTAGTGCCATGGACTTCTGAGAACCCGGCTGTTCGATTGTTTGGAAGACTTGCCGAGGAAGTCTGTGCGTTTGCCGTTAGGTTGTTCAGATCTATCTGGTTCCGCAATGACTGATAACCGTATGCGCGATCAATCCCCAAAACTCGATGCCTACCCGCTCTTAGAAAGCTTACTGAGGGCGAAGGGTCTTTCTCTAAAAGGTGCCTGGCGCTATCGGGACGTCACCGAGATTTTTGATTGCTCGGTTCGATCTCTTCAGGAACTAATTCGAACTGGAAAACTCCGTGGGCGAAATCTGCCGGGCCGCACAAAATTTCTTTCAATTGACCTCGAGGAATTTCTGGAAAACAGCGTGACACCGAAACGGCAGGAGCGGGAAAAGTGACGGTCACTGCACTATATCGCCCGGAAAAGCCAATTGCTTCATCATCCCATCCAGAGCTGCGCGGTCCCGCACAGTTCTGCGCGTTTTATATGCGAAATCTCGCATAAGTCTTCGACAACAATATAGGGAGAATGCATATATGAATGGAATAGCACCGACGATTGGTACGCAAAATGATACGGACGTTCGCGGTTCTGCGCGTCCCGTCGATTCGGCTGAAAAACTCCGAACCGTCCCGGATCTCTTGGCAGTGCTTCAAAATCATAAACACATTGCAATGCTCCGAACAACGGCCGGGCACATATCGGCCTGCTTGAATGTCCCGGTCGAGGAGTTGGACATCGAAGCGCTCGTGGGTTTGCGTCCCCGCTTCACTGCGTACTTGATAGCGCGGCGCCACAAACGCAATGCGGTCCGTTCCTACCGCAACTATGCGGGCATGCTCCTGCGAGAGGCAAAGCACCTGGGATGGGTTACTCGCGAAACCGATGTTAGGGTCTCAGAAGCGTGGAAACCGATTCTCACTAGTGTGGCTAAAGCCGTGGGGTGTGCCGGCATCGTACGTTACGCCATCGCACAAGGAATAATGCCATCAGTTTTCAGCGACGAACACCTTAATGCGTGGGGCGAAATGATGTTAATTGAACCGCGTTCATTTAACTACGTGCGTGCTCGCAAGAAAGAGTTTCGACGCGTTCTGATTCAAAGCGGATTGGCACAAAAGCTGCCCGGCATCTCTCATCGTAAGTTATGCAACTATGGTGTCCCGCTCCGCACTTTTCCGGAACGATTGCGCGATGAGGTAATCGCGCTCTTGGATTGGAAACAGGCCCCCTACTCTGAGGGACGATCACGTGACTGGAAAATCCGGAACTCAACTGCGAAAGCTCTAAAGGGCACTTTCGAGAGGCTGTACGGATTTATTACGAAATATAACGAGATTAATGGCCAGCACACCCCGATCAGCAGTCTTGCCGAACTCGTCACCAAAGAATCGGTTGGTGCTTTCATTGGGTATTTGTTGAATGAACGTAACTTAATCGGAGAAGGCGTGTACGTTAGGCTGGCGTCGGTTTGCGCCGCCCTCAAGCAACGATATAAAGATCGTGATCTTGCTTGGTTTAGGGAATTGCTCTCAGGAATTGAGCAGAGTACGGAATCAGAGTTGTGGGCTCGCAAGGAAGCCACATCATTACCATATGAGGTGCTGGTTACCGTCGCAGAAAGACTTCATGAGAAGAGAACCAGAACAGCAAAGACGGACCTCCGCCAAATAGCACGTCTCGTGCACGATGAGTTGCTATTTCGTTGGTTCTTGATCATGGTATGGCGTCAGAGGAATGTCAGGGAGTGCCGAATCGGATCTGACCCCATGCGGGCAAACTTGTTTAAAGACAAGATCTCATCCTCTGCAAAAATTAATGTTCCGCGCTGGGCTAAAGAGAGATTAAAGCTGAACCCGGACGCGCATTTTTGGCAGTACAGCTTTCGGGAACAGGAAACCAAGACTGGACGTGGAGTGCATTCAGTATTGCCGAGGCGGTTGGTCGATTTGCTTGAGGAATATCTTCAATATCATCGCCCCATTCTACTGGTGGGTTCTGACCCCGGCACTCTGTTTGTGAATCTACATGGTCGACCACTTACTGGGGGCACAGTCAATACTTTAGTGGGCAATTTAACATTGCGGTATGCACAAAAAAGGCTTACACCGCATCGATTCCGGGATGCCTTCGCCTACTGGTGGTTGGAAAAGCATCCACAAGATTATTTAACAGTTTCAAAAAAATTGTGGCATCGAAGCGTTGAAATTACTCTTGATGTCTACGGCTGCAAATTTGACGAATCGCAAGCAGACTGCCGGATCGAAGAGTATGCAGAAAGCTACGAACAGAACCCAGAAACCCGCATCGGAACGGCCCCGGTCGATGGTGAAATCATTGAAGCCATCCGCAACCTAATCTCAAACGATGACACGTTTCAAGCGTTGCCAGCGTCGGCGAGGCAGAGCGAGCTGTCGGCCATTGCCAGCATCATCGAAGCGCACCCTTGGTTGGCCCACTTGCTGGGTGCTGACCTGCGGAAGAATGCGGCAGGCACGGCGGAAGTAGTTGGTTCAGGCGCCATCCGCCGCAAGTCAGCCTAAGAAAAGTCTGATGGAGGAGAAATTAGGAATCACTGTATGAATGAACCGCAAAAGCGCAAGGTGGCGCAGGGCTCAACGGCTGTAAACACTCGATCTAGGGCGCCCCGAGTCGGTTTGCGGAAGATGCACAAGTACACATGAAGGAGCAAACATGAAAGGAAAACGCTTTGAATTGGTGCAGGCAACAAATGCGAAAACGAAAGACAGTGATTACCCGTGCGCAGAAATCGTTAACGCGATGCCCTTGCTTCAACACGAGAACGCTGAGTGCGGCCCGATCGCTGGTGGAGGTATGCAGGTTCTAGTCGAGAGCACGCCGAAAGAGCAAGCGCTCCAACAGGATGAGGCCATTGCCGCAAAGGCGGCAGAACATGAGCGCCGCGCTGTCGCCGCACGCAAGGCTTGGGTTACGATTCGGTCGAAGAAGGCAGCGGCCGAGGTCGCAAACCAGGCAACAGAGCTGGCAAACGCAACCGGAACGGCGTCAGGAGTCTTAGTGGCGACTGGCCCCACACGCCGAGGAGAACAAATCCCACCGTCGTCTTTCGCTCAGTCGTCGGATTCGGATAATGCTGGCAAACTGTTCCGGGAACGCCGGGGAAAAGAGGAGATGACCACGGCCGAGTCCGAGCGGATTCCCGATCCGACAGCGGTCATTAAGAACAACGCGAAACCAAAATGAAAACCTCCGGGGGTTAAAGCAAAAGAGAATGGCACCCCGTTGAAGCGGGGCGCGGCACTTCAGATTATGACTTATCCGCGGCCAGCGACGAAGGCTGTCCTAGTGAGAGCAGCGCGGGAGCACGATCAATCTTTGTCCTCATTCCTAATATGCGCCGGCCTTGAAAAGGCCGCGATTCGCAAGGGATGCGAGGTGAAGGATCTTTTGCCGCCAGACGAACTTCACCAATACCTGTAATTGAAAAACTGCACTGCTGACACTGACAAGCTTACAACCAAAGTTTAGATTCGCACGCGATGGAACAATACTACTTCTTTACTCGGGCCGATCTCACCTTGTTGGCTTGCGTACCACTTTCTGTTCGGAACAGCCCTCCAGATTCGTCCGTCTCTAGAGTCGGAGACCTGTTCAGGTTTTGTTTCTGTCAGACCAGCGTTCGCCATTGCTTCCAAGTACCTTGGCAACTGCCATGACGGATCTGAGAACGCTACCATCTGAACGATAACAGTTCCTCTGTCCGACAAAGCTGCCAGCGACCTGAAGGTCGCCTCCGCCTGCGCGAAGTAACCATTTAGTCTCTTCTGTTTTCGGTCGCCAAATGTGTAAAACGATGCTCCGCAGCCATCTTGAGTACCAGCAATCCAGAACGGTGCGGGAGTCTCGCGGCGACCCTGAATTTGCCAGCGGTGATAAAGCACGTGGACACCGGGATAGGGCGGCGACGTAATGATCAATTTTGGCCGGGGCAAGTCCGCCCAGATTAGTTCCGATTCCAAACCGATTGCAGACCGATGGAGACAAACCACTCGCGAGCTCGTTTTAGGCAAGGAATCAAGGGCATCGGCGAATAAAAGAGCACCGGTCGACATTGAACAGACGGCCTCTGTGAGATGAGCGCGGATTTCGCCTGCATTTGGCACATCGGTGCGACAGTCTAACGCCCATTGGGCGGTGTTGAGCAACGCGCAGCGCGCGAATTGCTGCTGTTTTTTCTCCTTCAATGTCCCCTCCGTTGCGAGTGCCAACTCCAGAATTTTCCGCATCGGCCAAGTGTGCTTCGTACTGACATTGCGCTGGTAACCTCTGCGAATCCAATCAACGTGGCGCACGGCGGGGTTGCGAAGATTGCCGCGTTGAGCAGTTTACACGCGCAGTTTCGCCAGTGCTTCTACCGATGATTAACTCTCTTGGAGCTCTCGAACTCGAAGAGGCGATGGCGGCAGTTACCACCGGAGAAGCGACGTAAGTTAGCGAAGCATGGTTATCGTGCGTCTGTCTTGTAAAAATTAAACTTGGCGAAGAACGCATGGCGGTCTGCAACGACACAGGACAACGGGCGTTGGATGGATTTGATTTCCCAAGCCAACAAGGCGATTACCTACGAGACAGCTAGAAGACCGCAATGACGTCTTCCTATCGGAATCGATGCAGATGCTGCGCCAACTGGGAATGGACCGTTGGGTTATGAGCCCAAAACTATTAGTAATTTCAACAACTTACAAGACGCGGGTGGCCCTCGATAAACCTTGTAAGAAGCGTTTAGGAATCGCTATTGGACAGCTAAAGGACAGCTAAAGGACAGCTAGCCAAAAGCGCGCTTTCTAGTCGTTATATGAGATGCACGATCATGCTTTACTCTTGCATTTGTGTGTTGTTGGAGCGGCCACGGTCCTGATCCTTACTCTGCAGGGTCGTAGTTCAGGTTTGGCCCGAGCCATCGCTCGACTTCAGCTATGCTCATTCCCTTGCGTTTGCTGTAGTCGGCGACCTGGTCGCGGTCAATCTTGCCGAGGCTAAAATAGCGCGATTCCGGATGGGCGAAGTAAAGGCCACTCACGCTCGATCCGGGCCACATCGCAAACGATTCAGTAATCAGCATTCCGGTATTCGCCTGCACATCGAGCAAACTCCAGAGCGAGCCCTTCTCGGTGTGATCCGGGCACGCCGGGTAACCTGCGGCCGGTCTGATGCCACGATACTTCTCTTGAACAAGGTCCGCGTTGCTCAGGCCCTCCGCACAACAATAACCCCATTCATCGCGCACGCGTTTGTGCAGGCATTCGGCGAAAGCCTCAGCCAGGCGATCGGCGAGGGCCTCCGCCATGATCGCGTTGTAGTCGTCGTGCTCGGCCTTGAACCGGTCGCACAGCTCCTTCAGGCCGATGCCGCTGGTTACCGCGAACGCACCGATATGATCGTGCAAACCCACTTCGTTCGGTGCGATGAAGTCGGCGAGCGATCGGCACGGTTCGGTGCCCTCCTTATTTGATTGTTGGCGGAGGAAATGGAACCGTTCGAGAACCTTTTCGCGTGTGTCATCCGTGTATAGCTCAACATCGTCGCCTATGGCGCTGGCGGGAAAGAAACCGTATACGCCTCGCGCTGTGATCAATTTCTTCTCAATGATGACATCGAGGAGAGCGTTGCCTTCGCTGAATACCTGGCGGGCCTGCGCACCATGCTCTGAGTGTTCGAGAATCCGGGGATAAATTCCTTTCAGTCCCCAGGTATGGAAGAACGGGCTCCAGTCAATGAACTCGCGCAGCGTCGCCAGGGGAAAGTTGTCTAGCATGCGCACACCGGTAAAAGCGGGCACGGGCAGATCCTCTGCGCGCCATTCGATCGGAGTTCGTCTCTTGCGAGCTGTCTCAAGTGAGACGACACTTAACTTTGGCGCGGAGTGGGCCTTGCGTAACGCTTCGTAGTCGGCGCGATGCTGCTCCACGAATGCAGACTTACCTTCGTCGCTCAGAAGGCTGGTCGTAACGGGCACTGCTCGGCTGGCGTCGAGGATGTGGACTACCGGCTCGCTGTAATGCGGCGCAATCTTAACGGCAGTGTGCGCCCGGCTCGTGGTTGCCCCGCCGATGAGGAGCGGCAACTTGAAGCCTTGACGTTCCATCTCTCGGGCCACATGCACCATCTCGTCGAGAGACGGAGTGATCAGCCCGCTGAGTCCGATCATGTCCGCCTTTTCCGCCTTGGCGCGTTCGAGGATCTTTTCGCAGGGCACCATCACGCCCATGTCGATGACTTCGTAGTTATTGCAGGCAAGCACGACGCCGACAATATTCTTGCCAATGTCGTGAACGTCACCTTTAACCGTCGCGAGTACGATTTTTCCCTGCGCCTTGACGACTTCACCAGCCGCAGCCCTAGCTTCCTTCTCGGCTTCCATGTACGGAGTAAGGTGCGCCACGGCCTTTTTCATCACTCGGGCTGACTTGACCACCTGGGGCAAGAACATCTTGCCGGCCCCGAATAAATCGCCCACCACACTCATACCAGCCATGAGGGGGCCTTCGATGACTAGCAGAGGACGGCCCAGTTTGACGCGCGCTTCCTCGGCATCGATTTCGATGTATATGTCGATCCCTTTGACCAGGGCGTGAGAAAGACGTTCCTCCACCGTGCCGTTGCGCCATTCTTCAGCCTTCTTCTCACTTACGGCCTTGCCGACGCCCTTGAGCTTTTCGCCGTAATCCACCAGTCGCTCGGTGGCGTCGGGACGGCGGTTTAGCAGTACGTCCTCGACAAGCGCCTTCAGCTCCGGCTCAATCTCTTCATAGACCTCAAGCATGCCGGCGTTCACGATGCCCATGTCCATGCCGGCTGCGATGGCGTGATAAAGAAACGCGGAGTGAATCGCTTCGCGGACCTTGTTATTTCCGCGGAAACTGAATGAGATGTTCGAGACGCCGCCGCTCACTTTCGCGTGCGGCAGGTTGGCCTTGATCCAACGCGTGGCGTTGATGTAGTCGACCGCGTAGTTGTTATGCTCCTCCATGCCTGTGGCGACGGTGAGGATATTGGGATCGAAGATGATGTCTTCGGGTGGAAACCCGACCTGGTCGACCAGTATGCGGTAGGCGCGCTCGCAGACCCGGATTTTGTCCTCGTAAGTCGCGGCCTGGCCCTGTTCGTCAAAAGCCATCACTACAACGGCCGCGCCGTATTTCAGCACTTTCGCCGCGTTCTGACGAAACTTTTCTTCGCCTTCTTTCAACGAAATCGAATTGACGATGCCCTTGCCCTGCAAGCATTTCAGACCGGCCTCGATGATCTCCCATTTCGAGGAGTCCACCATAAAAGGCACCTTGGCGACTTCCGGCTCACTCCCGAGCAATTGCAGGAAGCGTGTCATCGCTGTGACGCCGTCAATCATGCCCTCGTCCATGCAGATATCGAGGACGTTCGCCCCGTTCTCGACTTGCTGCCGTGCGACGCTTACCGCTTCTTCATATTTGCCCTGTTTGATGAGCTGTGCAAACTTGGGCGAACCGGCCACATTGGTCCGCTCGCCAATCATGATGTAGACACCGAGCTGCTGGGTGAATGGTTGCGATCCCGAGAGACGGAGTGGTTTCGCCTGGTTGAGTGCGGGAACCTCGGGAACGCTGATGCTATCGGATTCGCTCACGCCCGACTCTCAATTCCGCTCGGACGTGCGTAGGATCCTTCAATGAGCGTCGTCCCCCACTTTCGCGTAGGCTGGCCCTCGAGCGCCTTGGCGATAGCCGCGATGTGCTCCGGAGTATTTCCACAACAGCCCCCGGCGATGTTGATCAAGCCTCCCCGTGCGAAGTCGCCAAGATAACGGGCCATGTCTTCCGGCCCCAGATCGAAGCCGGTTTCCGACAGGGGATTCGGCAAACCGGCATTCGGGTAGCACGAGATCGCCACGTCCGCCTTTTCCGAGAGCTCCTCCAGAAACGGGTACATCAGATCGGGACCGAGAGAGCAATTGAGCCCCACCGACAACGGCTTCACGTGCTGCACCGCGTTCCAGAATGCCTCCGTCGTCTGCGCCGAGATCATCGTCTCGCCGCCACGCCCCACAGCCGCCGAGATCATTACGGGCAACTCCTTACCGTCCGCATCGAACACCTCACGGATTGCGACAAGCGCCGCTTTGGCGTTTAAGGAATCGAAGATCGTCTCGACCAGCAGCAAGTCAGCTCCGCCGGCGATGAGAGCGCGCACCTGCTGCGTGTAAGCGGTTTTAACCTGGTCGAACGTAACCACCCGAAAGCCCGGATCGTCGGCATCGGGCGAGTTTGAAAGAGAAACGGTCAGCGGCCCGATCGCTCCCGCAACGAAACGCTGCCGCGAGGTCGCGCTCGCCACGCGATCGGCCCATTCACGGCACTNNACCGCCACGAATCGCTGACGCGAGGTTGCAGCCCCGACACGATCGGCCCATTCTCGACACTGCCGCGCCGATTGCTGATTGATGTCCCAAGCCAGGCCGCCAAGGAACGGATCTTCGACGACCTTTTGGTAGAACGCGGGATCCTTGCGGCCGCCGCGCTCCCGCGGATCGTCGACAAAGAATTCGCTCTGGGTGATGCTGGTTGCGCCGAAAGTATTGGTTTCGATGATGTCCGCCCCGGCCTCGAGAAACCGGCGATGGATATCGCCAATCATTTCTGGCTTCGTCAGCGAGAACAGGTCACCATTGTTCAGAAGGCTCTTCGTAGCGTCCTTGAATCGCTCCCCTCGGATATCCGCTTCCGTCATGCCGTAGGTGCGGATGGTCGTGCCCATCGCTCCATCGATGATGGCAATCCGACTGTCGAGGATCTTTTCCAGAGGATGCTGGTGGACTTTCTTCATGTGTCTTTGATGACTTCAAGGCGCCTTCGATTCGGCCTTAACTTCGCGATACTGTCGGCGAAATACGCTCCTTTATTATAGCGATGGGACTATGTTCAACCTCTGGCGGGTGTAATCACTGAAGTAATCGTGATAGCGTTGAAGGTACGCGTAGGCAAAGACGCTCGACTGACTTGACTGAGAGCGCTGTTCGCAGGGCGTGAACGCAAGAATCTCCACGGAGAATTGAAAAGAGTGCAATCGACAGCCATTCGATCTCACACCAGCCGAATGCCCTTCGTCGCGGCGGGCGCGGTCACAGGCATTGGCAGCCTGCCTCTCACTTCGATTACATCGGCGGTTCGTTCAGTCGCCGAACTGTCGCCGGAGGTTCCTTTTTGGCCTCAGTTGCCTCAACTCTCAGAACGAGAGAGTATCGTCGGCCAGGGGATCGGTATTCTCGAAAGCTTGATTGAGGCTCGTAATGAAGGCTACGGTTATCAGGTAAAAGAAGGCCAGCTCGATTCGGTGCTCGAAATCCTTCACCGGAGTAGCGGGGAGTTGACACCGGCAAACGCGGCAGGCTTCGGCGCGTTCGAAGAGGCATTGTCATCTGGTCTCTTCAGCTCCGCAGTCGCCGTCAAGGGACAGATCGAGGGGCCAATCACGCTGTCGGCGTATCTGTTCCATAAGGGCCGGCCCTTCCTGGCCGATCCAGCACTTTTCGCAGCCATCGCCTTTCATGTCTCGCAGATCATCGACTGGCAGATTGATCGCCTGAAATCCGCGGGCCTGCCGGTGCTGCTGTTTGTTGACGAACCGGCCTTGTGCCTGGACGCACCTGTCACGAACGCTGTCTCAGAAGAACAGCGGCTCAACGCATTGGCCGCCACGCTGCAGGGTGCTCGTATTCGCGGAGCCTATGCCGGACTGCATTGCTGCGCAGCGCGTCCCTTCGAGCGCATGTGCCGCGTGCAGCCAGATATCATTTCGTTCGATGCCCATGAAGGACTCGACTCGTTCTTTGCTGATTGGCACGCGCTGGACTTCATGCAACAGGGTGGAACGGTTGCCTATGGAATCGTGCCCACCCGGCCAGGAGTGAACGCCGTCGATTCAGCGAGCATCTTCATTCGCTGGCTGAAAGCCGCGTCCATGGCTGGCGATCCCCAGAAGTTTGCCCAGCGGGCGATGATCACGGCAACCTGCGGACTCGGACTGCTCGATACGTCTGCCATGGCCGAGTCATTCGGAGTCGCGCACAGTGTCAGCAAACTGATCCGATCGCTGGCAGGTCCGCCAGACTTGGATGAAGAAGTCGCATTTGGAAACTAGTCGCGATTTCCACAACAACGACGAACGCCGTTATCAGCACTGATCGCAAGAAATTAAGATCGGGAAGCTACGGTTAGTAGGAGCTCAGCCGAAGGCTGAAAAGTTCGCAAGCCCGAAGACCTGCCGGCGATACACGCAATGACGAAGCCGCGTGTTGCCAGGAGCTCCGAGGCGGGACATCCGTTGGGTCGCAATGGAATAACCACTGACGGCCTTCCTCTTTAACTTCTCCTCAATATCCTGAGCCTTTTGTCGCAGAGGAGAAGGCCATGTCCGCACAAAGTTCCGTTGCCGCACTTTCCGGGATTTCCTTAGTTCCGCCCGCCACAACCAGCGAGCCCGAAGTTAGGACTGCGACGCCAATGAACGCCTTCGGTTTTTTCGCCGAACGAAACGCCGTGAAGGATTTCAGCAACAATCTCTGCCGTCTGAGAGACGGTCATGCCAGAGCGGTTGAAGAACAGATTGCCGTCCGCAAATGCGACGTTGCCGTTTTGCACAGCTCGCAGTTCCTGCCACCTCGGGTATCGTTGCAGTACACTTCGTTCCCGTAGACTCCGCTCCAAATTGAATCCGCAGGGAGCTACGATCAGGTACTCGGGATCGGCGTCGCGAAGCTGTTCGGCAGGGACGGCGGCCGAGTATTCGCCTTTTTTGCCAAGCAGGAGGTCGCCATTCGCGATTTCCACCAGTTCGGGACCCCAGTTTCCCATGGCGAATAGAGGGTCTGTCCACTCCAACATGACCACGGTGGGCCGCCTGAATCGCGCGGCTTTCTCCCTGACGATATCGAGGCGCTGGCGCTCGCGGCGAACGAGGGCGTTGCCCTGCTCCTCCAAACCAAGCCGCTGGGCTATCCGGAACATGCCTTCGAAAATCTCTTCCAAAGAAATGGCGGACAGGGACAGTTGCTGCGCGCCATGTCCGCAGCTTCGCTCCACATCGCCGGGGGTGACGGCGCAGACTTCACAATGCGACTGTGTGATCAACAGATCGGCATGTAATTCGCGAATCAGTTCTGCGTGAACGTGATATAGCGGTTCGCCGGCGTGGAGTCTGCGCCGAACCTCCCGGTCGATTTCTCCGCTTGAGACCGACACATCAAACGCGGGATCGCTGCAGGCCGGGAGTCGCCGTACCCACTCCGGGTTGTCGCACTCGTGCGATCGCCCTACGAGCATCTCGCCCGCGCCCAGGGCACACACGATTTCGGTAGCGCTCGCCAATAGAGAAACAATGCGCACGCTACGCAGCTTCTCCTGTTGGTTGGTATATCCGGTAAATGAGAGCGTACCCGCCGAATATCGCAGCGGTGTAAAAGGCATCTCCTAAAATCTGATTCCGGTAGAAAGCTATCCCGGCCAGGAAACAGGCCGACAGCCCACCGATAGTGTGCGGATACAGAATGCCGGTAGCCCAGACCATGAAATTAGTAATAAGAAAGAAGGAAAGACTGGAGGCAAAGGCGGCAGCGGCAATCACTCCGGCGCCACTTCGGGAGCAAATACCTTATCCACTG
>PKXU01000062.1 GCA_003132445.1 Acidobacteriaceae bacterium | reverse complement strand
AAAACGGTATCAGTGGTATCAGGGGAAACAGGCCGGAATAGTGAACTCGGCAGTGGGACGAGAGCCAGAGCCTGTCGTCTCAATTCTGAAGCGGGCTGAGAGGATGCCGACGTCCCAGAAGCCCGTTTCTGGCTAATCAACAAACCTCGATGGGGGGACGGTGGAGTGTGTGAGAATTGCGTCGAAATGCGCCAAGTTATCGGCCCGGTCCGACCTGGAAAGCGTACCGACCATTTTTCAATGGGAACGGGTAAGGTTTCGGACGATGCGCTGTGAAAAACGTTGGTCGCAATCGAAGCAATTGCAGTATATAGTGCGTACCCTGGAGCCAAAATAGAAATTCCGGCCTGAGTCATGCTCCACTAGGCGAGGAAGGACAATCTAATGGGGACCCAGCCTTTGATTCAAGGTTTCATGATCCCAGTCAACCAGCTCGATTTTGAGACTATCCTTCTATCCGGCGCCACCCGCAACATATGTGCTGCTTCGTTCGAAGCAACCCTCGGGGCGCCGTGGTGGACTTGTGAAAACATCAGGCTCACCGGCACCGTCAGTCCAGTCACGGCACGTGTGGGCGACATGGTGACAATTCAAGTCGGAATTCAGGCCTTGCCCACCCTAGAACCCTTTAAGCAATTAATCTTAAGCGTGCAGGCTTGGGTCTGCTATCCAAACACTGTTGCCGGGGGCGCCGATTCCAGCCTGGTGGTGCCCTCGATGCAGGGTGATCACTTTGCGTCCTTCAATTTTGGCATTTCTGGAAAACCGCTTAGCGAGGCGCCCGCGGTGACCAACAACATGAACTATCAGGCGAGCGGTGGATTCCTATGGCAACCACTTTCGGTATGGACGCCGGTGGCAGAGGATTTCATGGACCAAAGCGAGCACGACGGTCATTGCTGCATCATCGCGAATTCTTCTGGGCTCTACGATTATGCGACGTCCGGAACACCGATCGGGCTACAAATTATCGCAAACAGTGAGATCAATGCAGATATCAACGTTTGCACCGACCTGTACCAAGGACAACGGAACATAGTCATCGTCGCGGCGCCGTCAGGCCCAGGGCGCCGGACACCCCCGAGATTTGGCTTCCTCTCAGGCGCACCCAGACAGAAAACGTCATCGAAGACTACCGTAGCGGTCACCGCCATACAGCAGGGCGACCAGGTTGATCCGTTGCTGCTCAAGGTGCTTAAAAGCGGGCCGTATGCCGGGCTTCCGCTCAAACCTGCGTCCCTGCCGCCCCGGTCGCTGCGTCTCGCTCGGCATGAGTGTGGGTGGAATGGCTGGTTCTCTAAGATCATTCACGAAGCGGAGGAAATCATCGAAGAAATACTCGGCCTGGATCTGCACCCGTTCGGTGGCGGCCACCAGCTCCATCTGAGCCTGCCTGCGCAGGGGCTTCAGCCGCTACGCGTGGAAGTTGAGCTTGATCCAACCGAAACACCCGGCACCGTGCATTCGATCGAGATCACGCAGATGGACGCGAATGGTGCTCGTGGCGGAATCCGAGCGGGAATCGTCGTGACCTGAGGAGAACGCTCTCTCGCGAGAGTAACGCGCGTAGCTATTGATGTCGCGCGAGCCGTCGTTGCCTCAGATCACACAATTTTCCGATCAGCGAGCCCGTTAGGGAGAGTTACCGGTGGCGATTGGAAAAAGGCGGTTAAGATGGTCGACTATCCCCGATAAATGCGAGCTGGAGTTCATCGAGGGTATATATAGCGGGGGCTTGGGAGCTAAGAAGGAAATTCCGGCTTGGGAGCGGCTGGGTTATGAAAAGCACTATTGTGTTTTCGTTCGTATTGCTGTGTATTTGCTTCGGCGGCAATGCGTGGGGGCAAGTTAATTGTGGCCAGCAGGCTAGTTGTAGTCCAGGGCAATACGTCGATACGAGGGGCCGCGCCGAGCGAGTGAAGANNACCACCCGATAAATTCGTCGATCGCGTGACCGTATGATTGTTGCGAACTGGCCGCGCCGAGCGAGTGAAGAACCGCATTCTTCGACTGCTCCAAATCGGCTAGTCGAAGCATACTTCTTGCCTTGGAGCGTTTCGCTGTCTTCCGATGCGCCATACTGGCGGCCTCCTAGCCGCGACGCTCAGTATGGTCTTTCAGTTGGAGTGATGTTCTCGAAGCCCGTTTCAGGGTTTCAGGATAACTTCCGGGTTGCCGACCACCCGGAAGGTGGCCCAACCAGTCAATACAAGGGCGTTTACCAATACCAATCGGGGAGGACAGCAGGAGTGGGTCAAACGTCCTTGCTTCCGATACCCGGCAAGCCAAGCACGCTAGAGGTAATGGATTTCATACAACGCACGGTCGATCAGGCCGACACAAACTAATTGCCGCTTTGTCGAAAAGCAGCGAGCGGCAAGACTCGCTGAAACAACTCGTTGGTAAATTTCTGTTTCTCTTCAAAAAAAGGAAAATGACCAGAGTCTTCAAACCAGACAATTTCGTTTTTGGGAGCGGTGATTGTTTGACCGTACTCCTCGATTAACGATGGACGGCAGTACGGATCGTGCCGTCCTTCAAAGAATAAGATCGGAACACCGAATCCAGATCCGAGTTGAGTGAGGTCGACTTTCGACACTTCGGGAAGCATTGTCTCAAGGGAAAACATTTGGCCGCGGACAAAACCGAAGTCATCTGCAAGTGAGTATTCAGGAGCCGACACAACCGCGAACAGAATCCTCCTGACATCAGTGAAGCTTGCGCCGGTTTCTGGCGGCCCAAGCAATTTCCCTGCCCACCTGTTTGCGATAAAGGTCTTCCGCTCGTCCGCGTTCGGGGGAGGGTAAGGCGCAATGCTTTCAAGTTCCTTTACAGCTTGCTCATCGTAACGGGAGCGCGCTTGATTCAACTCGTCCCGATATACGAGTCGCGCATTCTGTTCCATGTTTACGACCTGACCCACTCCTACATAGGCGTAAATCGTTTCCGGGTGTTCGTGCGCCAGCCAAAGTCCCAATACACTTCCCCATGAATGGCCAACAATAAGGATCTTTTCCCTTTTGAAGCGATGGCGAAGATAGTTCACCACCTCAAGCGTGTCCTGCTCCATTTGCGGAATATTCATTGTTCTCTGCTGAAGTTCCTTGTCGTTTGACGCGTACGTCTTTCCTGCTCCCCGTTGATCCCACTCCACGACAGTGAACCTTTCCTCCCAGGGGCCTTGAAAATCGCCAGCCAGAGGAATAAAAGCGATACCGGGGCCGCCATGGATAAACAAGAGAATCGGGTTGTTGACGTTCTGGCCTCGTATTTCTATCCACTCGTCAATGCCGCCGATACGAACGCGTTCGAGGCTGGCGATACCATTGGGCGATGTGATCGCACGGTCTTGGGCGACTTTGTGTTGCAGAAGCTTCCTGTACAACAAGGCGGACACAATGAGGATAAGAATGAGACCCGCCAGGATCATCGCCATGACCTTCACAATCCGCAGAGCTTTCTTGATCAAGAATTCACCTCATGCTTCGGATCACGCTTCGCTACGCATAGGCTGATAGTTTTGTTCCGAGGCTAGACTATTCCGCCGCATCTCTCGACTGAAGGCAGTTTCGTTCGTTTGCGCATTCATCGCCGTTGATACGCATCGAGCCATTTGAGCTGAAATTCTGGGTTCCGTCCGTATCACAAATCCGGCTGCGAAGCCAAGCCCGACAACCAGCCCGTTCTGGTCTAATACACAGTGCTTCGTACCTCGACTTCACGGCAAATTACGGTCGTGTTTGTTCCTTGAATTGCGCCGCCGGCACGAAGCTCTTCAACAAGGCGCAACAAGTCTGCCTGGTCTTTACACGCTACACGCACGCGGCAATCAAATTCTCCGGTAACGATGGCAAAGGTCATTACTCCCGATATCTTTACGGCCCAGATCTCGAAACTACTGGCGCTCGTCTCAGATCGCAGTCTGATATCGATATAAGCATCGAGCGGGGCTCCGAGCCGCGCTCGATCCACCTTTGCATGAAAACCAGAAATCACCTTGATCTCTTGGAGGCGGCGAACCCGCTCAGCCGTCGCGTTTGGGCTCAGATGAATCCGCTCGCCGAGATCACGGAAACTCAGGCGTGCATCAGCTACGAGTGCGCGGATGATTTTGCGGTCGATGTCATCAAATTCGGGATTTTTCTCAGTCCCTTGAGGTCGATAATCCACTCTACCGCGTTTATCCCTGTCTTTTATTGCCACTGGAGAATTCACCTCTGTTCTAGCGTATTATAACAATAGTATCGTCGGTGATTTTAGTATATTACAGAGTAAAGAAATCACCAGCGAGCGAACTTCGAGCGGTGATGCTGCCGATCGCGCCCGCGCGAGCAGTGAGAAATCGACCAGGAGGAGATCGAGGAGCAAATGAAGACAACAATTCTCCTTATTGCCACATTCATGGCTGTGGCCTGCAATTGTCGTCCTTCGCGAGCACAGGATGCGGTATCGGCTCCGCAGAGCCAATCGAATTCAGCAAACCTCCTTTCCTGTCCGCCGGCGGCATTCCTCATTTTGGAGCAGGGCAAACTCGCAGGCGTGGATTGGGTTGAATATCGCGCGAGCAAGGTTCACACCCGAACCATCCTCACACAGTCCCTCGTCATCGACGCCACCATCGACCTGCGTCCCGACCAGACGGCAGCGCATTCTTCCGTTGTCGTGTCGCATGCCGGCGAAGAAACGCCCCAGGCGCCCACCACGCGCGATCCCGGACAGGGCGCCATCTACCTGTCCGACATGATCGTTAGCTCGGTGGAACAGGCCGTCGCACGCGCCCGCGTGCTCAACCAGCCTGTCTCTCACGTATTGGCGACATCGCTCTATCGTGATTCTTCCACGGATGTTTTGGTCGAGCGCGTCGATGATACGGACTGGACGGTCACGTTTCGCAATAAAAGCTATCGCGTGCTGACCGACGAGCACGGTTGCATGTTGTCCGCAACCTTGCCCGAATACGGTGTGGTCGTTGAGCGTCGCGCCGGATTCATTGCCGCCCGGTATCCGTTATGGCCACCCTATGCGGCCCCGCCCGACGGCGCATACCGAGCCTCCGAGGTGAGCATTCAAGCTGCTCAGGGCCACACCTTGGCCGCCACGTTGACAACGCCGTTGCACGGCGGGCTGGTCCCCGCTGCGGTGCTGATTACGGGCCTGAGCCCAGCTGAGCGCAATGGCGGCATGCCGCCATGGATGCCGCTGCGCGATCTCGCCGACGCCCTGACGCGCGCTGGCATCGCAGTCTTGCGCGTAGACGACCGTGGGATCGGAAAGTCTACAGGGGACCACACTCCATCGACCACCTTTGATGAAGCCGACGATGTGCAGACTGAAGTGGCTTGGCTCCGCGCCCAGCCGGGGATCGATCCAAAACGCATCGCGCTTGTCGGATACAGCGAGGGAGGCTTGATTGATCTGATAGTCGCCTCGAAAGACTCGTCGGTTGCTGCGATCATCTCCCTGGATGGCAGCGGTGTGCCGGGCGCGCAGCTTGCGCGCGAGCAGACCGAGCAGAGTGTGCTGCATGATCCGTCTGTTCCCGCAGCCGACCGGGAGAAAGAGGTCGAGAAGGAACTTGCCGAGCCGATGACTCCGCGGGAGAGTGTGTTTCTCACTATTGACCCGCTGATGTATGCGAGCCGCGTACACTGCCCTGCTCTTATTCTTCAAGGAGGTTCGGACATCACTGTTCCCATCCGCTCGGCTGAGAAGATCGCGAGTGCGATTCGCAGCAATGGCAACTCCGACGTAACGGTGCGGATCATTCCTGCTGTCAGCCATTCGATGCTGCCAGATCCTATCGGCCCGGGTAGCGGTTGGCTCTATCTGCCAGCTTTCGCGACTTCTCCACAATTAATTGACGTGATGACCAACTGGGTCGCAGCGCACTTGCTTGCAAGTGACAGGAAAGACATGCTGCGTTGAATGCCAATCCGTAATGCCGTGGAAGAGAATTTCGGACTCCGGTCGGATAACCACCAACAAGGAATTACTACTCGATCAAAAGCCGATGAGTGCCCTCGGAGACTTTCATCGGCGACACCACCGAAAACCTCTGGTTCATGAGCGCGGAGCAGTTACCCGGCCAAGTGTTTCCTGCGTTGATCGATCCGGCGGTTCAGGCGATGTTCGAAGAGCGCCTCGAACTACTGAAACCGGATGTGATCATTCTGGACACGCTCACTGCTGTAGGCAAGTTCGATACGAATGATACGGACGCATGGCGCATTTTCAACAGCTTCTTGCTGCGCCTGCGGTTCAAAGGCTACTGCGTGATCATGGTCCACCACGCCGGCAAGAATGGCACCCAGCGTGGCCGAACTGACGCCGAAGACAACATGGACCTCGTAATGCACTTGACTCCGCCGGAAGGCCACGACCCTGGAGATGGGCTGAAGGCCTGCGTCAGCTACACCAAAGTTCGGTACGGTGGACGTCTTCAGAACTTCACTTGTGAATACGTCGGTGGCTCGTGGCGCTTAGTCGTTGACTCAGACGAGAAAGAGATCGTCGACTTGTTGAATGGGGGGACCAGCATCCGCAGTATCTCTACCTCGCTGGGCATAACGATCGCCCGCGTGCGCGCTGTCCGGAAAAAGGCAAAAACGAAAGGCCTATTGAGTATTCCAGCGAAGAAACAGAAGGCCGTGAAAACTACAGAAGAACTGGAGCAAGAAAAATCCATACGCGAGGCGCTATGACAATTGACTTGGAGATGTCGAAGGATTTATCCGACGCCTTCTTCAACCCGCAGGCGTCGTCCTTCTTCTATTAGCCGGGGTGACTTTGTCGAATCCGCAAGTAGTCCAATGGGCCGCATGTGAAAAATGGCAGCGCAGAAGTTGAAGCAACCATACTAAGAAACAAAAATTGAAAACATGCAAACACAAACCTACGATTTCGAAATGACGCCGGCGCTTTCTGCGGTGCTGTTTGGCGACGGGCCTTCTGCCACGATGGCGAGTGCAGCGCCTCAACTGTCAGACGCACCAGAACCGTTGAGCCTGGCGGATCGGATCGAACGAATGGGACGTGCACTGACGGCGGACGAACTCGCAGAGATGTTGACCGTGTCGCGCATCACGGTCTTCAAGCTCGCGAAGGCCGGACGCATCCCGTGTTTTCGGATTGGCACTTGCGTCAGATTTGATCCGCGATCCGTGGCGACTTGGTTGCGAACAATGTAGTCCGTTAGGAAAATCTTGGAACGAGCGACGCCAATGACCAGACGGGCGGATTCCACAATGATTGCAGCTCGCGACCGCAACTAATTCCGCGTGAAGCTGAGCCTTCCAATCTGAATATTCCGGCCGATCAGCTGGCGAATTGAAGCCGCTCTAACTCGAAACAGTTGGCCCAGATTCTCTCCTTAGGAAATCTTGCTCATGCTCTGGTCACGCACCTAGACCTTATCGATCCCTGCAAGTTGCATGGCCCTCTGCGGCTCCGTATTCGCCATGAACCATTTCCATACGCTGCCGCTGCGCAGATTCTCAGCGCTCAGCAGGGTCATGCCGACATCGAGACCCAGAGTGTCGGTCGAGACCCATCCGGTGAGGGGATTGAAAGCATCGGCGAAGCCGTACTTGCCCCATATCTTGTCGCCATACTTGTCCTTCATGGCGTGTATCGCCGGAATGCAAATCTCCGGCGCAATCATCAGCGAGCCGCCCGCAGCGCACGGAACCACGCTCCCATCAACCTTCGAGTGCAGCGGTGGACCGCCCCATGCCCGATAGCCCTTCGGGCTTGAGGAACTCGTAATGCCCCAGATCGTCGGCGTGTAGCCCGGAAACTCCTTCGACAGTTCGCTATAACACCACTCGCGATGGGCGGGCGCGTGTGGCGGCCTGGCAATTTGCCCACCAGTCGGTCTTGCTGCCCCGGTTCTCGCGGCGGCCACGAAAGTCGAACCACGCGAAGGGATATTGATAAGTCCACAGAACAGATCTCCCAATGTAATGATAGTTCGCGTAGGAGTTCGGATCGCGCTCCCAGGCGTACCAGGCATCCGGCGGAAGCGCGTGCGCGGGAGATCCGATACCAAGCAGATACATCGCCGCAAGCTGGCAATACTTGTCGTACCGGAAACGGATGAAGCCCTCAGGCCGCCA
Organism: Acidobacteriaceae bacterium; assembly: GCA_003132445.1. Taxonomy (GTDB): domain Bacteria; phylum Acidobacteriota; class Terriglobia; order Terriglobales; family Acidobacteriaceae; genus Sulfotelmatobacter. The sequence goes on along the minus strand of PKXU01000062.1, from coordinate 338 downwards.
GCCATGCGAGAGGAGTTTTCCGTCGCCATTGGTCATCCAGGGGAAGTCATAGCGGCTGTACAGCAGCGTTGCGAGTTCGACAATTTCCCGGTCATCATGAAAATACTGACGGCAGGTCAGCGCCGCGGCAAGCAGCCAGATGCAATCGCTCGTCGATACCTCCGCGTCTTTCCAGCGCTGACCGGTGTGAACGTCGATGAAGTGATAGAACCATCCATAGACGGCGAATATCTTCCCGTTGGTATAGCTGCGAAGTGCGCGGCGTTACACGATCTTTAGCCTGCTCGCGGGCGATCCACTTGCGCTTAGCTCCGAAACAGAACGCCGTAAGCGCAAAG
>PKXU01000004.1 GCA_003132445.1 Acidobacteriaceae bacterium | reverse complement strand
GAAAACCAAACCCGCTCTTACATCCGAGCAGCGAGTGGCAGCGGGGCAAAGATTGCGCGAGGGAAAGCGCGCAGCGTCTGGCGGTGTGCGTGAGAATGGCATCGCGCCGCGATTCCTAGTTGAGCAAATCGACGCAAAGGTCAAGGGTGACCCTGACCTACCCCGAGCATGAAGCGGCGATTGAGTCAAAGGGAAAAGGGGGGAATAGGGCTTATCTCGCCGGAGGCTCAAAAAGATTGAGGGGGCGTCCTCCCTGCCATCTCAAGACTGATAGACCCGTTGCGGACCCCAAGCAGTTGTCTTTGAAGTTGTGAAGCATCAAGACAAGGCTGGCAGCCATGGGCAAATGGAGGGCGATACATAATGGGTTTTCCCCAGCAGCAAGGTTTTCCCCAGCAGCAAAATACCTACGACCGGAGGGAAGCGCACGGTCTCAGACGTTTACGGACGGACGGGTGCGGCCGCATTGAATTGAAAGAAGCCGGATCAACTCGGACTCCATCCGTGCACATGCGCGAAGAGGAAGTCGATATCGGATGCATGACGGTGAGTCGCTCCGTCATCGAGAAACTGGCAAAACTTTTCGACGAGGACTTCCCCAAGGATATGCACTAAATGGTGCTGCACTAAAAGGTGCAGACGCGACGAAGGATCCCCGCAAGGGCGCCTGTGTCTGATTCCTGGATTATACGAACACCTTCGTGGTACGAACACCTTCGTAGTTGGCTTCTACTTGGAATAGGCAGAAGTCGCGTGACCTATTCATCTGATTCCAAAAGGATCACATTCAACTCCGATCCACAATCTGATCCACAAACAACCCTCCGCGCTATGGTTTGCATTGCCTTGAGACTCCCGATCCATCAAAGGAACTCCCCAGGGATGGTCACCCTCCCACCCCAAGCCCACTACCCCGTCCGACCGACTCGTTTTACCTGATCTCTTGTACCGTCCGGCGCTCTATCAAAAATCCAAAAGCCGTTACTAATTATTTCCATTGTGACAACTCGTGTGCTGGCTCACCAATACACAAAGAAACATACCCTAAAGTTATTAGAAGAATCTAACGAGGTTGTGCGATTACTGGTTAATTAGGTTCTGCGTTTGATACGTTCGCAGTAGCAGTATCAAGAAGTGATTAACCGAGCAATGGAGCAATGGAAGAAAAAACCTCTGTCGAAATTCTCACCTATACCCTCAACCCACTCGATCCCAGCATTCTGGTCCTAACGTGCGCAGTTGATCTTAGCCAACCTGGACAACTCGCCGGTGATTTCCGCAAGGCACTTCGGAATGTTCCGGGCGTACCCGCGCGAGCCATAGACCCCAAGTTATTCCTGGCCGTCCGTTTAGTCCAGCAAAAGGGGCTATCAATTCGCAAAGCCTCCGAACTGGCGTATGGCCATCCCCGCAAAAAAAGCGCGGTGTGTCGCCTACTCGCTGCCATCAACAATGCGGCGGCGGCCAATGAGAAACACTAAAAGCCCAAGAGTATCCCGTGCAGTGCTTGCTTGGCTGCGCGTGGAATCTCGCGGCGCATATGAGACTCACGTTCGGCAACTATCGCCATTTTCACAGGAAGCACGTCGAGCGGAGGATGTCTACATTGCGGGTCGCAGACTCCCGTTAATGAGCCTCCTAAGCGACCGCCTGATAGAGGCCGAACGCCATAGCGTGACCCGATACCGGCGTGAATTTCTCCCGCAGGTTCACGTCGGAAATTACTTGGCGAGACGACCAAAGGGACGATGGTTTGCCGGCTGCCAAATAGACATTCCGGCCCGAGATCCGCACGAACAGGCAATTCTGTGGAGTGAACGGAGAATAAGCTACGCCACTCACATAACCAGCGACGAATGGCTGTCCCACTTAGACCGCCTCCTCGCGCAACGATACATATACAGGAAATGGTGAAGATGAAATATCAGACTTTGAACCAAAATCTAGCAGTCGCACTCCATGCAACAAACCTTCTCCCGTTCCTGGGTTGCCGTAAGGCCGACACAGCGAACCGCGTGGTGTTTGAGTTTGACGATCCGGGAAACGTGGCACCACAGGCCGAACTCGACTATGCGGCATCGAGGGTGGTTGCGCCTGTGAATGTTGTCCTTGCGGCACAGCGATTTTTGCGCCAGCGGACGACTGAAACTCTGAAAGGGTAACAACCATGCGTAAACTTGATCCTCATCTGACGGATGTCTGCGTAACGGCGATCCGTCTGCTCGATCAAAAGGTGTCGCGCGAGTATCTGGCTGATGCGCTTCGGCTGAAATTTTCTCCGATTGAGTTCGATAAGCGCTCACTAGATGACTTGCTCGGGGTCGTGGACAACTCATATCCATACGCCGAGTCATTCAGCGTAATTCTGGGTCTGGCATTTTTGTTTCTGCGAACCGACCTATCAATGGCTCAAATTCGCGACCTTGTACTACCGAGCATGAAAGAACTTGCCACCATGCCGGAGTGGGCTGAAGCCGAGCGCCAGATCGACGCCGGTGAGCCTCAGAATGGAAATAATTTCTAATGGGAAAGCTCTTTTCGAACCTGACTAACAGCGGCGTGATGCAACCCAACGGCTCAACCACGTTCCAAAACAGTCCCGGCGCAACCGGACAAGCACTCGCAGCCGCATCGGCCGCGACGGCGCAGCCGAACACGTCCTATGTGGACGGGACGCTTAACCCTGACACGTACACACAGGACGACGCCGGTGGACCGTTAAC
>PKXU01000096.1 GCA_003132445.1 Acidobacteriaceae bacterium | reverse complement strand
GGGCGGCGATCTGATCGACGTCATCCAGACCGACGGTGGTTTGGTGGCCTACGTCGCCGATATCTCCGGCCACGGCCTGCCCGCCGGCCAGCTCATGGGGATGTTGAAGACGGCCATGCGACTGGCCGTGCAATTCCGCCAAATGCCGATAGAAGCGCTCGAAAGTGTGGACCGCGTGCTGCCAGATCTCAAGGAACGTGAAAATGTTTGCCACCCTGGCCCCGCTCCGCTTCGATGTCTCCAGTGAAACCGAATACGCGTTGGCGGGCCATCCGCCGATCCTCCACTATCGGCACGGCAGCAGGGACACGGCCCGGCCTCTCCATGGAGCAGCTTCCGCCGGGACTAATCCCCGGCGGTTCCTATGTGCGCCGCGTAGTATTTCTCGATCATCTCGACACTCGTGCGGCAGTTCTTAGCGATTTGGTAGATGTCGGCGCCTTCCATCAGGCGGAGGCAGATGTATGTATTCCGCAGACTGTAGGCTGTACGGGGTCGTCCTTCGCGGTCAAAGCGAAGATTTTGTTCGTCGAGGATGGTTTTGAAAAGCTCGCGCTGCCACCTCGGAAAAATAAGGTGCGTCGGTCCGGGAATGCGCCATTGATCCCCAAGTTCAGCAGAGGTTACGGACGTTTTTGTGGGCGTGTTCACGCCATAAATGCGCGCCGGGCGAAGCCGGCTTCGAAGTCGCTCAAAAGGCCTCACAGCACCGGGCATACTCTTGCAGTATCCGACGCCGCGCTTTCCGGTGCCGACTGCGCCGCCGATTTGCTGCCCGGAAACGTGCCGTCAGAGCAACGCGGTTTTGTCGCTCACGGAGGCGGGGTTGCAGATTGAAGTTCTTCGCCGCCTTCGGCGTCGGGACGGGTAGACACGTCATCCCCAATTGGGAACTGCCGAGCTACTTTAGGTATCTGTTGGGATACTTGTTGAAAACAAGCGACTTCCGGGACGGCGGGAGCTAATGAGCTACCGCCGGGCGCTCTGTGCGTAAACGTGTTGATCCATCAAAGGTTACGCAGGATGCGGCATCTGAGGCGTTGTCGCCGCGCGCGAGCGGCATCCGGTGTGCGTCCGGACTTTTGTCCGGCGTCTGTCCGGTCATGCTCTGAGGTTCCGGGTGCAAACCTTTGCGGCAAACTCCAAGCTAGGTGTGGGATGGAATACGACACGGTTGCACGCGAAGGACTATATCTCTTCTGATCCCAAGAGCGAGGCCAAATCGGTCGTGGTGACCATGGAAGGCGTGCAGCGGCCCTCGAGCTGTTCGAGAAACACTTCGGAAGAAAGAACCGCACGCGCGTCAGCGGTAGGCTTCGCGGCGACCGTAACCGAGCCATTCCTAAGCGGGAAGAGAGTACGAGCGCGGATCACGGCCCGTCAAGCTCCGTTCCGCAAAGGGCGCGGAACGCCTTGCGGCTGCGCTTCGCTTCGGGGCGTTGACAGGCCGTGCCCACGCCCGTACGAACCCTCCCGCTATGTTCGGAATGTCTCTCTCTGCCCCAGCGGGGCAACCCCTTCAACGCGGCAATCCGAGTCCTGCGAAGAAGTAGTTAGCATCGGTGCCGATTAACAAGAGCACGCCTTGCCGTCCCGCATGAAGAGGTAATGCATATAGGCTCCGCAAAATCTTGGCTTCTACAGAGTCGATCAAGCACCTGGAAGCCGACGAACCCCTGGCCAAATCGCGTGCCAATTCCGGCGCTTATGCGCCGGAGAAAGAACCGTGATTCCCTTGGCTTTCCTCGGCGTTCAAGGCCGTGGATTGTTACCTCTGGCCGTGCTCTTCAACCTTCCGGGAATCATTGCTGTTGACATGGTATGAGTGAGAATTGCGACCGCTCCAGAAGTACGAATTGGCGGCCATTAGATCGAGGCTCCTAGACCACTCACAAGGCTGGTATCGCCTCGGATTTCCAGCGGAATTGGAAGGCGGTTCAGCACCTCGTCTGGCGTTAATTGGACTCGCCGACTCCATTGTAATGTCGAAACCAACCAGACCTTTTTGCAGGTAAAACCAGCCGCGATGATACACCTCATTCGGCGATTATCGCGCCACTCTCAGTTGCAGTTCAGCCAGCGGATTCGAGTCCGCAACCAGAGGTCAAGACACCACCTTCTGGCCTTCCGAAGAAGCCCGTCAAAAGGCAGGCTATCTTTCCCGGAGCATCGAGGCGAAGAACTGGGAATGAGAAGGCCGAGAGCTATGACGAATCGCAGTAGATCGACTGAGCTAATTGCCACTCTAATCTCAAGAACTCCAATCTGGACAGATGGCACTTATGTGCTCTATTTGCATGACCCGAAACAGCAACTTCGATGGTTGCGAAGTGTGCACATGAAGCGCAGGTCAGCGCGCTTGATAAGATGGTATAACTTCTCTTCCACTACATCTATTGCCGGTTAAGTATTACATGTCTACATTTGACTACTTAGTCTTACGGATGATAGGTCTTTCATTGCCCATATCTACAGCGCCACATTGACGCTTTCATTTGGCGCTTAGCCTGTGCTATGTCCCCCGATAAACACTGCCGATGAGCGTGCTGTCGCGTTGCCGATTCGGATCGCTATTGTGAGTCGAATCAATAACACAAATGCGAGATAACTACAGAACATATGGGTTTGTCGCCTGGGAAACCGTGAGTAAGTCAGCAATAAATAATACACACAGTGAGCATCTCTTGCGACGCTTAGTTAGTCTAACCCAGAAAACAGGAGCGAGATATTACGGCGCTCGTTGTCAGAGCTGAATCGCATGTTGACCATCTCCAAAGCATTATCGGCAGGACAGGCGCGGACTTACCATGTGCGCGAGTTTGTGTCGGAGAAGCAGAACTATTGGAGCCGTGACGCGCAGGTGCATAGCGAGTGGCAGGGAAGGCTTGCCCAGGAGTGGGGACTGCGTGATTCCGTTGGTGCCGAGGAATTTGCTCGATTGAGCGAAGGACAGCATCCTGAAAGCGGCGCGCAACTCGTCAAGCACCAGCCTGCAAAGACCTACGACAACGAGTACGGCAAGGAAATCACCAGCGTCGAACATCGCGCCGGGTGGGACGCGACATTCTCAGCGCCGAAATCCATTTCTCTCACCGCGCTTGTCGGTGGCGATGAGCGTGTGCGGCAGGCGCACCGTGAAAGTGTCCGCATGGCACTTGGCGAATTGGAGCGGTATGCGCAAGCGCGGATCGGCAATATCCACGCGCCAGAGACGACAGCCAAGTTTATCGCCGCCACCTTCGAGCATGACACTGCCCGCCCGGTGGATGGCTATGCTGCGCCGCAACTTCATTCTCATGCCGTCATTTTCAATATGACCGAGCGCGAGAACGGCCAGACGCGGGCGCTTCAGGAGCGGAGTCTTTTCCAGTCGCAACAGTATGCGACCAGCGTATATCGTTCCGAGCTTGCCACGCGGCTGCAAGGGATTGGCTATGAGATCGAGCGAGGAAAGCATGGCCAGCCGGAAATCAAGGGCTACACGCAGGAATACCTGGATGCATCCAGTCCGCGCCGGGAACAGATCAAGAGTCACTTGCAGCAGATTGGAAGAGAAGGCGCGGGCGCGGCCCAGATTGCGGCTCACCGCACGCGAGACAACAAGCAGATTCATTCTCCGGAAGAGGTATTGCAGCGACACCGCGAACTAGCTGCGCAGCACGGCCATCAGGCGGATCGCGTTGTGGCCCAGGCGCGCGAACATAAACAGATTCATGCGCCGCACTCGAACAAGACCGAGCAGCAGGCCGTAACCTATGCTCGCAATCATGTCTTCGAGCGGTCTGCCGTGCAGGATGAGCGCAGCATTTTGCAGGCGGCGATAAGCCGTAGCATGGGGCAATCAGCCCATGAAAAAGTGCGGCAAGAATTTGCGCAGCGAGTCGAGCGTGGAGAGTTTCTCGTCGTTGGCCCTGTTGAAGGACGGGCCGCGCCACTCTATACCACCGCTGAAATGGTCCGCATGGAGCAGGATGTCATCGCTCGTATGCAGAGCGGCAATCAGCGCACTTACAGCGATCCGATGCTAGTCTCGCCTTCGCTGCGCATTGCAACCGAGGACCGCCATACGGAGTTGAGTCCGGCGCAACGCGAGGTGGTCGATGACATTTTCGTGAGCCGCGAGAAGATCGTCGGCTTGGACGGGATCGCGGGTGGTGGAAAAACAACGACGTTGGCGGTGGTCCGGGAAGGAGCGGAGGCCGAAGGCTACAAGGTCGAAGGTTTTGCTCCAACCTCACGCGCGGCACAGAAGCTGGCCGAGGCGGGCATCGAGACCTCGACTCTGCAGCGTCATCTGGCGCGGGGAGAGCAGCCGGACACAGGCGAGAAAATGCTCTATGTGCTCGACGAGTCTTCGCTTGCCTCGACGCGGCAGATGCACGACTTCATGGAACGGCTTCATGCGCGAGACCGCGTTTTGCTGGTAGGCGACGTGCGGCAGCATGAGGCGGTCGAAGCGGGCCGTCCTTTCGCGCAGCTTCAGGAAGCGGGAATGCGAACGGTGAGACTCGAAGAGATCGTGCGCCAGAAAGACCCGGAACTGAAGCAGGCCGTCGAGCAATTGGCGCGTGGTCAGGTTGGCACGGCCATCGATAGCCTTGACCGGCAGGGCCGCGTACATGAAGTGACAGGGTACGAGGAGCGCATCTCGGCCATCGCACGCGAGTATGCAAGGTCGCCGGAAAGCACGCTGGTGGTGTCGCCCGACAATCTGTCACGCACAGAGATTAATCAGCGCATCCATGCCGAGCTGCAAGCGCGCGGCGTCGTAAGGAGAGACGAGCACTCCGTCCAAACGCTGGTACCGCGTCAGGAGATGACCGGAGCGGATCGCAGTTGGGCACAGCAATACCGAGTTGACGACATTCTGCGCTATTCGCGCGGGTCGCGGGAGACCGGCATTGCAAAGGGCGATTACACGCGCGTCAAAAGTATCGACGCGCAAAACAATCGGCTCACAGTGCTGCGCGTAGATGGAAGTGTAACGACCTATGACCCTCGCCGCCAGATGGGCGTCTCGGTGTATCGCGAGCAGGAGAAGGCATTTTCGGTTGGAGACCGTATCCAATTCAGCGCGCCCAATCATGAGCTGAAGATTGCGAACCGTGAACTCGGTACAGTGGAAAGCATCGCGCCGGACGGCGCGATGCGGTTGAAGCTTGATAACGGNNTCACCAGTCATTCCAGTCAGGGACAGACCGCCGAGCGCGTACTCATTCACGTGGATACGGAGCTGGCGGCGAAAGACTTGCTCAATAGCCGTATGGCGTATGTCTCGGTTTCGCGTGGACAGTGGGACGCGCAGATTTTTACAAACAACCGCGAGAAGCTGCCGCAGGCTCTTGGTCACGATGTCTCGCACCAGAGCGCACATAAGCCAGAACAGGCGATTGCACCAATGCAGCATCAGGAGGCTGCCAGGTCACAACAGCCAGGGCAGGATCTGGGTATGGGTATGGGCATAGGTTTGGGCTTCTGATCTTGAACAGCAATCGACGATAGTTTCACGTGGGAAGGCAATGATGAGCGCAGAGTCACTTGGTAAAAAACCAATCCAGAACACCAGCCAGGCGGCACTTGCTCTGGAGCGGCGTTATTTGGCCGCTAACGATAGCTTCGCCGAAAAGCACTATCGCGTTAGCGACCTCGCCGAACTTTGGGGTTTGGGCAGGGAGACGGTGCGAAAGCTCGTCAAGGACGATCCGGGCGTCATCAAAATCAGGATGGGACGCAAGCGGGCGCACACGGTTTACAGCGTGCCGGAATCCGCTGTGCGGCGCATTCATACGCGGTTGCTGATGGGAGCCTAAATAGGATGGTGAAATTCTCCTGTCACCCCTTCGCGGGTTTCGGCATAGCAATAACATTCGGCTTTGGTTTCGGCTTCGTATCGAAAGCCGCTTTGAGTACCGCCGTCAATCGCTCCTGACGTTCGGGAATCCAAGCGGCGTAATGTTTCCTCACGATCTGCTCGGTATTGCCCAGCAACTCCGCCACGTCGCGCACAGTAACGCCGGGGCGCTCAAGCAAAATTCTTGCGAAGGCATGACGGAAACGATGCGGCGTCGGCTTGTCCTTCCACGGGCCGCACAGTTCCCAGAGTTTATTCAGCTTGCGCCGCCACAAATCGGTGATGACGTTCATATCGTTCGTACTGTGCTCCCCGAAAATATACGGCCCTGTCTCAAGGGCGCGGGTTCGGATGCGTTGCTGCAACCATTCGGGAACCCAGGTGTAAACGTGCGTGTGCGCCTTGGTGGTCCTCAGTTGAATGGTGCCGTCTGGCCTCATCCGGTCAATGTGAAACGTGCTCACGTCCGAAATACGCAAGCCCGTGTATACCGACACCGAAATAAAATCCGCGATGTCCTGCCCTTTCCATCGGGTGCGGTGTTGGGCATAGGGGCCTTGAGCTTTGCGTTCTTTGGTCGCTTTGGAAAATTGGATCTCGCGTTTCCCGTATTTGCTATCGCAAGCGTCATACATGCGTTTGAGTTCTTCATCGGAAAACGGCAATTTCTGTTCGCTGCGCGGGTCGTTATGCTGGCCGCGCTGGTTCTTTACCATGCGGGCCGGATTGCGTGGCGTCCATTCGTTCGCGTGACAGAATTCAAAGAAGGCTTTGACAACGCTCATGTTCTTGGCGGCTGTGCTCGGCAATACGCCCCATGTCGCTCGAAACTCGCGCACATCAATCGGCGTCCACTGGTCTATAGCGGCGTAACCCTTGGCGTCTGAGAAGCCCCGTAATTGCTTCAGGACGAATTTATAGTTTCGTTGGGTGTTGGGTGCCGTGTGTTCCTCAAACTCGGCTGTAAACGCGGCTATTGCACGAATTACGCTAATCCGTTCGGGGTTGGTATAAGGCAGGGTTAACGGCGCTTCAATCTTTTCCTGGCCGTCCCATGAGCCGGACTGTTGCAACAAAGTAACAATGGACTTGGCTTCGTCCCAATCGGCGGTGCCGGTCTGTCTGCGGTTGAATCTCCCGCCAAGCGTGCCGGAGACGTGGATCAGGCAGGCGCATTTTTTCCAGCCGCGCCGTCCCTCTTCAAACTGGCCGGTGCGGGTGTCTTCGGGGTGGGAGCCTTCACATTCCTTGCGGTGGCGTCGATAGAGGTTGAGGGCCATGCAACATTGGATGCACGTTGCACGCCATTGCACGCTAAAACTATGCGACCCTCGTAACCTATTGAAAATAAGCTGGCGGAGAGAGTGGGATTCGAACCCACGTTACCCTTTCGAGTAAACACGCTTTCCAAGCGTGCGCCTTCAGCCACTCGGCCATCTCTCCGGCGTGAATTTTTCGGTAGGGAACGACTCCAGGACTGCGTATCAAGAACTACATACCCAGGACTATGCACCCTACTGCGCCGCGAACGTTGCGCTCCCACGCGTTGCTTATGCTTTTCAATTCTATGGGGGGGGGGCGTCTAACCGCAACCTTAAGGTGAAATATGCGAAAGGTCGAAGCTTAAGAGAGTTTTTCTGGAATCGCCGGAATCGCTGGGGTCGCTGGAGTCACTGGACTGGGTTGTGATGCTGGATCAGAGACTGTAATTGCGCTAGAGGCGGAAATTGCGGTTGAGGCTGAGGCACCCGCCGCTGCGGCCTTTGCGAGATTGGTCGGCTCGGCGGAGACTGGCAGCGGAGGCACTTTCGTATTGTCGACTACATGATGATTGAGACAATACAGCGCCAGTTCCAGACGGTCGGCTACTCCCAGCTTGTCGTACACTTTGCGCAAGTAATTTTTCACTACTTGTTCCGTGGTACCGACGCGCAGCGCGATCTCCTTGTTCTTCATCCCCTGGGTTACACAGGAGACAATCAGCATTTCCTTGGGCGTCAGTTGCACCTTTGGGCGCGATCCGGCGGGCCGATTATTTTGGTTGCGATAAGCCTCCATTACCCAACGCACGCCCTGACTATCGAGCCAAGTCTCGCCGGCCGCCACTTTGCGCAGACACTCCACCAAGAGTTCAGGTTCTACTTCCCGCGACACGATCCCGTGTGCGCCGCGGCGGAATAATTCCAGCGTTAAATCTTCATCGGCACCCGGAGTCACCACTACGATCCGCAGCGAGGGGTGCTGGCGAAGCAAATTGATGATGGCTTCCACTGGATTTGGGGTAAGCGCCGCCTCGAAAATGAGCACATCCGCGGAAAATTTTGCTACCGCAGATTGCGTTTGTACCAGCGTTTCAGCCTGGCCCACAACGCGAATGTCATCTTCGAGCGCGAAGACCTTGCGCAAACCGGCGCGGAAGATGGCCTGGGTATCGGCCAGAATGACTCGGACGAACTGGCCGTTTTCGCCCGTACCGAGTTTTTCTTCCACGCTAACCGGAATGGTAGCCATTCAGCCCCTTGTTTCTATGCTCGCTCGAAATGATATTCGTCGATCACCACGCCTACGGCGCGCCGGCCTCGGTCCTCGAAGCTGCGCACCACGCGGCCGCGGCAATCAATCTGCACATCGCGCCGCACTCCTACGATCTCCGCCGGCAGCAAAATCGTGAAATCCACCAGGGAGCCCACGGCCACATCGTTGTCCATGGCAAACAGGACGCCATTGGCTGAGATGTTTTCTGTCTCCGCCGAATACGCGCTGCCCTGTGCGGTTACCGAGGCCGAGAGATGCAAGGGAAAGCGCGCCGCGCTCTGCATGTCTTCGTAATGGCCTTGGTTTGCCTGCTTCTCGGTCATCGGTGCTGTGCCTTCGGCTGCCACGCTGAGAGAAACCTTCCTTCCGGTAGCGCCCGTTTCCGCTTTCCGGATTACCATCCCAACTCACAGGCAGGGTACACCGCAGAATCGAGCGAACAAAGTTACCGAAGTCATGGAACAAATGGGGTTAAATGCTTTTCTTTGAATGGATTAGAAGATATTTTCGAAAGTTGGGTGGGAGCCTGAGATAGCCTACCCCAGCCTTTGAATTTGGGTTGAAATCGGGGCAATAACCGGTCAATCGCGGAAGGCCGAGGATTGTCAGAATAACGCTGGGGCTGAAACGCGCAGATGACGAGTGCGGGTGGCCTCTAAAACTTCGTTACTTCCGTGAAGTTGAACTGATTGATTTTCATGGCAGGGACCACCATGTCGAAAGATTCTTCTCCGCTGGCGCGCACCGGCGCGCCCATCGCTTCAACATTCGACAGCATATGAATCAGACTTTCGTTAAAGCGGAAGTTTCGCACTCCACCCTGCACGCGTCCATTCTCCACATAAAATGTTCCGTCGCGCGTCATCCCGGTCAACATTTTGTCGAAAGGCTCGACCTCACGGATATACCACAGCCGCGTTACCAGCACGGCGCGTTCGCTGGAAGCGATCATCTGTTTGACGGTTTGAGGATCGCGCGGGGAAGCGAAGACGATGTTCAGTGGCATCTCACCCATTTCGTTGGGCAGTGCGAAGCCGTGGCCAGTGGCGGCGATGGGGCCAACGTTATCTTTGAATTCCGAACGCTTCATTCTTTCCGCTGTGGCTCGAGCATAGACGACCTGCTTCACGATTCCGTTTTCCACCAGAGACACCTTTTGCCGCTGCACACCCTCGCCATCAAAAGGAGAGCCGGATTGCAACGGGTGCGCCACGTCGTCCACGATGGTGATGTTGTCGCCGAAGAGTTTGGTTCCGATTCTTCCCGTGAGAAACGAGCGCTGGTCGAGAATCGCCATGCCGGAATAATCCCAGAACATAAATCCAACGATGTCGAGCACAGCGGCGGGTTCGAGGATGACCGTGTATTTTCCGGGCGGAATTTCGCGAGGGCGGGCTGAATCGAGGGCCTTCCGCGCCGCAGTCTCAGCCAATGCAAGAGGATCCAGATGGGCCACATCCGGCGAACTCCCTTTCTGCCAGCCAGAAGAATCGGCTGCCAGCATGGTGATGGAGATTTGAGAAGACGTTTGCGTGTGCCAGTTGCTCAGACCGCGGGAATTGAAAATTCCTTCGAAAGACTCTCCGCTGGAAAAAGTACCAGCAGTCGTGAGGCCGTGCCGGTCGGCGATGGTGACAATTTTCTTGACGCCATCGGCACGCTGTTCGGGGGAAGTGGCAGCTGTCGATTCGAAATATCGAGACGGCGGCTGTTCCGTCCTGTTCCCGGTTGCCCCGCGAGCTTCGCGAGAATCCGGCATGGGCAGTAGATCAGGATCAGGATGTTGCACGCGCGCCAGATTTTCAGCCGACCGCACAACTTGCCGCAAACTTTCTTCGTCAAATCTGTTGGTAGAAGCCCGCGCCGTTTTCGTGCCAAACGCTGTTCGAACCGAGACGACGTGATTTTCTTCGGCGATATTCTGGTGAATTGTATTGTTGGCGAAGCGAGTGAGCGCGGATCGCTCGCCGGAGAAAAGAACTTCGATCTCGTCCGCGGAGGAAAGCTTCTTGATGCGGTCGAAAATATCTCCGGCTTGTTGCTGGGTCAGCATTCAGCATTCAGCAGTCAGCATTCAGACTGCAAGACGCTCCGAATCCACCTTCCGAGCGAGCGCCGCAAGCATGCGTTTAACTTCCACCACAGCAGCGTTCAGGCGTTGATAGGCCGAGGCATCCAGGAAGTGGAGATCGCGAGCCAAGAGGAAATGATATTCCAGTTCGCTCGCGGAACCGCTGGCGATATTCAGATAACGCTGGAACTCCCCGTTACCGCGCTTTCCGCAACCTTCCGCAATATTCGCAGCGATTGAAACCGCTGCCCGACGAATCTGACTTGATAAGCCAAACAGTTCCTGTCTAGGAAATACGTTGGTGGCCTCGTACGAAACGAGGGCTAGGACATGGGCCTTTTCCCAAACCTTGAGATCCCTGAAGTTCTTCATGGCAGCAAACTCCTTTCACTGGCTGAATGCCGAGTGCAGTGCCGAATGCTAGTCTTTCTGCACAAGAATCTCTGTGACAAATGTCACACGCTCCTGAACGCGCTCCCCACCTTAATCGCCCGAAAGCGCGAAGGCGCGGCTCCGTGTCCTGTGCCCATCACCTGCTGCGGCTGGCCTTTGCCGCAATTCGGAGTTCCCCATAGAGTCCAGTGATCGCGCGAGCAGATCGCATCCAGAGAGTTCCAGAATTCGGTCGTAATGCCAGAGTACGAAGGATTCTTCAGCATGCGAAGACGCTTGCCATTCTTGATCTCCCAGCCAATTTCGCAGCCGAACTGAAAGTTGTAGCGCTTGTCGTCGATGGACCACGAGCGATTGGTCTCCATCAAGATGCCGTGGTCGGTAGCGGCAATCAGATCTTCCAGGCTCAGCGGTTTTCTCCCAGGCAACAAACTGATGTTGGTCATTCGAATCATCGGCAGGCGATTCCATCCCTCGGCGCGCACAGTACCACCCGATCGATCTTCACCGATGGTGTGCGCGGTGTCGCGCGAACTGAGGTATCCGGTGAAGAGTCCATCCGTAATGATTGGCGTGCATTGTGCCCGCACGCCTTCGTCGTCAAAGCCGAATGTGCCGAGTCCTGGACCGTGCTCCTGGCGCGCGTCGGCGACCACGTTCACCAGTTCGCTGCCGTAGCGCAACTTTCGCAATTTATCGATGGTGAGAAACGATGTGCCCGCGTAATTCGCTTCCATCCCCAGCACGCGATCCAGTTCGATTGGATGACCCACTGATTCGTGAATCTGCAAGCCAAGTTGCGAGCTGTCGAGAATAATATCGACCGTTCCTTCTGGACATTGATCGGCCTTGTGCAGCGCTACTGCCTCTTCGGCGATGCGGCGCGCATTCTCTACTAACTTCAACTCCTCGATCAGTTCATATCCTTTGTTCTGCCATTGGCCCCCGTAAGAAGTAGGATACGAGCGTTTCTGAATCTCGTTTCCGGCGAATGCATACGCCGCATATCCAACTCCCGTCGAGAGCTTGGTTTGATGAATGTTTGCTCCCTCGGAGGATGCGAACCACTGCTCTTCACGATTAAAGTTCAGATTAGTTTCCGCCAGCGTAATTCCGGCGACCGAGCGCAGCTCGGCATCAACCTTCAGCAGAAGTTCAATATTCTGCTCAACGGGAATACTGAAAGGATCAACTTTGTAGGGAGTGCTCCATTCCGCAATCGCGGGCTTTTCCGGAGCCAGGCGAACATTTTCGCGCTTCACTCTCGCCGAAGCGCGAGCAATTTCGACGGCCCGGGCTGCGGTCGCCTCGACAGCGCCACGTCCCAAGTCAGCGGACGCGGCGAAGCCCCAGGCCCCGTCAGCGATTGCCCGCACATTCATGCCGACAGACTCCGTGTCCGACGCGCCGCCAACCTTTCCGTTCTTAGTTGTGATTGCGCGGCTACGCTGCGAGATGACGCGCACATCCGCGTAGCTCGCGCCTCGCAGAGCGGCTATGTTCAACGCCCAGTCGGAGATGTGCTTCATGGCAATTGGAAAAGATCGGAAAGACTTATGGCTAGGGCGTGGCCCGATTTTCGGCCAGCGCCTTCCTCACGGCAAGCAATTCCTTCAACAATCCGCGCAGCTTGGTCGACTCCAGCGCGTTGGCGCCATCAGATTTCGCTTCTTTCGGATTATCATGAACTTCCATGAACACCCCGTCCACGCCCGCCGCGACGGCGGCTCGCGCCAGCAGCGGAATGAATTCGGGCTGGCCGCCACTTACTGCTGGGCCATTTCCCTCGGACTGCGACGAAGGCAATTGCACCGAATGGGTCGCATCGAAAACCACCGGAGCAAATTTGCGCATGATGGCGAGCGATCGCATATCGACGACCAAATTGTTGTAGCCAAAACTGACACCGCGCTCGGTGAGAAAGACCTGCGTGTTGCCGGCATCGCGGCACTTCTCCACCGCATGCCGCATGTCCCAGGGAGAATTGAATTGCCCCTTCTTTATATTCACAGCGCGTCCGCTCAGTGCCGCGGCGACAACCAAATCGGTTTGCCGGCTGAGAAATGCCGGTATTTGCAAAACATCGGCCACTTCGGCGACTTTGCCGACGTCTGCCGTTTCATGCACGTCGGTCAGTACTGGCACATTGAGTTCAACTTTAATCTTTTTCAAAATGCGCAGACCTTCCTTCAATCCTGGCCCGCGAAAGCTGCGGATGGAAGTGCGGTTCGCCTTGTCATAACTGGCTTTGAAAATGAACGGAAACTCGAGGGCTCGCGTCACGCCTTTGATGATCTCTGCCATGCGGATCGCGTGTTCTTCGCTCTCAATCACGCACGGGCCGGCGATGAGGAACAGGTCGCTGGATCCGACCTGAACGTCGCCGACTTGGAATGAGATAGTCAAACGATTTCACCGCCGAGAGCGCAGAGAACGCAGAGAAAACTCTAAGAAGATTCAAGTCGCTTGTATTGCTTTCGCGGCGGTCTCTGCGGCCTCGGCGGTGACTTCCTTTTTATCGCCGTGCGACTTTTTCCGGCCGATGGAACAACTCCACAGCCTCAGTCTCTTTTTCCGCGCGCCGTTTCAATCCATGCCTGTATGCCGCCCCTACGAATGTGCTGAACAGCGGATGCGGCTCCAGAGGTTTCGACTTGAATTCGGGATGGAACTGGCAACCAATGAAATGCGGGTGGTCTGGAAGTTCCACCATCTCTACGTAAGTGCCATCTGGCGTCGAGCCCGAAATTCGCAATCCGGCCGCGACCATGGGTTCTTCGTACTCGCGATTGAATTCGTAGCGATGGCGGTGACGTTCGCTGATCTCAAGCTTTCCGTAGATCGTGTGGGCCAGGGTGCCCGGTTCGATCTTGCAGGGCCACGCTCCCAGTCGCATCGTGCCGCCTAGTTCCTCGACGCCGCGCAACTCGCGCAGCTTGTAAATCACGCGGTGCGGCGTTGCCGGATCGAACTCACTCGAGTTCGCTTCTTCCAGACCCACTACGTTGCGGGCAAATTCAATGCACGCCGTCTGCATGCCCAGACAAATGCCAAAGTAGGGAACTTTTTTCTCGCGGGCGTACCGTATCGCCAGCAGCATGCCTTCAATGCCGCGCTTGCCAAATCCACCAGGAACCAGAATTCCGTCATAGCCTTCGAGTTGCGCCTCGTAACTTTTGTCGCCATTTGCCGATTCCAGGCCTTCAGCTTCAATCCAGTTGATCTGCACTTTCAGGTTGTGCGCCAGCGCGCCGTGCACCAGCGCTTCTTTGAGCGACTTGTATGAATCTTCATACTCGACGTATTTGCCGACAATGCCGATTGTGACCGTGTCTTTCGGATTGTAGACGCGATGCACAATGTCCTCCCACTTCGACAAGTCGCGATCTTTCGCTTCCATGTGCAGGTACTTCAGCACCAATGTGTCGACACCCTCGTTGGCAAACACGAGCGGCACTTCATACACGGAAGCCACGTCTTTCGCAGTGATTACGGCCTCATCGGCAACGTTGCAGAAGAGCGCAATTTTCGACTTGATGTCTTTGGCGAGAAAGCGATCGGTGCGGCAAAGTAAAATGTCTGGCTGAATTCCGATGCTTAAGAGTTCTTTCACGGAGTGTTGCGTGGGCTTGGTCTTGAGCTCCTGCGCCGCCGCAATGAATGGCACCAGCGTCACATGCACAAACAACGTGTGCTCACGGCCCAGTTCCTGCCGCATCTGCCGGATCGCTTCCATGAATGGCAGCGACTCGATGTCGCCAACCGTCCCACCAATTTCTACGATCGCGATGTCCACATCCTGCGCGACTTTCTTCATTGCTGACTTGATCTCGTTGGTCACGTGCGGAATCACCTGCACAGTTTTTCCCAGGTAATCTCCGCGCCGCTCCTTTGCGATGATCTGCTCGTAGAGTCGGCCGGTCGTCCAGTTATTGTCGCGAGAAAGTTTGGCGTGGGTGAAGCGTTCGTAGTGTCCCAAGTCAAGATCGGTTTCGGCGCCGTCGTCGGTTACGAAAACTTCGCCGTGCTGAAACGGCGACATCGTTCCGGGATCGACGTTGAGATAGGGATCGAACTTCATGATGTTGACTTTCATCCCCCGGCTCTCCAGCAAGCAGCCGATGGAAGCCGCGGCCAATCCTTTACCAAGTGAAGACACAACTCCGCCGGTCACAAAGATGTACTTCGCTGGCATCTCTTCCTCGCTTTAAATTGTGTTTGAAAAATGGTGCAGGTGGGGTGCACGATCAATTATGACAGAAGTGGGCTGTGGAAAGCACGGAAGAAATCGGTAGCGGCGCAGCTCGCCGCCGGAGTAGACTCAGACAGGTTAGTGCATATGTCGAACCTCTTGTCTTTATACTTCACCCTGTATATCCCACCTTCGCTTGTCCGTGCGGCCATAATCGTGGCTTGCATCGTTATTGGGCTGACTGTGCGACTAGCGCTGCTGGCGCAGCCGGGAACGCGCTTCCACTCGTATTGGCGCCTGTTCTTCAAGAAACATTCCGCAAAGAATTGAAGAGTCCGCAGGGATTCGCTCGCGTTGACTATACGAGCGAGGTCAGCGAGAATACTTGAGGTTGTCCTCAACGGACAGCTCGTAGTCGTGTCCTCAACAGTGGGCCTGTGGCGCAGCTGGNNCGATCCCGGCCAGGTCCACCAAGTCTTTCAACGGGTTGGAAGGAATTGCTCGAAAAATCCAATCCACAATCCAATCCACATCACGCCACGGACTCCTGTGGACATGCCTCCAAAATCCCCAGTGCATCGAGGTATCTGCCTTGGGCGGCGCATGTTTCAGCGGGATCCGATTGCGTGTAAAGCAGCGTCATCTCCCTGTCGGAATGGCGCAGAATTGCCTGCGATGTCCCGATGTCAATCTTGGCCTTCGTAACCAGCCAACTGGATAAGCTGTGACGAAGGTTGTGCAGTCCGAACCGCTTCCCCTCTGGTATCGCCACCCCAGCAGCTTTCGCAGCCGGTCGCAAACGATCCTTTACGAAACTGCAAGCCGACAGAGGCATCCGGCCATTCTCAGTCAACGACGGGAACACAAAATCTGCGTCCTTCGTATGCGGAGTCTGACGTTTCCATTCTCTCAAGTGGCTGGCCAATAGCGGGTGCAACGGAACATAGTCGTCCGATGCCTCGGTCTTCGTTTCCCCGTCCGCACCTTTAGCCCAACGTTTTGAGACCCTGATCCGGCTCTCCGTCCAAAGAATGTCTGACCAACGCAGTGCCAGCAGTTCCGACGCGCGGAGTGCTGTCGCAGCGCAGACCAACACCAATGCACGGTGTATTGGGTTCTTCAGTTGTTGCAGGATGGCTAACGTCTGCTCAGGCGTTATCTTTATGGCCTCGTAAGAATGCTTGGCCGTAAACCTGTCAACGTTATCTACTCCCTGCATCGGATTTTTCGAGATTAATTGATGTTTCAGCCCGACCCTGTACACGCGACCCATGATCCACTTTATTTTGGAGATCGTTGGGCGGAGAAGAGGGTTCTCGTCACGGGTGTTTAGTGAAGCCAGCCACTCCTCAATTTCGACTGGCGGAATGTCCTCCGCGATTACGCCTTTCCACCTTGGAATGAGGTAGTCGCGAACGTAGTGTTGGACTATAGGTATTGTGGTTGCGGACGCCTGAGTATTCTTGCCAAAATCTTTTTCCAGGTAATGCTCAGCAAGAGCCTCGAATGACTTCCGCCCTGTTTGCACTTTGGCGTTAATCTCTGAGCGCAACCCGCGCGCATCGACTTCGCGCCATGCAGCCGACTCTGTTTTAAATTCTGAAACAGCCCCGACTGTAATAGTGTTTTCCACGCGGCTCCCGTCCGGCTTCGTGGTTCTGTACCGCAGCGACCAGACTTCCCCGGCCTTGCGGCTTACTTTTCTTAAACATCCCTGCTGGTAGGCCATATCTTCTCCTATTCAGCGGGGACTGCCGCAGCCATCCTACCACCGCCAGTGATTGCCTGCGAAACTTCTGAAAGACGAAATACCCACAGTCCACGCGTGGTGCCAGTCCCAATGTCATAGGCGCCAGGCATTCCGCGGCGAGCCATCACAAGCAGATGCCTCCGACTAATGCAAAGGAAGGTCGCGGTGTCTTCGGCGGAAGTGAACGGCTCGATCGTGACGGTGCCGCGGGGATTATTCACTGTCGGCCACTCTTCCACCTTGCGGTCGCCGTTGCCGCATCTGTAATCCGAAACCAGTGACAACCGTCTCCGGTGGTACGGGTGCACCAGGTGCTTCGCCGCCGGCAAACGCTACTGCCGGCGCAGACTTGCTACCGAGAAAGCGGACGCCTGGATAAGAGTGGATGGTCCTAATAATTTCCGAATCGCTCGTCTCGTAGCGCCCCTTAGCGAGAACGACGTGACATTGGCCGCGAAGGACGTTTATCGGAACATCAATCAGGTAGCTGTTGAGCGGCATTNNTCTAAACTTGAAATCGGGCGCCTCATAAATCAGACCGTGTTCGCCTTCGCCGTGGTAGAAAATTGCGGCTTTACGGAGCACGCGGAAGACCCGGTTAAGTTCTCTAACCGTCTCGGCGTCGATTCCTTCGGCTTCCTGATAAAGAAGCAGGTCTTCGATGTCAGATGCGAGAGCATCAACGGCGCCAGCCGCCTTCAATTCTGGAATCTGGTCCATTCCAAGAAGTTCTAGTCGGGACATGTGTGCTCCTTGGGCCAGGCCTCGTCAACTCCAAACTCCCAATGTTT
>PKXU01000120.1 GCA_003132445.1 Acidobacteriaceae bacterium | reverse complement strand
AATAACTCTTGCTGTCCTGCACACCGGTGTAGGCCAGATAGCCAAGCAGCAGCAGAATCAGCGCCGTCGCTCCACCGAATTTCAAATAAGTTTCAGTCTGCTTCGACATAGAAATGCGCGCCACCCCAGATTTAAACTCTACTCGTCAGTGATGGCATAAGCAAGACTCCGAGCGCGGCTGTCAGCGAGTTTCCACGTCATTGGCGCCCACAAAGACGTGGAGTCGACCTTTCGTAATCTGGCCCTGACTCGACTCCGGCGCTTTCCGGCACTTGATAGCGAATATAAGATGGCAGCAGTCTCTCGCAAGATTGACGAGGAATTTTTCAAAATAGTCGACCGGAACCGATGGTGCGTCCTCAACAACGTAAAGGAGACTTCAACCAATGAAAACGAAACATAAATCAGAACTAGGAGTGCTGAGGCTCTCATTCAAAGCATGGTTTGTTTGCGGCCTCGCCCTGGCGTCTTTTGCGGCTGGATCGGTGATTACGGCCCGCCTGATGCAGTTGAATCAAGTCAGGGCCCACAGCAATCGCGTCTTCGAGCTTAACGTCTATCACACTGTGCCGGGCAAGGTTCCGGCTCTCGAGGAGCGCTTTCGCGACGCTTCGAAGCTACAGGCGAAACACAATCTCAACGTCATCGGTTACTGGGTACCCAATGGTGACCCTGCGTGGGCGAACACATTCATTTACATCGTGGCTGCCTCGAGCCGGGAGGAAGCGAAAACAAATTGGGACGAATTTCATGCCGATCCCGAATTTCAAAAGTATGTGAAATCGGAGCACGCCGACAAGCTGATCGATCGCGTAGACTCCACGTACATGCGTCCGACAGATTTCTCAGCGCTGCGGTAGGCCGTCGATTGGCGCGAAGGAAAATGGGGGGCTGTTTCAAGCTGAATCAGCCCATGTCCGCTAGAATGGCAGGGTTGCGTAACCAACACTTTTCCCTATGATCCACCCTTGGCACGACGTAACTCCCGGCGACAAACTTCCGCACGAGTTCGATTGCGTCATCGAAATTCCCTTCGGCTCGAGCGTGAAATACGAACTGGATAAGTCGAGCGGCCTGATCCGCCTCGACCGCATCCTCTATTCCGCCGTCTACTATCCCGCAAATTACGGTTTCATTCCGCAATCTCTCGCCGAAGACGACGACCCGCTCGATGTGCTCGTTCTCTGCCAGGAGCCGGTCGTCCCGCTGACCATCATCCACGCCCGCACCATCGGCCTGATGACGATGATCGACGCAGGTAAGCAGGATCACAAAATCATCGCGGTCGCCACCGAGGATCCTGAATTCAATTCCTATCGCAACGCCTCAGAAATGCCGCCTCATCGCCTGCTCATGCTGCGCCGCTTTTTCCAGGATTACAAACAGCTCGAAGGAAAAGCCGTCGAAGTCGACGAGATACGCCCTCCCCAGGAAGCCTATCCCATCATCCTCGACGCGCTGCACCGCTACAGCGAACAACGCCGCAAAGGCTTCAAGGGCGCGAAACATTAGCAGTGCATCCGCGAGAAAGGGTGAGAGTGCAAGAGCCGCTCGCGGCAGAGCGGTTCGCGGGAGCGCCGTTCGTGGAAGCGCCGTTCGTGGAAGAGCGGCTCGTGGAAGAGCGGCTCGCACAGAGCGGCCCGTGGAAGAGCGGCCCTTTAGGGCCGCGTCAAGATCGCCCAAACAAATAAGGGCTTCAGTCCCTGAGTTAAGTTCCCTCAAATACGAAACCCATCGAGGCGAAAAAAATCCTTGACTCCAGGCGAACCTTCCTAGCGTTCTCCGTTTCCTCGCCGTATGCGTGAAATCTTACTTCAAAAAACCCTTGACTTAGTGTACTAGTCTTGTAGTACACTGACACGCATGGGAAGGAATGGCAACGCGCTCCGCTTCGCAATCGACCTTCACAGCGGCATGCCCGTTTACCGCCAGCTGATCGATCAGGTGCGCAGCGGGGTCGCTTCCGGTTCCCTGACCGCTGGAGATCAGCTGCCCACAGTGCGCCAGCTCGCCGTCGATCTCGCCATCAATCCCAATACCGTAATGCGGGCCTATCGCGAACTCGAACTCGGAGGCCTGCTGGAGACTCACCAAGGCACGGGAACATTCATCGCGAAAAGGAAATTGGAAAAAAATTCGCCTGAACGGGAGCGTCAGCTTACCCAAATGGCCGGAGAATTCGCGGCTCGCGCCGGCGCCGCAGGATTCGCTCTCGAAGATCTGATTGACCGTCTGCGTGACTTGTTGCCGAAAAGGAGATAGACGTCATGGCAAAAATTAGAAAAAACGAAGTCAGTGGCATCGCCCTCTTGCTCTTCGTTATCAGCATTGTGATTGGCATCGCGGTGTCTCAGGCAATTCACAATCCGGCCCCGGCAATTTTCGGAGCCCTGGTCGGCGTTTACTTTCTGTTCGCGATCAAAGTCGTGCGCCAGTGGGAAAAGGTCGCGGTCCTGCGCCTCGGCCGTTACGTCGGCTTGCGCGGTCCCGGCTTGTGCCACATTATCCCGGTAGTCGAAACGCTCAGTCCCTACGTCGATCAGCGCGTGCGCGTCGCCAGCGTCTCCGCCGAATCCACACTCACGCGCGATACGGTTCCCGTGAACGTCGATGCCATCGTCTTCTGGATGGTGTGGAATGCCGAGAAATCCATTCTCGAAGTCGAGAACTTTATCGAGGCCATTACGCTTAGCGCACAAACTGCGTTGCGCGAATCGATCGGCCGCCACGAACTCGCGCAGATGATCACCGAACGCGAAACTCTCGGCCGCGAACTCCAGCGTATCCTCGATGAAAAAACAAATCCTTGGGGCATCACCGTGCAGTCAGTCGAAATTCGCGACGTCAAAATCCCACAGGGTCTGGAAGACGCCATGTCGCGTCAGGCGCAAGCTGAACGCGAACGCCAGGCGCGAATCATTTTGGGTCAGGCAGAAAAAGAAATTGCCGATAGCTTTGTGCAGGCCGCGGCTTCTTACGAGAAGAACCCCGTAGCTCTGCACCTGCGCGCCATGAACATGCTCTACGAAGCCATCAAAGAAAAGGGTTCTATGGTGATCGTGCCTTCGTCGGCAGTCGAGACCATGGGTCTCGGCGGAACCCTCGCAACCGCGTCACTCGGCGGAGCCAAACCCTAACGATTTTCACCTGAATAGCTCGAAAGGAGAAGAACATATGAATCGCATACTCGAAGTGTGTCTCGTCGCAGCAGCCTTAGCTACAAGCATTCCATCTTCCGCCGGGGGCATGAACCCAGCAACCGGTGCCACAGTGCAAGCTCTGCAAAGAGGAATCAGCGTACAGATGCCCGTTACCAGCAGGGCCGTGCCGATGCCGGAGGCTGATAACCGGGATGCCTGGATCATCACTGTTACCGCCGACGGCGACATTGACTTCGGAATCGATCCGGTAAGCCCAGCGGCGTTGGCCGATGAGATGAAAGCCCGCCCGCGCAACCGCGAACAAAAGCTCTACATCAAAGCCGACGCTCGCGCGCCCTATGCTGATGTGGAGAAAGTTCTTCAGGCTGGGCACACCGCGCTCTTCGACGCGCCAGTCCTGCTGACATCGCAACCCGGGCGCATAGAATCTGGGCCCATAGAATCTGGGTCCACAGAATCGAGATCTTCAGAAGCAGGAACCATGGCGTCCCCGAAAGGGTTGGAGGTGTTGCTTGTCCCGCCGGCTGGCTCGCAGCCGACCGAAGTGCACATCGGCAATTCAGGACAGCACACGCCAACCCTGAGCATCAACAGTCGGCAGATTCCCTGGGCTAACCTGCAAAACATGCTCACGCAGTTTTTCCAGAGTCACCCCGAGAAGGTGATCCTGGTCAAAGCCGATGGGCAGTTGCCGTTTGCGGATATCGTACATGTGATCGATGTGTGCCATTCGGTGGGAGCTAAAATCGTTCTGGCCGTCCCCGGAGTGTAAGCCGCTAGTGAACTCGCCTCGGGCGCGGAGGTATTTATGACGGATGCACCTACTGTTCCAACTCCAGCTATCAACCACGGCCAGCGCTGGCTGGCCGTGGTCGCCTCGCTCATCGTAGGCCTGGCGTTTTTCGGGTTGTGGTTTTGGCTGTTGCCGCGATGGCTCGGCTTCACCGTGGAAATGGCAGGGGCAGCACACTGGCGATGGCTGGCCGCAATTCCCTCCGTGTTGGGATTCGCAGTTGCCCTGCGCTGCGTGTGGGACTTCGGGTGGACGGGACGCGGCACGCCCGCCCCGGTCGCTCCGCCGCAGCGATTGGTGGTGGTCGGCTTCTATCGATACGTGCGCAATCCCATGTACTTGGGATTTGCGGCAGGGTGGATCGGGCTGTGGGTCATCTTCGGGCATCCCAATCCAAGATTGATTGCAGCCGTCGCAGCGGTTGCTGTCGCGGTATACCTGTTCGTCGTTTTTTATGAGGAGCCGACATTACGTGGGAAGTTCGGAGCAGAATATGAACTGTATCTGCGAAACGTCCGGCGCTGGTGGCCGCGCCTGCGCGGCTGGGATCAGCCGCGATAATGTGGAATGGCACGGCCTAAAACCGTGCCCTCCCAAATTATTTCTCTGACATCACCACACGTGGCAAGCGTTCTCGGCTACCATCGGCTGGCCAGCTTTGC
>PKXU01000036.1 GCA_003132445.1 Acidobacteriaceae bacterium | reverse complement strand
TGTCTGCGGCAAAATAGGCCGCCTCGGGCTTCAGATCAGCGAGAATGGATTCGATGGTCGTGCCCAAGCTGCCGTCGCTGATCGTGGCATTGCCCGTTACCACGGGGATTGAAACCTTGAGTAAACAGCGCATGGAATACCTCCGGGACGAAGTCTAGTCCTCCCGCATGAGCGGGTCAATTCACCTTATGTCGGCAACGAACTTCCTTCAGGTGCCCAGTCGAAGGAAGGCTAATCAAGCTACAGTACGCGGAGCTGCGGATTCGTGTGCTGGAAGAGCGACTGCGGCTGCTGCGGATCGAGAAATATGGTGCGGGCGGAGAAAAACTTTCGCAGACGCAAATGCAATTGTTCGAGCTCGAGCCTGTCGTCAGTGAAATGATCGAGCAGGCGGAGAGCGAGCACGCGCCAGCGCATCGCTCGACCAAGAAATCCGTCAAGCTTCCGGGTCGCCAGGAGTTGCCAGCGAATCTTCCTCGCGTCGAGCGCATTCTGCCCTGCGCATTAGATCAGCGCGTATGCAAACGCTGCGGAAAAGAAACAGTGGTGATCGGCTACGAGGAGAGTTCCCAACTGGATGTGGAACCGGCGAAGTACTTCGTACTGGTCACGAAACGCGAGAAACGGGCTTGCCGGTCGTGTGCGGATCTCGGCGTCGTCTCAGCGCCCCTGCCGCCACGGATCATCGAGAAGTGCCTGGCGAGTGACCGGATCATCATTGACACGGTCGTCAGCAAATATTGCAATCACACGCCCCTGCATCGGCAGAGCATGATTCTGGAAAGGGACATTGGCTTGGAAATCAGCCGAGCGACGCTGGACGGGTGGGTCCTCAAAGTCGGCGAGTTGCTAGTTCCTATAGTCGCCGCGATGAGGCGAGAATTGATCAGCGGAAGTTACATTCAGGCGGATGAAACCCCAGTCGATGTGCAGACACGAGAGGGCCGAGGTAAGAACCACCAAGCATACCTCTGGCAATACAGTCGCCCCGGAGGAAGCGTGGTGTTCGATTTCCGCTTGGGTCGCGGGCGCGATGGGCCGAAGCGGTTCCTGGGACAGTTCGAAGGCATTCTCCAAACCGACGGCTATGCAGCGTATGACCAAATCGGTGGGCCGAGAATGGTACATGCCGCTTGTTGGTCTCATGCAAGAAGACAGTTTTTCGAAGCAGTGCAACTAAATCCCCGAGATCCGGTTGCAACCCCGATTGTGGCTCAGATGGACGAACTGTTTGCCGTCGATGCAGAAGCTCGCCGCAAAACGCTGACTACTGCGGAGCGCCTTATCCGACGTCAGGAAACAGCGAGACCTGTTCTCGACAATATTCGTAGCAAGATCGAAGCAGCGCAGTCTGCTGCTTTGCCTTCCAGCGCACTTAGCAAGGCCTGCCAATACGCGCTCACACTGTGGAAGAAGCTCACCCGCTTCTTGGAGTATCCTGAATTAGAGCTAAGTACTAACCNNNNTGCCGTCGGCTGCAAGTCCCGGCGCGCGATTTCTTTTCCACGATTCTCCCCGGGCTTGCCGATCTTCCGATCCAGCGCCTTCCAGACCTTACTCCCGCTGTGTGGGTCGCCCGGCATTCATAGACTCAAGCGACCTGGGTATTAGCGTGAAGTGATTTTGCGACCAAAAACGTAGTTTCCTGTTTGCCGACAACACTCCCAGAACCGTCGCATCCGCGCGTAACGTGATGCACAGGCTATAGTTACGCCCACGGATAGCTCTTAACCTCTGGCACGAAACTCGGCCCCTACGAAATCCAGTCTTCGCTGGGCGCTGGCGGCATGGGAGAGGTCTATCGTGTCGTCCTCAGGAAACCGCCTGCGACGCTGCATCCCGTGACGTGGACCTTGATCGCGAGAGCATCTGGATTTCCTAGTCAAAAACTGAGAGTGTTCGCTTTTGCTCAGTTTTCAATTTAGTTTCTTGAGAGAATGACATTTTTGTTTTCGCAACGTGCCAGCGATTCAAACACGGGTTACTTGCCCCTTTATTGCTACTGATCCAACGACCACCTGAGGAGACGACACACATGAAAACCAGGTTGGCCTGGCTAACAAGCAGTCTGATTCTGCTGGGGTTCATAGTGAGTGTGTCTCCCGACGCACACGCTCTTCCGTCGTTTGCGCGTCAAACTGGCCAGCGGTGTTCGAGTTGTCATGTCGGTGGTAATTGGCCGCAGCTTACGCCGTGGGGACGATTCTTCAAGCTCTCCGGGTACACGGCGGGAAAATCGCTCTTTGGTGACAAGGGCATCGGTCTTAATTATGTGCCCGTCGGGATGTTCGGGCAGTTCGGCGCAACCTGGGCGAGCCAGCCTAACAATTCGCAAGGACAACCTGTGGTTTCGCCGAACGGATCAGTTTCGGCGTATGAATTCACGGGCGAAGTCGGCACCAAGCTGACCGACTTTCTTGGCGTCTTCTACGAGTACACAGTGGGCAACACTTTCCCCGGCTGGAAGGGATCAGGGGGGCCCGCTGATGTCCGAGCCGTTCACTTCTTTCATCCCGGTGGCCAGGAACTTCTGGTGGGAATCGACAGCAACAACACCCCCACGGTGCAGGACGTTTGGAATACACTGCCCAGCTGGGGTTATCCCTTTTATACGTCGCCACAGGCGCTGAGCGGACCAGCAAGCCCCATGATCAGCAGCCTGGGCGGGCAGGCGGCGAGCGTCGGTGTCTATGCGTTCTTGAATCGCCATGTGTATGCAGAAGTCTCGATGTACCGCGTCGCCACCAACTTCTTCCGGTGGATGAGCGCAGGGACTTCCTTTGCAGGCGGGGGAGCTAACTACCTCGATGGCTACAACCCCTACTGGC
The DNA here is from genome assembly GCA_003132445.1 of Acidobacteriaceae bacterium. GTDB lineage: Bacteria > Acidobacteriota > Terriglobia > Terriglobales > Acidobacteriaceae > Sulfotelmatobacter. Next base: position 3,635 of record PKXU01000036.1, on the reverse strand, counting down.
GCGTTTACTGGACCGAGCAGCATGGCCCTCACGTTCTGATGGTGGGCACTTCCGGCATGCACTCCACCGTCTATCCCAACAGTGCTGCGCCCACAGGCCCCACCAATACCTTCACGGACTACGGATTCGATTCGCAATATGAGTATCTAGGCGACAGTAATAAAGCGTCCGTGCGTTTCAGCTACCTCTATGAGAACCAGTCGTGGAACGCCGGCTTCCCGCAAGGGGCTTCATCAACCCCGAACGGGAACATACAGTCACTAAACCTGAATGGCACCTATACCCTTCACGATCGTTGGATCTTCAACGCTGGCTTCTTCGTCAACAACGGCAGTAACAACGCGGCTCTCTATGCCGTCACTTCACCGTCCGGCAGCCAACTTACCGCCTCGCCCAACACCACCGGCTACACGCTGGAACTCGACCGCAACCTTACGCAGAACCTGAAGCTCACCATGCAGTACAACGGCTTCTACAAATTCAATGGCCTCACGAGCAACATCGATGGGATGGGTCGGACTCCGGGCGACAACAATACGCTGGGGTTGAGCTTGTTCATGGCGTTCTGATGGGGAGAAAAAGGAGCTCAGAAATGAACACCCGCAATAGGTTCGCAGCTTCGGTCATTGGCGGCGTCATCGCACTGCTCGCGATTTCTCCGCTAGCTTCGGCGCAAAAAAACCGGAGCACGCCGCCTCGAATTGTCACCTGGAACTGTTCCGGCTGCCATGAAGTCAACGGCAACGCTCAATTGCCGGAGTTTCCGCGCCTTGCCGGGCTCGACGCGTCATACATCGAACAGAGGATTGCGGCCTTTCGGGCAGCGCCCGCCCCGCCATCTGACGAACTACTTTATCGGCTCTTCAATCCCGCTGCGGCCAAGAAAATAGCTGCCGGTAGCAGCCCGGAGGCATTGGCCAACATGGTTGGGATAGCTCACGCCGCAACTCCGCAAGAAGCCAAGGCGGCAGCCGCGTGGTACTCGTCCCAAAAGCCAAAGCCCGCTCCCGGGCACTCCGCCAATCCCGCGCCTGAGAGTACGAGATGAGAGGGTAGGCCCTTAATGGAATCACACGATCATGAACGCCACCTAGTTCCGTCGGATGGCTCCCGGCGATCTTTTCTTGGTGTACTGCTGGGGTTGGCGTCGACGTTTGTTGGCGCCTTACTGGCGGTTCCCGTCCTGCGCTACATCTTCTATCCATTGACAGCTGACGCCGAGGATTCCGACTGGGCGGAAGTTGGCTCAGTCGCAAGTGTTTCCGACCTCCAAACGCCACTGCGCCGGACGCTCGACCTCAAGCAGCGCGATGGTTGGCGGGAGGTAGCCAGTCAACCGATCGTCTACATCATCAAGGAGGGTGGCAAGCTCAAGGCATTGTCCGCCATTTGTACCCATCTCGGCTGTACTGTCCCCTGGGATCCAGGCCGAAACGAATTTGTATGTCCATGCCATGGGGGCGCCTATTCTGCGGACGGAACGCATATCTCAGGGCCACCGCGGCGCTCGCTCGATTCGCTGGAAACCAAAGTGTCAGGCGGCAACCTGATGGTGAAGTACCAATATTTCCGTCCCGACGTGCCCTACAAAGAGGTGATCAGTTGAATGGCGAGGGTACGTCGTCTGTGCCGGATGCGAACTCCGAAAAGAGTCAAAACAAGCCAAGTCTGCCTGGTCGCCTGTGGAAATGGATAGACAGACGCACTGGAGCCGACAAGGTACTTCGCAACTCCCTGGATGAACCTGTCCCTGGCGGCGCGCGCTTCGCCTATGTTTTCGGATCTGCGCTTCTCTTCATTTTCCTTTCGCAGATTGTCACCGGCCTATGCCTGGCGCTGTACTACGTCCCTTCTCCTTTGAACGCTCATGTGAGCGTGGCCTACATCGTTAAGGAAGTGGCGGCAGGATCTTTTCTACGAAGTCTGCATTCTTATGGTTCCACAGCCATGCTCGTGGTTCTACTTCTGCATTTCTTGCAGACGCTTCTCTACGGGTCCTACAAAGGGAAACGCGAGCTCCTGTGGATTGCCGGCTGCGCTCTCGCGCTTCTTGTGTTGGGGATGGCTTTTACCGGATATTTCTTGTCCTGGGATCAGAGTGCGTATGCCGCCGGCGGCGTCGGCACGGACATTGTTGGGGAGGTGCCATTCATTGGCAACCGCCTCAGGCTGCTATTGCAGGGCGGCGCGATGCTGGGAGCTTTGACGCTCTCTCGTTTTTACGTTCTTCACGTTCTCATCATTCCAGGCCTCATCTTTTCTGGTATAGCCATCCACATTTTCCTGTTTCGGAAAGCGGGAGCCGCGGGCCCGGTGACCGAGGATCCCGTCAAGCCAAAGTTGCCCACAGAGGCCTTTTATCCCAAGCAAGTTCTAATTGACATGACCTTTGTGCTGGTTGTGATGGGTGTTCTGGGCATGCTGGCACACTTTGTTCCTGTAATGCTGGGATCCGAAGCGGATCCTGCAAATACCCGCTTTATACCTCGCCCGGAGTGGTATTTCCTGCCGATGTTCCAGTGGCTGAAGTATTGGAAGGGGTGGAGCACGGTCATCGGCGCTTTCATTATCCCCGTAAGTCTGATCGGACTGGTTTTCTTGCTTCCGTTCATGGACCGCGGGCTCGAACGCCGCCCGTGGCGGAGACCTATTCCCGTCGGCGGCGTCCTCATTGTATTGGTCGGTTTACTATGGCTCGGCATGGCGAGTCGTCTTGAAGATTCCCGCGACGCCCCCGTTGCAGCTCAGCTCGCTGAACAGGACCAACAAGAACATGCGTACTTTTATTCCGCCTTTAAACCGTATTCGGCACCGTCGCCTTCTGGGGGTGTTGCGTCAACCTCGGAAGATCCAACCGTGGCACAGGGGAAGGGCATTTTCGATTCTCACGGTTGCAGTGGATGCCACGGAGAGAGCGGAGGCGGCGCCATTGGGCCATCGCTGACTCATATCACCACTCAATATCCGCCTGCTCAATTGACAGCACTTCTGAAGGCACCGAGGGCCAACATGAAAGCTGCAGGCATGGTCCCTCTGACTTTGAACGCCGCCGATATGACAGCTCTGGTTTCGTACCTGAGCAGCCTCGGAGGAACTTCGGCCGGCTCTGCAGCGGCACCTTCCGGGTCGTCGTCAACTGTGCCAGCTCAGGCGGAACCAGACGCAAAAGCCGAACCGTCGAAGTTAAATGGGGAAGCGATCTTCAAAGCGCACAAATGCGATAGCTGTCACGGAACGAATGGTGTTGGAGGTACAGCTCCTCGTATTGCAGGCCAGAACAGCAGTTACCTGGCCAACCAGTTACTGCGCTTTCGCGCCGGGGATCGCGCACCCGCCTCCGAAATGACCTCCATCGCGAAGCAACTCGACGGAGAGCAAATCCGGGCCGTCGCGGCTTTTTTGGCGTCACAATAAACCGCGTGGGTATTAGCTTTGAGGGAGGATATCTATGTAGCGCAGCAATATCATTCTTGTGTCGGCACTTGACTACTTGACTTATGGAAAGTGAGTCCCCTTAGACCACCACCGCGTTTTAACGCTGGCTGCGGACTCGACCCTTCAACCCTGTGCTTCCTCTGACGTTTGCTGTCAACCGTGTGTTTCCTCTAATGCTTCCTCAGTGATCACTTCAAAAG
>PKXU01000193.1 GCA_003132445.1 Acidobacteriaceae bacterium | reverse complement strand
ACAAATCGCCGGTCAGGCCGCCTAGCGCCACGTGTAAATCGCGAGCAGCCGTGCCTTCACTTTTGCCGCCAGCGCCAGGACCGAGGATCACCGTCGCAACGAGCGGTATCGTCGTGATCAAACCCATCCGTTGATGGATCTTCAGCATGTGCGTCCGTTTATCCAGCAACGCTTGCTCTCGGGGGTTTCCTTGAGTCTGTTCTGGAGTAAGGCCCAAATCCGAAAGCGAAGGCGCTGTACTGCTGGATGGTGCGTTCGGCAGATTATCCTGTTGCTCTAGGTTTGGTTTGGTGGTGGTTGGCGCGCTGGCCTGCAGCTTCTCATCCACAACTACCGGCTTAGTTCCATCGACAGTTGCGGACGGAATCTCCAAAGTCTGGAAACCGGCGGCCTCAAGCTTCATCCGATAATTCCCCAGCGGCAGATCGTCGAATCTATAAGAGCCATCCGTCCCCGTCGTGGCGCTTCGTGCCTGGCCGTTGTCCACGCTCGTCACCGTCACGGTGGCGTTCGCAACCGGATTACCGGACGAATCCACGACCCTGCCCGTCAGCACTCCCATTCCGGCCGTCTGAGCGATCAGTGAAGGTACGAGTTGAAGGAGCAACCAAATAGCTAGGACACAAGGGAGAGCACCAGGCCGATTGCCAAATCTATTCCTCAACATCAGTCACCTCGCGCTTTCTAGAAATCGAGACCGTGTTTTCCTCAACTATTTCGCACTGTATACCGCACTGAGACCAGCCTTGCAATGAGCATGGAAGATGTGGCGTCCGATCAAGTACCCAAGTGTGCTTCCCACTACAACATCGGAGGGGAAGTGTTGCCGGGGCAGACGATTGCTACGGATCGGCGGAAGTAGTCGAGTCTCCAGCAGCGCAAAAGCTCGTACCCGTAACCGCTGATGGAGCGTCCGGCAGTTCCTGCGAGGCGGCCGTCGATTGCAAAATACCCGAGAATAGCAAGATCGACAGGCCACCCCAATCTTTATCGAGCGCGCACAAGGACATATTAAAGCCGAGTTCAGAGCGATGCGGGTGTGTCGCACCACGACGGGCAACCCACTTTTACGATACGACCGGAACATTACCGCTCCCTTTCGAGAAGATGACAGTTTGTTCATCCTGAACCATTTTCCCCTTTCCACTCCCGTCTACGCTTACGATTTCCTCGATACCACCGTCGGAGTTGCAACCATTCTCCGTCTTTGGAGCTTCATAGTAGACACGGTTCTTTCGCTTCTCTGGTCATCTGGTATTCACAATAGGCTGCGGTTCACGCAGACCTTGAAGGACTGTCTCTTTCCCAGCGCAGAACAATCGGGAGTTATTACAATGCGACGGATTGTATTCGAGCTGACTGTGCTGACGGCTGGGTTGTGTAGTGCCGTGAGTGTCGCGCAGACGTTGAAGCAGCGGCCTCCGGCGGCAACACAGCAGCAGAACGAGGAGATGCCTGCCTCGCAGAAGGTGTCAGAAAGCGCGGACACTGCGCCGATACCGATACCGATGGGCGTTGGGGCTGGCACTCCCATCAAGGTGGCGATTGACTCGGAGGTACGGATACGGAAAGTGGGTCAGGCAATCCAATGCAGGACAACGGAGCCAGTGTATGCGTTTGACAAGCTGCTGATTCCGGTCGGAACGGTAGTGGACGGGAAAGTTTCGGCGATCGATTCGGTACCGAAGATGGTACGAACGATGCAGGCGGCAAATGGGAATTTTTCTCCAGCGCGGAAGGTGCATGTGCAGTTCGATGAGCTGGTCATGGGGGATGGGCGGCGGGTGCCACTGCAAACGGTGGCTTCGCCGGCTCCGGACGGAGTGCTGCGGTTTGTGTCGTCGAAGGAGAAGCCAGAACAGAAAAACAAGGTGCAGGATGCGGCTTCCAAACAGGTGAGTGCAACGCGCCAGGCGATTCACCAGAAGTGGAACGATTTACAGAATCAGATCCACGAACCGGGAAAGATGCACAAGCTAAAGAGAATCGTGCTGGCGCAGTTGCCGGTGCATCCGCAATACATTGATGCGGGGACGAGCTTCAATGCGGATTTGTTGCAACCTCTGGATTTTGGGACTGAGGCGGTGAAACTTGAGAGGTTTACGGAAATTGGATCGCCGCCCCCTAACGGGAGCGTGGTGCATGCGCGGCTGGTGACAGCTCTGAGTTCGTCGACCGCAAAACAGGGAGACATGGTGGAGGCGCTTATCACCGAGCCGCTGGTCGTCTCGGATCACCTTATTCTTCCTGAAGGAAGCGTGATTAAGGGCTCAGTGCTACAGGCGCAGCCAGCGCGGCGAATGGGACGCAACGGACAATTACGAATTCTGTTTCACGAGGTTGCGCCACCGAATGGAATCGAGCAGAAAGTTGAGACAACTTTGGAGGGCGTGGCGGTCGCTAAGGGTGAACACTTGAAGCTTGACAATGAGGGTGGGGCGCAGGTGACCACTCCGCGAACAAGATATTTGATTACCGGAATTCAAGTTATGCTGGCGGCTTCGCAAGCTTCTCCGGATCGCGATGCGGGACAGGGGGGCCAGAGCGTGGGCGAAGCGGGAGGCGGTGCGGTAAGTGGTGCATCGGGATTTAAGTTGGTAGGGATGGTTGTGGGAATTGCTGCGCATTCCCGCGTTGTGTCGGCCGGGTTTGGATCGTATGGAGCGGCATTGTCGATCTATTATCATTTTCTGGCGCGAGGACGCGATGTGGTCTATCCGAAAGACATGCCGATGTTGATAGGGCTAGGGACTCGCGACGGCAAATCAGCTAATATCGCAGCACCCTCTACGGAGTTAGCTCAACATCAAGCAGACGGCCCGCGGTAAGCCTGCCCATACACCGTCGTTTGTCCTCGTAATTCTGGCTGCAGAGCGGAACTGGATGCTTAGTGCCAGAGCCCTGCGGGGCTCTACAACAACGAAAACTGAATGAGAACTGAATGAAGAACTTGCCTTTGTAGCCATTCTTGGCATTCCGGACCATCGTAGAATCAGTAAATTCAGAGAAACCAATGAGCGGCTGGGAACAAATCCCTCCCCGCAACGACGCAGATCGACCGAATGCGGCTGCGGCAAAACAATCGACCTTCGGGATTATCGCTGGGCAAGAATTCGACTGTGCAGAGCCAATCATCTCCTCTTGCCAGTACCCACCTTCAATTAATTGAATCTCCAGTTTCCAGAATTCGTGGCCGAAACTCGCGATATGCGCGATTGTCACAGTGCTTGGATCCGGCGCTTATCTCGGCTGCACCGCACTACGGATTACGCTACGGTTCTGCTCCCGCTACCGGGAATTTCCAACGACTTAGAGGTCGCCCGCCTCTTGTAAGTCCTTTAGAGTCGTGTATGGGCCGTTCTTTCACGGCGGTAGCCATGCGGCGGATCACGATCGGCACTGCGTATGCGGACTCCTTGCCAAGAAGAACACAAGGTGAACAAAACTTACCGGCAGTTTTACCGGCAGTCGGCTTTGCCCACCGTAAACATCAGTGACTTACAGCGCCGGGAGGCACCTCTAAGTACTTGCAATCACTGTTAATTCTAGCCCTGAAAAGGCTGCGCTCTACCGTTTCTGTTCACCACGCCGCTGTATGGGGTAAGTAAAAGAGTGGGCTCTCGAAATAATCAACCACCGCAGCCAGGCGGATTGGATGGCCGTCGGCTGATCCGGAATCAGTTGCCTCGAACCGCCCCGGCCGCCCCACCCTCCAAGCTCGACTCCGTCAGTGTTTCCAACGTCGTCTCCCTTAATCGCTCCAACCGGGCGGTAACAGTTGGCTGCATCTCTTTGTCCATCACTGCTGTAGCGTCCTTTTGAAAACCGTGGTCACGCCTGAATCACGATGAGCCGCAGGCCACCGCCGTGAAAGGTCACAGCTTACGGTAAGTTTACTGAAACTACGCGACACGGATGGCTCCAAAAAGCGGTTTCGGTAACCGGTGGAAACAGCTCGTGGATCATGAATGGATCGCGAATGTTTATCTTGAGTCCTGCGGACGAGATTTCTAACTCGGTAGAACCGAAATCAGAGCCTCAAGTTCAGTAGCCGCATCATGGGCGTCTTTCGTATTGTTTCCCCATCGGGCGTTCAAGTTTCCGCAGTGACTCATTGTGATTCATATACCCCTTTCGACACGGTACACCAGAAGGGCTAGGCGAGAGTGAGCACTCTTGCTCAGAAGAACGAGAAGTCCGTTGTTAAGCTCGAATCCCAGGGACAAAGAACTTAAGGAGGAGATGTCCATGCCACCCAAGATGCACGCTGCGGTTGTCGAGCAATTTGGAAAACCGTTGGAGCTGCTGGAGTGGGACGTTCCCTCTCCGGGAGCAGGCCAAATCCTGGTGAAAACCGAGGCGTGCGGCGTGTGCCACACCGATCTCCATGCCGCCCATGGCGATTGGCCCGTGAAGCCCACACTCCCGTTCATTCCTGGGCATGAGGCTATCGGTCTTGTCGCTGCCGTTGGAGCCGGTGTGACAATTGTGAAGGAAGGCGACCGCGTTGGGGTGCCTTGGCTCTATTCGGCGTGTGGTCACTGCGAGTACTGCTTAACTGGCTGGGAAACGGTGTGCGCTCAGGCGCAGTTCGGCGGCTACACCAAGAATGGCGGTTTTGCCGAATACCTCCTCGCTGATCCGAATTTTGTTGCGCATATACCTACCGGCCTTACGGCTGCGGAAGCCGCGCCGTTGATCTGCGCTGGAATCACGACCTACAAGGGGATTAAGCAAACCGAGTCACGGCCTGGGGAATGGATCGCTATTTCTGGTGCTGGGGGGCTCGGACACCTGGCCATCCAATATGCGAAGGCCATGGGGCTACTCGTCTGCGCAATCGACATCGATGACGGCAAGCTGGCCCATGCCACGCGCCTTGGTGCCGATTTCGTTATCAACGCCAAGACTGGAGACCCGGCAGGCGCCGTGAAGAAGGCGACCGGCGGCGGAGCTCATGGCGTTCTGATTACCGCGCCTTCGCTCATCGCATTCAAGCAAGGCGTTGGCATGACTCGGAAGCGTGGCACTTGCATACTGGTCGGGCTGCCACCAGGCGAATTCCCAGTTCCGCTCTTCGATGTGGTGGCGAACTGCATAACCATCCGCGGTTCGTTCGTCGGCAGCCGTCAGGATATGGCCGAAGCCCTCGCCTTCGCTGTCGGAGGCAAAGTCAAAGCCGATATCGAGTTGCAGCCGCTTTCTTCGATCAATCAAATCTTTGACCGCCTTGAGCACGGCGATGTGCCGTCACGCGTGGTCCTCGATTTCGCGCCAGCTAAAACGAAGCAGTAATAAGCGTCCCAGGCGATTCTTAACCGGATTCTGCTGCCCATTGAATTCAAACTTCGGACTCGGCCCTCATTCCAGCGCAATCCCGAGAAGCGGCCGGCGCATGTGCCGGGCTGGTACTACCTAACTTCTTTGGAGTGATCACCGCAAACATGGGACGCAAATTCCCTGTCCCGCTGCAACTCGAAGTTGCGCAGCATTTCAGCGAAGGATGTGCCGGTGGGCGTTCCAGAAGGTTTGAACCGCCAGCCGCATTCGGAGCAACCAAAACCCCGAAAACGCTGCCCATCAATCCATACCATCTTCCGGCTCATGGCCGCCTCTGTCGCTGCGGGCCAATGAGTACCCGCTTGCTGTCAAGAAACGAAATGTTCCGGGCCGCCATTAACGGCTCCTTTCGCGGAGGTACTTCCTGATTCCAGTTGAAAGACCGAAACCAGTCTGAGCGTGACGTAAGACGCATACGAGAGTGAGGGGATTTTAAGTGCGCCAATTTGGATGGTCTGTCGGGCATCCTACACACATAAACGGAAAGATTCTGCTGCGGGCGCGCACCCGATTTCGGGGCATCGGTTGAACTCGTGGAACCGCTTAAGTGAGCTGGCTTTTTGGGCCATCTGGGGCGGTGTGCCAATGTCGCTCTACCACCTGGGGAACTTTCCGCGTCATGTGTCCCTGCTTGATGTGCTTTATTGCTCAGACTCGGTTTTGAATCCAAAGTAACTTGTGGAGTTGTGAGAGGGGAATCCGCTATGGCCGCGCACCTTGGAGCGGAGGTTGGCGATCCATTGCAGAACAGGTTAGTAACGAAACGGACCCAGCGAAGCTGATGATCCTGGTTGCAAAGCTTTGCTGCGCGTTAGAAGTTGGGCGCAGTCAGAATTCTCAGGCTGGGAGCGTTATCCAGAGGAAACGAGCTTAGGTCCTTGCTCGGCAATTAGGCGCAACCCACCACTACCCAAAGGATAATTTGTGGAAAGGAAAGGCACCCGGTGCAGTCTGGCAAGCGGACGAATACCGCAGGGAAACCGGTCAGTAACCAGATACTTCTATCAACCTCCGATAGCGACTACAACTCACTTCGTCCTCATCTCGAATACATCAGCTTGCCAAACCATCGTATCCTTCACGAGGCCGGAAGGCTGGAATTTGCTTATTTCCCGAATCGAGGGTTGATTTCTCTGGTAGTCGTAATGAAAGATGGGGGGACCGCTGAAGCCGGCATCGTCGGCAAGAAGGGTTTTACGGGAATACCGGCGGCTGTTGGCCTGAACCGGAGCACGCTTCAAGCGGTGGTACAAATCACTGGGGATGGGTTTCGAGTAGCGGTCGGGGCTTTACAAAAGATTTTGGAATCCGCTTCACACTTGCAATTGATCTTGAGCCGCTATGCAGTGGTCCAGGGAATGCAGGTTGCGCAAACCGCCGCGTGTAATCGGCTGCACGATGTTGAGCAGCGCCTTGCGCGATGGTTGCCAATGGTTCAGGACAGAGTGGATTCGGAGGCGCTGCCCATCACTCACGACTTTCTCGCAACCATGCTAGGCACAGATAGGCCTAGCGTCAGCGTAGCAGCGGGTGTTTTACAGAGGAAAAAGCTCATCGAGTACACCCGTGGTGCAGTGAAGATCGTGAACCGCAAGAAACTTGAAGACTCTGCATGCGAGTGCTACGAGGTGATCCGACAGTACGATGCTGACTTTGCCTTGAAATAAATCCGGGAAGGGGCATCCACTTCAAGAAAGAAAAAGCTCAGAAGCCAAAGGAGAACGTATGTTCAAAGAAACAAAACCTGTCGTGACCATCGTCGGGCAAGAACCACTCGGGCCCTTCAGTCCGTTTGAACTCGGAAGCCTTTCGAACTGCCGTGGTGCGAGGGAACAGTGGGTTTGTTGATGATCCTTGGGCTGTGGACATCGGTCGCGCTGATCGCGGGCAGCCTGCTGATGCTCGCGTTACAGATCGGGACTTGCTTGGCTCAAAATTGGGATGTCGCCGGAGCGCAACTCATCTACGTGCTGCTGTACTTTATCTTACTGACGTATAGCGAGAGGAATCGCTGGTCGGTGGATCGGTACTGGAAAGCACAACAAGGCACAACAAAAGATAAGTATGTAGGATGGGAGTTAACGGCGAAGTTCTCCAAATCTTATACAATGTCTGTCGCTGTAAATCTTGAGGGGGATTATGGCAAATCTAGAGAATGCGCTTCAGGAGCTTCGTGCTGAGCACCGAACGGCACAGTTGCAGGTAGAAAAGCTAGACCAAGCGATTTCGGTGATTGAATCGTTGAACGGTTCGGGAACAGCCCGCAACGCAAGCCAACCGAAGCGAATATTATCGGCGGCTTCGCGGCGGAAAATGGCGCTGGCTCAAAAAGCGAGGTGGGCGAAAGCGCGGCAGGCATCGAAGCCGATAGCGAGCGCGGCGAAAACAACCTCCGTTCCTGCAAAGCACATAATGTCGGCGTCCGCCCGAAGAAAGATCGCAGCGTTTCAGCGGGCGAGATGGGCGAAGATACGGGCCAAGGGGAAGAAGGCGGCGTAGGGCCAGCGGAGCCTGCTCCGAATAAGGCTCTAGGAGCGCGACATGGCTACTATTGGGTTAGTCATCGCTGGTCTAGCATTTCTTGTCAGCATTCTCTTGAACCTACTTCAACTTAAGTGGCGCAAAGAGGAACGAGCGGCACGTGCCGAGGACAAGGCTGAACAAAAACGCAAAGGCGACGAGAGGGAAGCCGAGCAACGACTGAAGGAACAGGCTGCCCCGCTGTTTTTCAACTTCGATGGAACTCCCGGCCCGATACTGGTCACCGGAAGTCAGCATTCGTCGCAAGGGCCGTTCATGTACTTATGGGGTCTTGTGACCGTCGTGAATCTCACTCAAGTGCCTATGAAGATCACCCCGCTCAGGCTCCTCATGGCAGGCGAGGAATGGCCTGTTCAAAGCATTTCCTTCCACCTGAAATCCAATACCAAAGACAGATCAGACCGAATTAGCTTGAGAGGGAACGACAAAGAAGACTACGAATTGCATTTCAGGTTTTCCGACAACAAATGCGCGACCGCTGAAGGGGAACTTTGGCTTGCAAGCGACAACCGAGCCGAACAGTTTTCGGTCCCGGTCAGATTTCCATAACAGCGTGTTGCGAACCATAACTGTTTTCCACTTGAAATCCCCCCAGCCTGATGCAGACTAGCAATCACAAAAAGCGAGAGGTCGATCTATCCCAGCAAATCTCTCACGATGCTGAGCCATTCCGCATCGAGTGGTTGTCGGCAAACGGGTTTTCCTGCCCGACCTTACCAATAAACTACGTGATTAAGAATGCCGTGCCGTCAGCAACGACGGCCCGCGTACAGTAGTTTCTTGCCGCATACGGGCGCGGAGGTAAAATTAGTGAATGCATGCGGATTATGAAGGCCAGTGGAACGTGAATATCGTTCGACTTGAAGCGCTGCGTCAAAACGTTCCGTCCTTGATAGGCGAAGCTATCGTTCGAGAATACAACGCGATTGTTCTTGCCTTGCAAGTCGCGTCACATGATGAAAACATGGTTCACTTCAGAATCCCCGACACTGAACTCAAGCCCAGAGTCATGAGCGTCCAAAGGGCAGGCCGTCGTGCACGACACATTACGAAGCAGGCTTCGTTGTGACTTCAAGGATCGAACCACACCGTCGGTGAACGAAGGTAACTTTCCAACTTTATCCCATTCGCCTAAGTTGGATAGGTGTCTACAAGGCCCAGGCGAGACAAACTGCTGGTTTTGATCGTGGATGAC
>PKXU01000046.1 GCA_003132445.1 Acidobacteriaceae bacterium | reverse complement strand
TGCTATGGCGGCGAGCCAGCCACCCCATTTCATCAAGCGATTTGCAACGGATTCAGTAATCTCCATTTCCGTAGCTTGCCGGTCACGAAAACCTTTCTTACGCACGGTTTCATCTAGTGTGCGTCCAAGTTCCGCTCCACATTGACCACAGAAATGGTTGCCTTCCGGGCTGGCGGTTTTGCACTCGATACAGTCCATGGATCACCTCGAAAAAAATCACGGTGCGTTTAAGAGTTTATCTGCTCCTTGGCGAGCTGGATGTCGCCGGTGCGATTCGGGGGCTGAGAGGACTCAATTTTTCATGCGGTCCGCAATAAAAGTTTCAGCCTTTGCGCACGCCACTGGCTTGTGGTCGATCTGGCAAAATCCCTCCGTGGGCCCGACCGATGCAGACGTGGCAAGGAATGACCTTTCAAAGGCATCGATTAAACTCGTCGCAAACATCGGCCCATCCTTGCCGACGCCTCCGTCCTTGTTGATATGTTCAGCGGAGATAAAACACTTGTCGTACTTGGGGCTATAATGGTTGGTCCACCCTGCGGAACCAGGAAGTCCCATTTCAGCAGCACGTCTGTCGTTGTCGGCCATCACCTTCTCTGCCTGATTCGCACACTCTTTGCTCTTTTGCCAATCATTTGAGTTTGCGGACGCTGCGGGAGCCTTCTTGGTGGTCGTCTGCCCGAATGAGAGCACTGACGCAGCCATGAGGCTGACTGCTACGATTTGCCGCATTTTCCCTCCATTCTCGCTTTAACACTGCAAGGGATAGTTTGATGACCTCCGGATGAAGCCGGATGTCGCCGGTTCATTTTGCCGGGGGAATTAACCAAATACCACGCTCTGTTGGCTTCTGACTCCACTGTAGCTGCCACGTCTGGCCCGTTTCCTGATCGATCAGAAGAAAATTGAACATGTTGCGAGTCGGGTACAGTGTAAATCTACCTTCTTTGGAAGTGGCTGGCGCCAATTTGAGTTCGTTCAAAATGACCGTAGAACGGTCGTTTGGACTCTCCAACCCAAATTGAACTTGCCAAGCTAATCCGGTGCGCGTATCCAATTCCAGGAATGTCCAGATATTATTCGTTGGAAACAACCGGAAGCAGGCGTTCGTGTTCTGAGTAGGTTGCAGATTACTCACCTCAACCTCGTCAGCCGAAAGGGTCGCGCAGCATACTACTAAAGCCATCAGTGTAATGACTCCCATCTTCTTCATTGCAATCTCCACCTTGAACTTGAGCAACAAAGGCTAGGCATCCAAGATGCACCGAACAGCCCCCATCAGCAAGGAGATTTTTCTGCTGGAAGTTTTGAGGCAACTCCATGGCGAGCCGCTTCGGCGCACAATTCCGCACATGGCAAGATACGATCCACTCTCTTGCAACTTCTATCGCCTGCGGTCGCTGCGCTGCGGTTTAGGGCGTGACCTTCGTTCGGGTGGGTAGTGTACGGCAAACGTCACGATGCCTGCTTCGTTCAAGAATGCGGGCAATTGTTGTTGGCACTCGGGGCAGACCGCGGTTTTATCCGGGTTGAGTTGCAGGGTTGGATGCCCAACTCCGTGACCGCGACAAGGGGGTGTTTCATGGCGAGATTGTACTCTCGTTACAGGCCACTGCTCTGCACTTCGCAATCCAGCGCACAATTCAGCGCACAATGCGTGCCGACTACCAGCCCTTTGCCCCGTTTATTGTGTGGGTATCCGCTTGCAAGTGATTGATCCGCCGTAGGCGCGTTCGAGAGCAGGCTTTTAAAGGGGCATTGCTCTGCCAAGTGAGCTGCCATGATGGTTCGCTCCAAAGTGGACGCCGGGAAATGAAGAAATCGTTCACTTCATCGTGGGTTTGCCAGCTTCCTTTAACTTTTGATCGAGAGCTTCTCTTTTCTTTTGGCGCTGGGTCGGGCGGACGAAATAGAAATCGAACAATTCTTCAAGCACGTCAATGGTCCACTCTGCTTCGCCCGGTAATACATCAAGAATCTCGCCCGAGTGTTGACTCTTCATCGGATGCGCCGCGAAGTTGCCAACATTTCGGATTGCGTCGATCGATTCGCTCAAGTCCGAGGGCAGTTTGCCGGTGTCGATCACCTGCTGAATTTCGTCAGCCAAGTTTCCCGGCTTGACCTTCACAAAGTCCCGAAGAAGATTCTGTAGACATCGCCTTCCAAGAGCAGCAGCGGCCTTGGCACTATCGGGAAGTACCAAACATGCTTCTGCATAGTCGCAAGAAAATTCTTTTGGTAGTTCGATAGCGCAGGGCCGGCGATTGCTACCCTTAGGCCTTATCATTCCTTCCTTCGTCATTCCCTGCAGTCCTGCAAAGACACCAGGCTGTTGTGATCCGCGACCCTCCTGTTTCAGATGACTTCCGCTCTGAAGCGTAAGAGAGATCCTGTGGCATGAGGGACAAGGGTGGGTGATGACGGCCCAGTGGCCGTCAATGTCCCCGCCTATGTAGATCTGGTTAGGGTGGTCGTAGAAATCGACGAGGCAGTGTGGATATTTCACGCAGAGATTTTACTTGGTAGCCACCAAAAAGCCCACGTCGTGTTGGAAAGTTGTGTGCAGAAAGGGTTTCCAATCTTGCGCGCTCGCCCAACAGTGCTATCATCGGTCCATGGCAGGCAGGATTGTTAGGTTCGTTGCCACCAAGACTGTAAAGAAGCCGGCGAGGATCAAGTTTAGAACCAAGTCAGGCAAGACGGTGTCGTTCCGGGCCGTCAAAACGGTTGCGCGAAAGCAAGTTGTTAAATTCCGCGCAAAGCGATGAATCGCATTTACCTAGATAGCAATGTCCTGATTGCTTACCACTCTACCGACAAAGCAGAGGATCCGAAGAGGAAAGCGGTACAGAATGCTTTGACTGTGTTTGCGGACCTCAAGGATGTTCAGCTCTGTACGTCCATGTGGGCAATTACGGAGATGGTGAACATCCTCATTTCCCGTAAAAGAATTGACCGCGGAATCGTGGCCGAGATCGAAAGCCAGCTTGTGAACGAGAAGCGATTGCAGGGGCTCAAGATTCAGATAGTCGAGGTAAGCCCTGAGAAAGACTACGATTTTGCGGAGTTTTTCTACCACGTGAAGCAGGGGATTCTGAAGTATCACTCCGGTGTCGGCGACGTGATTCACAGTGTCATCATGAAGAACAATGGCATTTCCCAAATTCTGACCTTCGACGAGAAGGACGACTTTAAGCAGATCCCGGGCCTGACCGTGCTGCACCCGGAAAACGTCAAGATCTAGGACACAATACGTCCCAACCCTCCGCCTAAAGCAAACTGGTCCGAGTTCTACTCCAACCATTGAACCCACTGGTGAAGTTTGAGACAACTCCCAGGCGAGCCGGTTCGAATTGGACCGTAATGGACCGTACTCGGCTGCTAAGCGTAGGCAGGGAAGCGAGATAAGTTGGCAGACGCCATCGTCGGTTCGAATCGTGGGCCGGTCGTTCGACTCGACGTAGGAAAAGAAAAACAAAAACGAATTCACAGGACTAGAATTCAGCAGGGTGACTAGCTGTGCGCTCACTTCGCCACACGCTCTGGGTTCTCGCGACGGCTCTCGCTCTTCAGTCCCAGCCGTTCGCCTCCCGAGCTCCTGTCGCCTCACAATCTCAGTCTCCTTCGGCTTCGGCAACAAACAGCGGTCCAAAACCGAATCAGCCGAAAGCGAACTGCACCAGCAACGGCACCTACGTAAATAGCAAAGGGCAGACGGTTCCGCGTCCCGAAAACTGCTCAGCGCCACCCAAGGACGCTACCGCGCAATGCCGAGACGGTACCTACAGCTTCAGCAAAAGCCGCCGTGGCACTTGTTCCCGCCATGGCGGGGTGGCCAAGTGGTTATGAGCGGAACGCACCGACAAAAACCGAAAGAGTTCCGAGTGATCGCTGAGACCACCAACCCCGATGCGGACCATCAGCTTCGACGCAATTCGCTCGGTCTTGCAGAACTGGTCTTCCAAGGTGTCACGCACATCGCACCGGCGACCAATATCGTGTTTACTTTTCCGATCATCGCTCTCAAGGCCGGACCGGATATGCCGCTTTCGTTTCTGTTCTCTACGATCGTCTGCTTCTTTATCGGGAACACCGTGTCCCAGTTTTCCCGGTACATGCCTTCGAGCGGCGGTTATTATTCATTTGCTACTCGTGGACTCGGGAGCCGCAGCGGCTTTATGGCGACTTGGAGCTACCTAATCTATGAGATCCTGGGATCGGCCGGATGCGTGGGCTTCCTTGGTTATCTGATCTCGGACATGTTGCAAAAGCAATTCCATGTGAACATCCCCTGGTGGTTTTTCGCGTTGGCGACATCTGCACTTATTTGGGCACTCACTCACCATGGTGTCCAGCTGTCGGCGAGGATTACAGCGCTCTTAGGCGGACTCGAACTGCTCATTATGTTAGCGCTCGGGATCACATTCCTAGTGCATCCAGGACCAGGTTCCACATACGTTGCGCCGCTAAAGCCATCTTCATCACCCCATCATTTCGGCGGCATCCTTGCGGGGATGGTTTTCTCCATCCTCGCGCTTAGTGGCTTCGAGGCTCCGGCGCCCCTCGCCCAGGAAGCCCGCCTTCCAGACAAGTTTATCGGCCGGGCGATCATGCTGTCCCTTGGTAGTATCGGTATCTTTTACATCTTTACTTCCTATGCAAGCGCAATCGGCTGGGGCACCGGCGACATGGCCGCCTTCGCCTCCAATCCCAATCCTTATTACGCACTTGGTCATACGCTATGGGGTGCTCGCTGGTGGTTTGTTGTCGTCGCTGTCATCAACAGCGCCGTCGGCGTCGGTCTCGCCTGCGCCAACGCTGCGTCGCGCGTGATGTACACCATGGGACGGGCGGGCACGCTCCCATCTAGTTTCGGGCGTATCCATCCCATCCACCGGACACCTGCGTTCGCGATCGCCTTTGTGCAGCTATCTGCCGTCGCGGCAATCCTGCTAGTGGGCTTGCTGTTGCAACCCGATTACATCTTCGGTTTCCTTGAAACAATTGCCACACTTGCAGTCATCGTCCTCTATGCTATGGCGAACCTGGCCTTGACGCGCTATATGCGCCGGGAACAGCGAGCTAAATTCACCGTTTGGCAACACGCAGTAGCCCCATGGATCGCGACCCTGGCTCTGCTACCTGTGCTCTTTGTCACCGTCTACCCTGAACCCTCTTGGCCCTACAACATAACGCCCTACCTGTTTCTCGTAGCACTCCTGATCGGCTTCGTCTACATGCAGTGGCGCGAGTCACGCGATCCCGGAGCGCTTCGCCGAGGTGCAACGATGCTCATTCGCACCGGCGGCACCGCAGAGGGCGAGGTGGAACGTAACGAACCGATAGCCCCTCTCTAGCGTTGGCGCATCGAGCGATCTCGGCAGGGAGGCGTGCAATCTTTTTTCGTATAACATCTAGGGGCCTTTATAACCCTCACTCAGACTGATACCACTGATACCGTTTTGCGCGGAAATCCAGCCGATAAGGGAAACTATAGAAACTGTACCGGAAGACAGGATTAGCTTGTAACCAGCTCAAACACAGGGTATTATCCCGGAAGTATAGGATTCATCGGTACCTGCTAGAAATGGCGGTAATAGAATTCCTCCCTCTCCGTAAGCGTTTGACCAACACACCTGTTCCCGGGCCAAGGTCTGTGTTTAAGTGTCCGGATGACCGTAGGAAAGAAGTTGTCAGCGCCCAAACGACGTACGCGTGCGGAAGTTCAGCAGTTGGTAACAGAGTTCATGAGCAGCGGTATGCGGCGGAGCGAGTTTTGCCAGAGTCGAGGTTTGAGCTTCAGCACACTGGATCGCCATCTAAAGAAACTGCGTTGGAAGAGAAGACGTAAGCCAATTTCCTCGGCCGGTCGTTTGGTGCCGGTGGAGTTGGCGGCCAAGAAATCACCGACGCAGCAGGAACCGAGTTGTGGGCTGGCCGTGGTNNGTGTGAGGAACTCGGAGTGGTCTCAGCACCACTGCCACCACGGATCATCGAGAAGTGCTTGGCTAGCGACCGGATCGTCATCGACACGGTCGTCAGCAAGTATTGCAATCACACGCCCCTGCATCGGCAGAGCATGATTCTGGAAAGGGACCTCGGCTTGGAAATCAGCCGCGCAACGCTGGACGGCTGGGTCCTCA
>PKXU01000134.1 GCA_003132445.1 Acidobacteriaceae bacterium | reverse complement strand
GCGCTTTGGTTACGAGTTCAGCATTCTATTTATCGATCTGGATCACTTTAAATCTGTCAACGATACCCACGGTCATTTGATCGGAAGCAAACTATTGGCGGAGATCGGGTATTTGATCAAGGCACAATTGCGGCTGATTGATTTCGCGTTTCGCTACGGCGGAGACGAATTTGTGGTTCTCTTGCCGCAGACGGGGAAAGATCAAGCATTGGTCGTTGCCAAGCGTTTGCGCGATGGTTTAAGGGCCAGCGGTTTTTGCCGTGAAGAGGGTTTGAATCTGAATGTGCGGGCCTCGATCGGGCTGGCAACCTTTCCTCACGACGCGCGTACGGCTCACGATGTGATTCGGCAGGCGGACGGCATGATGTACGTGGTAAAGAATTCCAGCCGGGATAATATTGGGATTGCCCAGCGGGGAACGTTGAAAGAATAACGGACCGGACTTCAGAGTTCGGACCTTGGACTTCAAACCTCATACGCCAACTCCACGTTTCTCTTAGCCTCGAATTCTTACTCTCCAAATCGCGCCTCCGAAAAACAGGGGCTAAGATTTCTTTTATTCCAGTTTCAATGTGAGTTCGGGGTGGGGTCGGACTTTGTCTCTGGAGTGGAGGGCTTCCAGGGATTGGCGTTCGCCGGGGCTTTCGCATTGACGCCGAAATCCCAGACGTACAGGTTCATGCCTTCTTTAGTCGAGGATGAATCCATGGGCATCATTTCCACGAGCGCGTATTCGCCGAAGAGTAAGGGCTCGGTGGGAGTGAGTTTCATCCAGCCGCCGCCAATGGATGTGACCGTGGTTTTGACGAGATGTTGTTCTTGGCTGATCTTTCCGGTGACCTGGCGTTTCACGTCGCCGAGAATTCGTTTGCCATTTTTCACGTCGGTTCGAACGATGCGGAAGCGATCGGAAGCGATGGGCTGCTGGGACTGTTGAGGTTGCTGCGGAGCTGAAGTATTGTGCGCGGAGTCTTTCGCAGCCGCAGGCTGACCAATCTGGCTGGCTTGGTCGGGAGCGTCGTCGAAGTTAATGTAGAGCGAAGGAACCTCAACGTGAGATTGCACCTGAGCATGAGGGCCGTCAAGTACGATGGCTTGTTTGAGACCGGCGATGGGATTGATGGCGCCACGAAAAATGTTGCCCTTAGTGTTTTGACTGACGTCACCCGCCGTTTGTTGAAGTTCAACGATCTGCGGCTCGCCCTGGAAACTGTCCAACAAAAACACGCCGGAATCCTGAGGCAGGCGGAGTCCGGGGGCAACCTGGGGAAGTAGAGTTTCCTCGCGAGCCCGCTCCGCTTCGATGTCCTTGTCGAGTTGTACCGCTTCTGGCACGGACGCTCCGGCGATGCGGTCTTTTTCGTACTTCTCGGTTGCGGGCCAATCGACTAACGACTCGGGAAGTTCCTCCCACTCATTGCGTTCCGCGCTCAGATAACGCACGCGGTCGCCTTTCGTCTCATATCTCGTGACCAGCTGGTAAGAACCGTCTTTAAGAATAAGGCGGCGTGCCAGATCCTGAGCCGGCGAGAACGCTGGAAGTGCAAGCGCGACGATGAAAACAATGGCCAGCGCGGCAGCCAGGAATCTGGCGCTTCTCCTCATCACTCTATTGTACGATTGCGGGTCCCGCAAGAAATTAGCTTTATCTCAACGAGAAGATCAGGGAATGCCTGATCGGCGGGCGGCCTAGCGTTGTAGTATGCTGTTGCTCGCGAAAGCCAAATGCTGCAAATGATGAAACGCACTTTTCTTTTAGCGGTTCTGTCTCTTCTTTTATCCACGCCGTTCGGCCCGGCGGCTGCGCTGGGCCAGGCGAGTGCGGCGCGCACTCCATCTTCTGGTGCGGCGTCTGCTGGGTCGTTGGCTGGAGACCAATATGCGATGCAGGCCAAGAGTGGATCGGGAACTGCGTCCGCCCCGGCGTCTCAGCCCGTCTCATATGCGTCGATGACGCAGCTGAACGGAATGCTGACGGAACTGGAAACCGGTTCAAGCAGCACTCAGGCTGATTTGGCGAAGTTGCGCATTGAACGCTGGAAGACCGACAGCGGCACGAAGAAGCAGATGCTGGCCAATGTCGATTCTATTCAACGAAATCTTCAGTCAGCGCTGCCGGAAATTATTGCCCAACTGCGTGTACTACCGGAAGATCTGCCGACCACTTTCAAACTTTACCGCAATCTCGATGCCTTGTATGACGTGGTCGGAACGGTGGTGGAGGGAACTGGAGCCTTCGGATCGAAGGATGAATTCCAGGCTCTCTCAAATGATCTAAACGAATTTGAAACGACGCGCAAGGAGTTAGCGCAACGGATTGAAGGTTTGTCGTCGGCCAAGGAAGCCGAAATCATGCGGCTGCGTGCCGATTTGAAGACCGCGCAGGCGGCGATTGCGGCGGCCGCGCCTCCCAAGAAAACCGTCGTGGACGATAATGAACCGCCGAAGAAGCCGGTAGTAAAAAAGAAGAAGCCAGCAGCTAAACCAGCTACGCCCGCCGCGCCCCCAGCAGGCCAAACGCCGCCCGCCCAGGCTCCTGCTAAGCCTCAGTAAGATTTAAATCCCTCCCGTGCAGCGGACGTCAGGCGTCGGACCTCTGGCCTCCGACGTTAGGTCCCGGACGCGCCAGACTCGAAAGCGAATCCCGTGTCGCACTTACGCCGCTTCGAGCGGCGACGGTACTTCGAATCTGATAATCTTCCCACCGCATCTACATTTCGTCCTTAACTTAAGGCGCTCTTCGTTCGAGGTCTGAAGTCTGAGGTCTGAGGTCCAGGGTCCGAGGATTACTTTATGCAACCCCACGCCAGTATCGTTGCGGCAGCGGTAGGCCTGATCATTATCTGGGTGGTTCTGCTGGACGCTTTTGAGACCGTGGTGCTGCCGCGGCGGGTTTCACGACACTTCAAACTTACGGCTTGGTTCTACCGGCGAACATGGATTCCGTGGCGGGGAATTGCGCGACGCATCAAAAAAACTTCGCGGCAGCAAAATTTTCTGGGATATTTTGGCCCACTCTCGCTGATTCTGCTCTTGGGATTCTGGGCTGCAGGGTTGATCTTAGGATTCGCTCTCGTGCAGTACGGCATCGGCGGACACGAGCAGCTGAATAAGGAGCCATTGACATTCGGCCGCATTGTTTATCACAGCGGGGAAACTTTTTTTACGCTCGGCTACGGCGATATTGTGCCGACATCGGGAGGAGCGCGGGCGCTTTCGGTGATCGAAGCTGGAATGGGCTTCGCTTTTCTGGGAGTAGTGATTGGCTACATTCCCGTGGTGTACTCGTCGTTCTCGCGCCGCGAAATTCAGATTTCAATGCTCGACGCACGCGCGGGATCGCCTCCGTCTGCAACGGAGTTGCTGCTGCGGCTGGCGGGAAGATCCGAAGATCCGGGAGTGGAGCAGAAAGTTCTGGATGAAGTTTTACGCGAGTGGGAGCGCTGGGCGGGCGAGTTGCTGGAAAGCCACATTTCTTATCCAGTGCTAAGTTTTTTTCGTTCCCAACATAGTAATCAGTCGTGGGTGGGCGCGCTTACCACCATGCTGGACGTCACCTCGTTAGTGCTGACCGGGATTGAGGGATTGCATCCGGGGCAGGCGAAACTTACGTTTGCCATGGCGCGGCACGCGGCAGTGGACCTGGCCCAGGTAGTGAATGCAAGATACGATCCTGCGGCGCCGGAACGGCTGACCGACGCGGACCAGACTACGGTGCGCGAATCACTCACGGCCGCCGGATTGAAGCTACGAAGTGATGAATATGCGCGAGACAAGCTGGCAAAGTTACGTTCCATGTATGAACCCTATGTGCATTCGACCGCGCGCAATCTCATGCTAACGCTTCCTTCGTGGAAGTACGAAAAGAAGACGCGCGACAACTGGCAGGCGGGGCCGTGGGATCGGCTGATTCAGGCTCGGGGACTGGGCGCGCTAGGGTCGAAATCGCAAGCGCCTCCGCCAGCCGTGACGGGCGAGGATCACTTTTAAGAATTGCTCAGAGCATGGATGCAGCCGGCTGACTTGCTGGTCGCTCGACCAGACGCAGCCTGCAACCTCTATAACGATCAGTTTCGCTGCGTGCTAACATCCTTTTCATTCAATCTTTTCATTCCATGAAGCATACGGGCGAGAACGTGGTGCGCATTGAGGCGGAGGCTTTGCGAGCATTGGCGGACCGCCTTGCGGGACCCCTGGCGGCAACTTTCGACCGAGCCGTAGAGTTGCTGTTTTGCTGCGCAGGACGCGTCGTGGTGACGGGGATGGGCAAGAGCGGACTGATTGCGCGCAAGATTGCGGCGACCTTTAGTTCCACGGGAGCTCCAGCTTTATATTTGCATCCGGTGGAGGCGCTGCATGGGGACTTGGGCATGGTAGTGCGCGGGGATGTAGTGTTGGCTCTTTCGGCGAGCGGGGAGACGGAGGAAATTCTGGCGCTTCTGGCGACCATCAAGCGGTTGCGAGTTCCACTGATTACGATGACAGGCGACGAGATGTGCTTGGCCCGATCTGCGGCAAAGGCAGCGAGCGGGGGCGCCCGCTCCGCCGGAGCGCTATCAACTCTGGCGGCGGCGGCGGATGTCGCGCTGGATTGTTCGATCACCCAGGAAGCGTGTGCGCTGGGGCTAGCGCCGACAGCTTCGACAACTACAATGCTGGCGCTCGGCGATGCGCTGGCGGTTACTCTGAGCGAGCGCCGTGGGTTCAAGGAAGAGGACTTTGCCAACCTGCATCCCGGAGGCAAGTTAGGCAAACGGCTCGCGCGCGTGGAATCTCTGATGCATTCCGGCGATGCGCTCCCTTGTGTTTCCCCAGCAACGAAAATGCCCGACGTGATTTATGAGATGTCGCGCAAGAAGTTGGGTGTAACCGCAGTGGTGGAAGGCGAAAAGCTGGTGGGAATCGTGAGCGATGGGGATTTGCGTCGACTGCTGGAAAAGCGAGGAAAAGACGTCATGGATTTGACCGCGGGTGAAGCCATGACGAAGGATCCGAAAACGATCTCATCGGGGGAATTTGCGGCCACGGCGCTGGCTTTGATGGAAGAAAAGAAGATTACCTCGCTGATGGTGGTAGACAGAAGCGGAAAGTTGGAAGGGATTGTGCACCTGCATGATCTGTGGAGCACTGAGCTTGTGTGAAATTGAGTAATTGGGGAATTTGGTAATTGTGTAATTGAAAATATCAGCCGGTTTTTAAATTTCCCAATTACTCAATTACTCAATTGCGAGAGGTTCCTATGTATCACTACGATCCGAAGACGGCGCTGGAAGAATTGACGGAAGATGCGACGCTGCCAAACCCGGTGCATGTGCGCGATATGATCCTGCGGCAGCGATTGTCGGCCGACAAGTCGCTGGAATTGAACCGGCTGTTCGTCGAATATCAGAAGTTTTTCGGCGAAGCGCAGAAGCTGGGGAAAGAGATATTGAAGCAGTTGGCGGGATAGGCTGCAAGGCTTATGTGGGGACAGCCGCCCTCGGCTGTCCGGCGGGCGAAGCCCGCGCGCTTTTCTGCCGATAGCTCCTCAGAACACCCATGAGCACTCGATTATTAATCTGGTTAGGCGAAGACAAAGGCAAGAGTGTGCACATCTACCGGGAGCTCGCCGAACGCGAGGTCGAAGACGAAAAGCGGATGAGGGCGCCGATTTACATCGCCGTCGACGGCGGAAGCGCAGACGAGGAAGTTGCAGTTCGATTGCCGAAAGAAATCGCCATGAGATTTCTGATGCCCTCGTTCCCAAGTGGGCCGACGAAGTTGGGCAAGTCCTCTAAAAAACCGAGGATGCCGCTTGCCTATGCTGCCCCTCGGGCCGCATGCTAGCTCAAGCGACCGTCTAACCGTGACGACACAACGCGAGATCCTTCGCTCCGCCTGAAGAACGGCTGCGCTCAGGATGACTCCCCTAGCTATGGCAACCCTGCGAACGCGAAGCTCATTCGGTACGCTGCTACAATAATCAATTCCCCCAAGGGAGTCAGCAAGTCTCCTAACTCGCGACTCGGGACTCAATACTCACACCCTATGCATCGTTGGTCAGAACTTTTCATTCCCACACTTCGCGAGGCTCCGGCGGATGCCGAGGTCGCGAGCCATAAGTTTCTGGTGCGGGCGGGATACATTCGTCAGTTGGCGGCCGGAATTTATTCCTATCTATTTCTGGGCAAGCGGTCGTTCAACAAGATCATTCGCATTGTGCGCGAGGAGATGGACCGCATCGGTCAGGAATTTTATTTGCCGGCGCTGCATCCTCGGGAGCTTTGGGAGGCGAGCGGGCGCTGGGCGCTGATGGGCGACAATCTGTTTCGGTTGAAAGACCGCAAGGGAACGGATCTGGCGCTGGGCATGACCGAAGAAGAGGTCATGACCTCGATTGCGTTGAAGGACCTGCGCAGTTACAAGCAGTTGCCGCAGATCTGGTATCAGATCGCGCCTAAGTTTCGCGACGAGCCGCGTCCCAGGTCAGGGTTGCTGCGCGTGCGGCAGTTCATGATGAAAGACTCCTACTCGTTCGACATCGACGCTGCTGGGCTCGACGTTTCTTACCGGAAGCATTACGACACATACTGCCGCATTTTTGACCGGTGCGGGCTGAAATACATGGTGGTGGAGGCGGACTCGGGAGCGATGGGCGGGAAAGAGTCGCACGAGTTCATGGTGCGGACTCCCGCTGGAGAAGACCAGATTGTGAGCTGCGACGGATGCAACTACGCGGCGAACATAGAAAAGGCGACTTCAAAGCTGGAGGTGGTGGAAGATTTAAAGCCGGAGGGTGACGGCAAGCCGCTCGAAGTACACACTCCGGGACAGAAAACGATCGAAGATGTCGCTAAGTTTCTAGGAGTGTCGCCGAAAAACAAAATCAAGACTTTGGCGCTGATGGCCGAGGAGAAAGACGCTTCCGGAAATACGAAATTGCGCGAAATCGTGGTGCTCATGCGCGGAGACCATCAGTTGAACGAGGCCAAGCTGAATGCTGCGGTCGGAGTTGCCACGCGTCCGATGGAAGAGAGCGAAATTAGGGCGCTCTTCAAATCTCCCGCAGGATATTTGGGCCCGATTGGGATTGAGTGGGGGAAGGACCGAAAGAAAGATGCGGAGAAGCCTGTGCTTGTCGTCGATAAAGCGCTGGAAGGACGCACCAATCTCATTGGTGGTGCGAATAAAGAAAACTATCACCTTAAGAATCTCACTCCGGGGAAAGATTTTGATCCGACGGCTTATGCCGATCTGCGCGCGGTAACGGCCGGTGAGGCTTGTCCGAATTGCGGGAAGCCGTTGCGCATCGATACCGCGGTGGAGATAGGGCATATTTTCAAGCTGGGATATCGGTATTCAGAGTCGATGGGTGCCCGCGTACTCGATAAGAACGGCAAGGAAGTGATGCCGATCATGGGCAGTTATGGGATTGGCATTGAGCGAATCCTGACCGCGGCAGTGGAGCAGGGCAACGATGAGAACGGTTTTTGGCTGCCGCCGGCCATTGCACCGTTTGAGATCGTAGTGTCGCCGGTCAATGTGAAAGATGAAACCGTACGGAGCGCGGCCGAAGATATCGTGAAGCGGCTGGAGGTAGCGGGATATGATGTTATTTTCGACGATCGGGATGAACGACCTGGCGTGAAATTCAAGGATGCCGATCTGGTCGGAATCCCGTTTAGAATCACCGTGGGAAAGAAGGTTACCGAAGGCACTGTGGAAGTCGTTCAGCGCTCGACTCGCGAAGTGCGCGATGTTAGGATCAGCGCGATTGTGGAAACATTTGGAGAATTGCTCCGCCGGTCGGGATAAGGTGTTCCTTTTCCCAAGGCAGAGTTGAGCGCATTCCATGGGTACAATCAAGGCGATTCTCGGCGTTCTGGTCGTGGTCGGGGCGATCTATGCGGGATTTCAAATCATTCCGCCCGAACTGACTAACTATTCGTTTCAGGATGACTTGCGCAACGTGGCCATGGTGGGAGGAGGAAATCCGCACCTCACCGACAAGGATTTGACGGATGCCATCATGAAGAAAGCTCAGGAACATCAAATACCCCTGGCTCCCGAGAATGTGACCGTGCAACGGATCGGGTCGCCGGGAGCGCAAGCGGTGTATGTAGCTGCCGATTACAGCGTTCCAGTCACCTTGCCCGGTTATTCCTTCAGTCTCCACTTCACTCCCTCAAGCGGAAATAAGGGCTTTTAAAGCTGCGCCAGAACTGGGCTCCTCTGACCTCCAGTCGATGACGAATAGGTGATTGTCGTGAGCAAAGTAAAAATCATCCTCGCATTGGCTTTTCTTGCATTGGCAATCAGCACGGGATGGCAAATTGCAGCCCGCGAGTTGGCCAATTACGAACTGCAGGAGGAATTGAAAGACGTGGCATCGCTGACCGCCGCACGGATTGGGTGGGAACCTCCGAGTTCAGACGATAATCTGCGCGACGCCGTCATCCGCAAAGCTGCGCAACACAATGTTCAGCTCGAACCTCAAGAGATTACGGTGCGGCGTTCCGTTCCGCCGGACGCTCCCAAAGTCGAGATTGCAGCTGATTACCGAGTCCGCGTGGTTCTGCCCGGCGGCTCTCTGCTTCTGCACTTCACACCCACGAGCCGAAGCAAAGGGTTCTAGGCAAGCTCCCAAACTAAGAATCACTCCGCAAATCAAAATCAGCCGTAGATTGTAAAGACCACTTCTGCCAGTTGCCCCAAATTCGTCTCTGCTGCAAACGCTGAAATGCCGATTATGGAACGGATATCTGTTCCGTGACGTTCGTAACTTGTCACCTGGTTACGGCACGACCTAACATCGGCGTAGAAAAGAGTGTTCTCACCTTCTTCTGAGAGCAGGATTCAGCAGTTTCCTGGGAGATGTCATGGCGATCAAAGTTCGAATGCTCCTTAGTTCCGTTGTGGTATTGAGCATGATGTGGCTCGTCGGCTGCAGCGGCCATTACCACTGTGGCACGACCTTTGGCGGCACTTGTTCGACTGGAACAACCACCACTACTTCTCCCAGCACAGCGAATGCGTTTGCTTACGTCGTGGATGAGAACGGCACTATGGATGGGTATGCTCTAAACACGACAGCCGCAACATTTGGCGCTGTTTCAACCTACACCGCGCCGACCATCTCGCCCAATAGGGGTGGCGTTGGAGTGGTGGTCGCACAGGGGAAGTATCTCTATGCGGTGTTGGAGGATGTTCAACAAATCTACGGGTGGTCGATCGACAGCAGTGGAAATTTGACTGCATTGACTGGCTTTCCTCTTTCACTGCCTTCCCTGAGCGGCATTAGTGCTCTCACTTATAACCAGGATGTCGTGATCACAAATCCTGCAGGTACTCTGCTGTTCATTTCAGAAGCGGTCAATGAGCAGATTCTTGTTTATCAGATTAGCAGTACAGGAGCGCTGACCGCAGCCACTGGGTCGCCCTTTTCTACCGGTTTGATACCGCTCTCGCCACAGAACATGGGGATGGATGGGCTGGGTCGGTTCCTTTATGTGTCACAGGTCTCGTCGACCCACTCGGGAACGTACGTGGTGGGTTTTGCGGTGTCAAGCACTGGGGCGACCGCGGGTGAGCTCACACTGATTCCGGGCACTCCTTTCAACATTCCGCTTTGGGAAATGCAGGGCGATCCCAGCGGTAATTACTTAGTGGGTATCAGCGGAAAGGTCCAATTTCTTTACGGATCGGACGATAACAGTCTCTACGTTTACAGCATCAACCAGACAACTGGGGCGCTCACAGCGACTGCCGGATCGCCGACGTCGACGGTATACGCGCCGTTCAACATTGCCATGCAACCAACATCGGTGAACGGAGAATATATCTACTCCTTCAGCATCAATGATGCCGACACGGCCACCAACCCCATCGAGGCTTACAAATTAGACCCCACCACCGGCGCCCTCAGCTTAGTGACGGGTTCTCCTTTTAATGCTTCCACTCCTACGGCCTTTGGAGAATTTGATCAGAGCGGAAATTACCTGTTCATTTATTCGGGAGTTTCTCCAAGTTACAGTTTGGGCGTGCTGAACGTCGCCTCTTCCGGTGCGCTAACTGAGACTTTGCCCACCGCATCCCTGGTAACGGGCGGCTATTTTGCGGCATCCGACGTACCGTAAAGTTCGAGGGACCGTGTTGACAGCCGAGGGACCCGCGCGAAGGCGGGTCTCTTTTCGTTTCTGTTGAAAAAGGTACAATAAAGTCATTCGTTGCGTCCTGTAGCGCCGTGAGACACGGTGATGCAGGTTTACGTCTATCCGCAGCAAATGGGTGGCGATACAAACCTTTTTGCGGGTCCTGACGTCTGAGTAGAGAGGAACCTTTCCATTCCTAAACCGTTTACCGCGTAGAAAGCTCTCAAATTTTGACGATCAAGATACGAATTCCGAAGGGGCGCAGGGATGCGGGGACGATATTGCGCTGGCTCCCGCGCGACCCGGTGCTGCGCGCGGCGCTGGTGGCTTTTTTGATTCTGGCCGTGTCGTTTACGGTTTTGTTTTCTTATTTTTACATCAAATACGACCGCATCATCCAAAAGCGTTTCCGGACCCCGGTTTTCGCCAATTCGGCCAAAATCTATGCCCTGCCGCAGACCGTGCGCGAGGGCGAAAAAGTCGAGCCTCGAGAGATCGCCATCGAACTGCGGCGTGCCGGATATACGGATGAGCAAGGGCAGTCCCCCATGGGCAGCTTTCGCTTGCTGAAGGATGGGATCGAGGTTACTCCTGGCCCTGAGTCTTATCACAGCCCTGAACCAGCACTCATTAGCATCCATGACGGCAAGGTCGACCAGATCACCAGCAACGGAACCGATCTTTCGGCGTACGAACTGGAACCGCAGCTTGTGACCGCGCTATTCGACGCGGAGCAGCGTTCCAAACGCGAGATTGTGAAGTACAACGACATTCCTCCCATGATGGTGCAGGCGGTGCTGGCGATTGAAGATCGCCGCTTCTTTGAACACAGCGGCGTGAATTTTGTGCGCACAGCGGAGGCGGTTTGGGGTGACGTAGTTCACCAACGGCGGGAGCAGGGCGGATCTACTCTGACCCAGCAACTGGCTCGAGGTTTTTTTCTGACTCCGGAAAAGACAATCCGGCGCAAGGTGACCGAGATGCTGATTGCGGAGGAACTGGAGCAGAAGTTCACGAAGCAGCAGATTTTCGATTTTTATGCGAACTGGGTGGATTTGGGACAGAGGGGATCGTTTTCGATTGGCGGCTTCGCGGAGGCATCGAAGGCATACTTCAACAAGGACCTCAAAGACATTACGCTTCCCGAGGCGGCGTTGCTGGCGGGGTTGATTCAGCGGCCGAGTTATCTCTCGCCTTACCGGCATCCAGAACGAGCCATGGATCGCCGTAACCTGGTTCTGGAAGCGATGGTGGATACGCATGCCATTACGCGCGAGCAGGCCGATAAAGCCAAAGCTGCGCCACTGAAGCTGGCGCCTCCAAACGTGGAAGCCAGTGACGCGCCTTACTACGTTGACATGGTGCGGGACACGCTGATCAGCAAATTCAACGAGAGCGAGTTAAATGATCAGTCCTATCGCATTTATACGACGCTCGACCCTGAGCTGCAGAGGGCTGCCGCGCAGGCGGTGGAGACGGGCATCAAGCTGGTCGACGAACAAGTTAAGAAGCTACGCACCAAGAAAGTAAAAGTAGGCAAGAAAACGGAAATCAAAGTATTGCCCGGCCCGCTGGCTCAGGTCGCGCTGGTGGTGCTGGACCCTCATACCGGCGCCGTGCTGGCTTTGGTGGGAGGCCGGGATTACGGCTGGAGTCAGTTGAATCATGCGGTAGCGAAACGGCCCACGGGATCGATCTTCAAACCATTTGTGTATACAGCGGCAATGAACACCGCGCTGGACGGCTCGCAGACTGTGTTGACTCCGGCATCGATCGTTACGGATGCGCCCTCAAGTTTTAGTTATGGCGACCAGATCTACGAGCCTCGCAATTACAAAGAGGAATACAAGGGCGACATATCGTTGCGTTATGCGCTGGCCATGTCTTTGAATAATGCGACGGTGAAAGTGGCCGAGGAAGTCGGTTACGACAAAGTAGCAGACCTGGCACGTTCGGCGGGCATTGCGTCGGTGAAAGCGACGCCAGCGATGGCTTTGGGCTCTTATGATGCGTCGCCGCTGGATATGGCAGGAGCGTACACGATTTTCGCGAATAAAGGCGTGCGTCTGTCTCCAATTCTTTTGCGTTCGGTGCGCAATGGCAAGGGCGATGTAATCGCAAACTACAATACCGATCAGCGGCAGGTACTCGACCCGCGTATCGCCTACATCATGACGAACATGATGGAGGGAGTGATCAACAACGGCCTGGGATTTTCGGCGGTTCGCGGACGTGGATTTACGGAGCCGGCCGCGGGAAAGACGGGCAGTTCGCACGATGGCTGGTTCGCCGGCTACACCTCGAATCTTCTGTGTATCGTCTGGATAGGATATGACGATTACAGCGATTTGCGTTTAACCGGCGGCGTTACGGCTGCGCCGATTTGGACCGAGTTCATGAAGAAAGCGGCCGCGCTGCCGCAGTATTCCGACATGAAATCATTCCAGCAGCCCACAGGCGTGGTGGATGTGCAGCTGGATAAAATCACCAATCGGCTGGCCACTCCAACCTGCCCCGACGATTATGTTTCCGCATTCGTGGCTGGAACGGAGCCGCATGAGACCTGCGACGCGCAAGAGGGAATGAAAGGATTCTTTTCGCGCATGTTTAGCGGAGGGAACAAGCCATTGCCTACGCAGGCTCAGGGTGAACCTTCGATTCAGGAAGACCCGAATAATCCGCAGGATCCCAAGAAAAAGAAAGGATTCTTCGGCAAGATCGCCGGAATTTTTAAGGATGATAAGAGTTCGTCTCCGGCGCCCAAACCGGCTGACGGCACGCAGGCCGTACCGCACTGAAAATCTGACCTCGGACTTCTGACCTCTGCCTTCTGACTTCTGACTTCTGACTTTTTCTGACTTCGGACTTCTTCTGACCTCGGACTTCTGACGTCGCATCTTAAGATCTACTTCCTTGATTCATTACAGCAGACTTTGGACTGTGCTCGCGCTATAGTGAACCATTCCTCGAGAGTTGGAAAGGACTGACGCAATGCCAACCGGCTATAGCGCTGGCAGAATGGTGGCTCACACCATGGTGACTACGCAATTTGAGCTCGACGGCTTCCGGGTGACGCGCACGCTGGGCGTCGTACGCGGCATCGTGGTGCGATCGCGTTCAATTTTTGGCACTATTGGCGCCGGCCTGCAAACGCTGGTGGGCGGCAACATCACGCTGCTCACCAATCTCTGTGAAAAGACTCGCCAGGAAGCATTCGACTTGATGCTGCAACACGCGGCCGAGTTAGGGGGCAATGCCGTGGTGGGAGCGCGCTATGACGCAACCGAAATTATGCAGGGCGTCACTGAAGTGCTGGCCTACGGCACGGCAGTATTCGTGGAACCGGCGGCGCGCTAGAACTTTCGCTTTCCGCAGACTTCTTGTGTGCGCAGAGTTGGCTGCTGCAATTCGAAGTCGCCTCCCTACTTCGCTACCGTCTTCTAGTTCTTTACCGAGCTAGTTTCGGACCTAGATTTTACTCGGCGCGGGCGTGCCAGCGGGATGCATGTCTGCGGCTGGCGATGGAACCTTGTACAGCGCTCCGGCAACCAGCGCCGCGAGAATTGCGCCCAGCCACATCTCCACCATCCAGCCAAACGGAATCGCGCGACTCACCGGAGACCAGGTTGCTTGCCCGAAGTTTCCCGGGAAGCCGGCGAAGAATCCTGCCAGGAAGCCGACTTTCAGCGCGGTTCCGGGCCCTGGGCCCAAGCCCGCGCGTGCCCAGGCATACAGGTGCGCGACCGCAATCGCCAAAATGAACAGGAGAGCAATCCACTCGCCCACAAAAAACGGATATCGCGGCGTCTTCAGAAAAAGACCCGCGTTCTGCGCGGCCACGTAACGCGCGTCAGTAATCACGTAACGCCCAACAATAAAGCTCCAACCAGTCCACACCACGCCGCCCACCAAACCACCCAACCAGATTCTCCCTCTGTTGAATGCCATGCGCCGCCTCCTCGATTGTCGATTGAGAACAGGGCCCTGGGACGTCAGGCCGGAAGTGTACACCAAATCGTTAGTAAATAAACGGCGAGGGTCATGGCCAGGAAGATTCCCGAGCAAGCGCAATGAACATAGCCGAGAAGCCGCTAGGTTCAATTTAACCGTTAGGAGCGACTACGAGAGGAGTTGCAGCAGTACCTTTTGTCGCTCCGCAAAGGTGTTTTGCATCTGCCGGCGAATAAAAATGGCGTTAGCGATTGCACCCGCAAACCAAAAGCCGACTTCGTATTCGATCGAGTCGCGCACGACAGTTCCGGCAATCCCGCCGCGGGTTTCAGGCCGGAATTCGTGACGGGGATGCCAGCGCTTGAATGGACCTTTCTCCTGGACATCAGCGAAGTAGCGATTCCATTCGAATTCCGTGATGCAGGCGACCCAGCGGGCACGCATCGGCAAAAACGGAAAGACGCGAAAAGATGTAGCGATCGTAGAACCCACACCAGCAGCTTTGTCGCCAGCACCGCTCTTTTGAAGTGTTGGTGGATTTACGCGGTTCAGGCCAATCAGCTTGGTGTGGCTGGAGGCTGGCATGATGCGCGGAAGGTTCTCCGGATTGGAGAAGAACGCGAAGACATGCTCGATGGGGAATGGAACCCACTGCCCGAATTCGAGGTGTTCTGGCATGGAGGGCAAGGGTCTTTCGCTTCGCTGCGGACGACAGCGCGTAGCGGAGGTCGTGATTGCTTAGGCACAGAATGCCAAGAGCCTCGGCGTTTCGCCACCTATTCCTTGATTTGCACAGGAGAATCCGCGCCGGGCGCGGGGAGCAAGAGAAATCTTAGCGAACGAATAGCGAAGGAATCAAGGGCGTAAACGCTAGCCCTTGTGGTCACTCGATCAGTTAACCACAAGCCTTCGTACTTTCCTGAATCGGTGTCCAAGTGGGTTGGCGACCATCAAGTTTCTGCTTGACAATAAACGACTTACAGCTAAGATGTGGTACAAAGTGGTACGAAGTGGTAGGAGGAGTTGGATGGTGGGACGCGAGAGCTGAAAACGAGGAGCCGGTGGAAATCCGACCCAAAAGCACGGAAAACAGCCCGAATCGCCCGACTTTGAACGACCTTTGCAGCGTGTTGACCTCCGCAGTTTTGGTGGTAGAGCTCCTTCGGCGACGGAAAGCCTCTCGCCTCAGGATGACAAAACATGTTTCGCGGCAATCATCCAACCCGGGTCGACGAAAAAGGACGGCTCAAGGTCCCGGCCGAGTTCAAGCGGGTGATCGACGAGAAATACGGTCAGCAATTCTACATCACAAGTTTGGATGGAAAGGTTGCTCAAGTGTATCCCTTCGAGGAGTGGGAGCGGATCGAGCAGAAGTTGGCGGGGCTCTCCAATTTCAATCCCACGAAGAAAAAGTTTCTGGACCGGACGAACTACTACGGGCAGCAGGTGGAGATGGATGGGCAAGGACGGTTGCTGCTGCCGCAGTTGCTGCGCGAGACCGGGCAGATTAAGGGCGAGGTCGCGGTTCTGGGGAATTTGACGTATCTCGTGGTCAGGAACCTGGAGCTGTTCAAGCGGGAGATCGAAGAAGAAAAGTTCACGCCTGACGATGAGAAGACGCTCGACGAACTGGGCATCTAGTGGGCGAGGGATCAACAGACACCCCTCAGGGGGTTGGGCATGGTGGTGGAAGAGCGATCCGCCTTTCAGCAAATCATGTTCCCGTTCTTTTAAAAGAAGCGATCGACTTTTTAGCCGTGCGGCGCGGTGGGACCTACATCGACACCACGGTGGGCTTGGGCGGACACAGTTACGAAATCGCAAAACGCCTCGGCGCACTGGGACATTTGATTGGCCTCGATAAGGATCCTGCAGCGCTGAAGATTGCAGCCGAAAGGCTAACAGCAGGTTCCTCGACTGCGCTTAACGATTCGAAAAGCGAATCGTTAAGCTCCGCTCGGAATGACAGCGTTGGGGGAGATTGGCCCGAGATCACATTGCTGAATCAATCGTTTGCGAGTTTGGCTGAGGTCCAAGGTCTAAGGGCCGACGGCCTGCTTGCAGACATCGGGGTCAGCAGCCTGCAGTTGGACGATGCGGCGCGCGGATTTAGTTTTCAGGCGGATGGACCGCTCGACATGCGGATGGACCCGCGGTCGGAGCGTAGCGCCGAACAAGTGGTAAACCACCTCGACGAGCGACAGCTTGCCGATGTGATTTACGAATTCGGAGAGGAAAGGAGGTCGCGGAGAATCGCCAGAGCCATTTGCCGGTCGCGGCCGATACGATCTACCGCACATCTTGCGGACGTCATATCAGCCGCGGCCCGGCCAATGAATTCTGAACAAAGGCGAATTCATCCGGCGACCAGAACTTTTCAGGCTCTTCGAATCTTCGTAAACCGCGAACTGGACGATCTGCGGGAGCTGCTCGGAGCGGCGCCGCGGATTCTGAAGCCAGGAGGACGCGTGGTGGTGATCAGTTTTCACTCGTTGGAGGATCGCATCGTAAAGGATGCCTTCCGCGAGGGCGCGAATAAGGACACGTACTACCGGATTCTAACCAAGAAACCGGTAACGGCATCAGAAGACGAAAGCAATCGCAATCCGCGGGCGCGCAGCGCGAAGTTGCGAGCGGCGGAAAAGGTCTAAAGGCGGCTTCCGGCTCTCGGCTTCCGGCTTTCGGAAAGCGGAGCGAGGGCACAGATTGCGGGAGCCGGAAAGCGGAAGCTGAATACCGGCTTTTAGAGTTTGGCTCCGGAAAACCTGCCGGAGTTCCCGGCACAGCTGTCATGGGGTGCCGGGCCTTCAAGATTCAGGTTGATACTTTAAGGCGGACGAAGATTCGCCGAAAGAAATGCGGCGTCGGACCTTGGACGTCGGACCTCAGCAAAGACCGGCTGAGGGCTGAAGTCCGAGGTCGAGTCGGACGGGTTCCGTGGTAGGAATCCAAATTGAGGTAGTGGGACATGCACACAGGAACACTGATCAGCGATCTGGTAGCAACGGTCGAGCGGGCCGAGCAGAAGGCGCGTGAGATCGTCATGGAAGAGGAACTGCATGCGATCTATGCAATGCAAATTCCAGTAGCAGACGGCGACCAAATTTTCATGGGAGCAGCATAATGGCAGCAGCGGCGGCGACATTTCGCAACGCGGTTCCGGTGACAGAGCGTCGTTCGTTTTGGACGGGCACACCCGAGATTTACTTTTCCAAGGTGATCGACAATTCGCGTCTGGTCAAGGTGGAAGATCCGCGGCGCAACCGCGAGATGAAACAATTTGGCACCGCACTGGCTTGCCTGTTTCTGCTGGTGTTTACGTATGCCTGGCAGCACTTCAAGGCAATCGAGTACGGTTACCAGATTGAATCGGCCAAGCGTGAACTTACCGAAAAAACTGAGATGAACCACGCACTGCGGTTGGAGGATGCTTCGCTGCGCGATCCTGAACGCATCGATGTGTTGGCACGACGCATCGGCCTGGTACCGCCCGAGCCGGGACAAGTAATCCGCATGGATACGACTGCGGCCGATGGTCAGGGCCCGGTGATGGCGAGCGCCGCTCCAGTGATGGTGATCCCGGGGCGGTAATGCAAGTCGAGCTTCGCTCGACATGGACGGCCGAGGGCGGCCGTCCCCACAAGAACTTATTTGGCGGTCCGCCTGCACGGTGGGCCGCCATGTTTGT
This sequence comes from Acidobacteriaceae bacterium, assembly GCA_003132445.1. Classification (GTDB taxonomy): domain Bacteria; phylum Acidobacteriota; class Terriglobia; order Terriglobales; family Acidobacteriaceae; genus Sulfotelmatobacter. The sequence continues at coordinate 11,269 of PKXU01000134.1, read as the reverse complement.
CTCAGGCCGATTAGATGGTTAAAGATTCCAGCCCCGGCAAGAATTCCCGGCTCTACCTGCTGAGCGCCGTCATGGCGCTATGGTGCGTGGCTATTTGCGGACGCCTGGTTTATCTGCAGATTTTCAGCTATGGCAAATTCGTAAAGCAGGCAGGACATCAACAACAGCGGGCGATTCCGCTGGCCGCCAAGCGCGGAGTGATTTATGACCGTGCTGGCCATGAGTTGGCCATGTCGGTCTTGGTCGATTCGGCGTTTGCGGTGCCGACTGAAGTTAAAGATCTTCCCACGGCAGTTTCTCTCATCACGCGCATCACGGGCGATGATTACAACGTCGTACTTGCCGATTGCCGCGCGCATAAAACTTTCTGCTGGGTCGCGCGCAAGGCCGATGACGAAACTATTCAACGCATCAACTCTCTTAAGTTGCAAGGGATTCACTTTCAGAAAGAGCCCAAGCGTTTTTATCCGGCGCGCGATCTGGCCGCGCAGGTGCTCGGTTCCGTTGGCATGGAGGATTCGGGCCAAAGTGGCATTGAGCACGAGTTCGACGATGAGCTGCGTGGGCGACCGGGGAAAATGTTTATCTCTGTCGACGCGCGCCGGCAGTGGTTTGCCGACGTCGAGACTCAGCCGGATCCAGGCGACAATCTTGTTCTGACCATCGACAAGAACATCCAGTACATTGCGGAAAAGGAATTAGAACAGGCGATTCACGATACCCAGGCTATCGCCGGCACAGTAATCGTTGAGAATCCGCACACGGGAGAAATCCTGGCGCTGGCGAACCGGCCGACATTCAATCCGAATCTGCGCAAGCAGATTACGCCCGGTTCATTGACTAACCGCGCCGTGAGCTACGTCTACGAGCCCGGCTCGGCGTTCAAAGTGGTTACGATTTCCGCTGCACTCGAAGAGAAGCTTACCAACCCGAATGAAATTTTCGACTGCCAGATGGGTTCAATTGTTTACAACGGCATGCGCATTCGCGACTCCAAGCCGCATGGTTTGTTGCCGGTGTGGGGAGTATTGGCGGAGTCGAGCAATGTGGGCACAATCAAGATCGCTCTGCGCCTGGGCGAAGAGCGCTATTACAAATACATTCGTGCGTTCGGACTCGGGCAACAAACTGGAATCGAACTTCCTGGCGAGACGCGCGGCATCACCAAGCCCCCCAGCCGATGGTCAAAGGTTTCGATCGCAGCAATCTCCATCGGCCAGGAAGTAGGTGTTTCGCCGATCCAGCTTGCGGCCGTGATCTCAACTTTGGCGAACGATGGAGTTTACGTTGCGCCACGCGTCGTTGCTGGGACTGTCGACCCGCAAGCCACGCTGCAAACCGTGGCGTTTCACCCGGGCGAATCGCACCGCGTGATTTCTTCTTTTACGGCTGCCGAGATGCGCTCCATGATGCAGAAGGTCATTCTGGAAGGCACTGCCCGCAGAGCCCTCCTCGACGGCTACACCGCGGGAGGAAAGACGGGAACCGGGCAGAAAATTGATCCTGCGACCGGGGCGTACTCGAAGACCAAATACAACGCGACCTTCGCGGGATTTGCTCCGCTGAACAACCCACAAATCGTGGTGGCGGTCATCCTTGACTCTCCCGTAGGTCCCCACCAAGGGGGACAGGTTTCGGCGCCCGTGTTTCGCCGCATCTCCCAGCAAGTCCTTGAATATCTGCACGTCCCGCATGATTTACCCCTCGATCCGAAACATCAACTGCTGCTGACGCAAAATAAGGTAAAGGATAAGGATCTAGCTGACGACACTCCCGACCACCCCGGCGAACCGCTGGAAACCGCAGAGGTGAACGGAAACGCAAGCGAAGCGCCGGAGACGCCATCTGTGGCGCGAGCGTCGACGCCTGCGAGCGTTGGAGCTAAAGGAAACGTCGTGCCAGCGGCTATGCATGAACCAGTCGCATCCAACGGCTTAGGGCTGGGCATTCGCGAAGTTCCGGCTAAGACGTCGGACGCGGGAACCGGCTCGCAAGTAAGATTGCCAACGACTGGAACGGTCGTCCTGGACGTGGAGCAAGGCGGAATCGAAGTGCCGTCGTTCGTAGGCAAGACAGTGCGCGGCGCAGTTGAATCCGCACAGGACATTGGATTAGAACTGGAAGCCGTTGGCAGCGGCGTCGCCCGCCAGCAAACGCCCGCCGCCGGAACGCACGTCGCTGCGGGGGCGCGGGTGACGGTGCAATTCGGACGTTGACGTCCAAAGTCTCAACCACAGAGGACACAGAGGTGCACTGAGGTGGATAAATGAATATCTCCGTCTGTCCTCTGTGCTTGAGATTCTCTGTTTGACCCGCAGAAAAAGCGCGTGATACGGTAAATAGTTGCTCCCATCTCAGCGGACGAGTCCATGCCGCTGGTCGAGGTCTATTTTGTCTTCGGTTGAGGCGACGCCCGCCGGCGTCACGACTAACATCCGCAAAACTGCGCTGAATGCCGTCCATCGTCAGACGGGCGCGAAGATGGTGGAGTTTAACGGCTGGGACATGCCCGTGGAATATCCCGCGTCGCTGGGCGGCGGCATCATCGCCGAGCACATGGCGGTACGCACCGGCGTAGGCATCTTCGATGTCAGCCACATGGGCGACATTCGCCTAGCCGGACCGCAGGCTCTTGCCGCGGTGCAACACATCTCGATGAACGACGCTTCGCGGCTGGCTGTTCGCCAAGCGCAGTACTCGGCATTGCTCTATCCTCAGGGGACTTTTGTCGACGATGTGATTGTTCATCGTCTCGGTACGGATGAATACCTTCTAGTCATCAACGCCGGTACGCGAGAGAAGGATTTCAGCTGGGTGCGCGACAATACCCGGCAGTTCGAGTGCGCCGTCGAAAATCTTTCCGACGACTTTACGCAAATTGCGATTCAGGGACCGAAGGGCGTAAACCTGCTGCAGAAACTCACGGATGCCGATTTGAGCGCGGTGAAGTTTTACTGGGTTACGCGCGGGACGTTATGCGGCCTGCGCGACATTCTTATGGGCCGCACGGGATACACCGCCGAAGATGGCTTCGAGATTTATGTTCCCGCCGACGAGGCGACTAGCGCGCGCGTTTGGAATGAAATTCTGACGGCGGGCAAGGAATTCGGCGTTGTGCCCTGCGGCTTAGGCGCGCGCAACACTTTGCGCCTTGAGGGCAAACTTCCGCTCTACGGCCACGAAATTTCCGATACCATTAATGTTTGGGAAGCCGGGCTCGATCGTTTCTGCAAGACGGAGAAGCCGGAATTCGTTGGCCGCGCCGCTTTGGAGAAATCGAAAGCTGCAGGGATACGGCGAACGCTTGTGGGCTTGGAGATGACGGGACGGGGCATCGCTCGCGATGGTTACAAAGTGCTCGACACCGACGATCGGGAAATTGGATATGTCACCAGCGGATCTCCCGCGCCGTTTTTGAAGAAGAATATTGCGCTGGCTTATGTACCGCCCGAGTCAGCCGCAATCGGTTCGTCGGTGAAAGTAGAGATTCGTGGTCAAGGCGTTGGCGCAGTCGTTGTTCCAACTCCTTTTTATAAGCGCCCTAAGAAAACTGCTTAACCACAGAGGGCAGAGAGCGGCGCAGAGGATTTCGCTAGAAGCCAGCAGCCAGGAGCTAGAAACTTTCATGGCCTATCCGACAGATCGCAAATATACGAAAGAGCACGAGTGGATTCAGGTGAATGGGAATTCCGGCACAGTTGGCATTACCGATTACGCGCAGCAGTCCCTGGGAGATATTGTTTTCGTCGAGACGCCCAAGGTCGGCTCCGAACTCACTGCCGGCAAGGCTTTTGGCACCGTCGAATCGGTGAAAGCAGTATCCGATCTGTACGCGCCCGCATCGGGCACTGTGACTGAAGTCAACGCGGAACTCGCTACGTCGCCGGAAAATGTAAATAAAGACGCGCATGGGTCGTGGATGCTGAAGCTGAGCCTAAAAAATCCCAGCGAACTCAATAGCCTGCTCTCTGCTGCCGACTATGAGAAGTTTGTGGCAGAAGAGGCAGGACACTGAAAAACTTGACCTCAGGCGTCGGACCTCCGACGTCAGGCCTCTGAAGTTCCTTGCTAAGGTCCGAGGTCTGACGCCCGGTTTAAAGAATTTCTATGCGCTATTTACCTAAGTCTCCCGCCGACCGCGAAGCCATGCTGAAAGCGATTGGCCTGCGCTCGGTCGATGAACTATTTGCACCGATTCCCGCTGAGTATCGCCTGAAGCGCGATCTTAATATTCCGCGGCAGATGGCGGAGTCGGAGATTGTCGACTTCTTTCGGCAGCGTTCCCGCGAAAACGGCGAAGGCTACACCAGCTTTCTGGGCGCGGGCGCCTACTTTCATTACCGCCCTGTCATTATCGATTCGCTGATTTCGCGAGGCGAATTTCTGACCGCGTACACCCCTTATCAAGCCGAAATTTCGCAAGGTACGTTGCAATCCATCTTCGAATTTCAAACCATGATCGGCGAACTGACGGGCATGGAAGTGGCAAACGCCTCCATGTATGACGGTTCCACGGCCGCGGCCGAAGCGGTGATGATGGCGGTGCGGCTCACCGGCCGTCGCTCGGTTGTGGTGGCGCGCAGCTTGCATCCGGAGTATCGCGAGGTCTTGGCGACCTATGCCACCCATCAAGGCATGCCGCTGTCGGTCGCAGATTTCACAGATGATGGCCGCGTGAATCTGGAAGAACTTGAGAAGTCAATGACAGCGGAGACTGCATGTGTCATCGTCCAGTCGCCGAATTTTTTTGGCACGATTGAAGACGTTACCGCCGTAGCCGAAATCGCGCACAAACACGGCGCGATGCTGGTGGTTTCGATCGCGGAAGCTGTCTCTCTCGGAATCGTCGAACCTCCGCGGCAAGCCGATATCATCGCCATGGAAGCGCAGTCGTTCGGTGTGCCGTTAGGATTCGGAGGACCGTACTGCGGCGTGATTGCCACGCGCGAGAAGTATGTGCGGCAGATGCCCGGGCGACTTGTGGGCCAGACTGTCGATAAGCAAGGCAGACGCGGATTTGTTTTGACGCTGGCGACGCGCGAACAGCACATTCGCCGCGAGCGGGCCACCTCAAATATTTGCACCAATCAGGCGCTGATCGCGCTGATGGTGAACATTTTTATGAACGTCTACGGCAAAGTGGGCCTGAAAGAGCTGGCCAGACAGAATTTGGCGAAAGCGGCTTACGCGGCGGCGCAGTTCGGGAAGCACGGCAAAGTTCTGTTCGGTTCCGCGCCGAGATTCAACGAGTTCGTGGTGCAGACCAGCGAAGATCCCCGCGCAATCAACGAGCGGCTGCTGGGACACAAGATGGTCGGCGGGTTACCGCTGAAGAGGTGTTTCCCCGAATTAGGCAATGCCGCATTGTGGTGCTGCACCGAGTTGACCACGCGCACCGCGATCGACACGGCTGCTGGCGTCGTTGCAGAGAGTGAGCGCTCCGTGCGGTCTTCCAGGGCTGAGGATGTGGCAGAGGTGGCGCAATGAAACCCACGATTCGCAAGGCGACGACACAGGTTAATCAGAATGAAGGCCTGATATTCGAAAAGTCGTCGGCAGGAAAAGCCGCGTGGAAGTTGCCGCCTCTCGATGTGCCAGAAGTAGATGCCGCTAAACTTCTGGGCGAGGCAGAGAGAAAAGATCTCGGCAACATGCCGGAAGTGAGTGAGATCGAAATCATCCGCCACTTCACGCGCCTTTCCACTTGGAACTATGCCATTGATCTGGGTATGTATCCGCTGGGGTCGTGCACTATGAAATACAATCCGCGCGTCAATGAGGCCGTAGCGCGGGTGGAGGGAATCGCGAACGGCCATCCTTATCAGCCCGAGAAAATTTCCCAGGGTGCGCTCTACATCATCAAAACGCTAAGCGAGCAACTGATCGAAATCACCGGCATGGATGCGATCACGCTGCAACCTGCGGCTGGCGCGCATGGCGAGATGACCGGTCTTCTCATGGTTCGCGCGTATCACCAATCGAAAGGTAATGCGCGCAAGAAAATTTTAATTCCCGACTCCGCGCACGGAACAAATCCGGCTACTGCTGCGATGGTGAATTATGCTGTCGAGAATTTGAAGTCGGACTCGCGTGGAATGGTCGATATCGCGGCATTGGCGTCGCAAATGAATGAAGATGTTGCCGCGCTGATGCTGACGAATCCCAACACGCTCGGGGTGTTTGAGCAGGACATTCACAAGATCGCCGACATCCTGCATGCCAAGGGCGGGCTGCTCTACATGGACGGCGCCAACATGAACGCATTGGTCGGCAAGGTGCGGCCCGGAGATTTTGGCGTCGACGTGATGCACCTGAACCTGCACAAGACTTTTTCAACTCCACACGGCGGAGGTGGTCCCGGCTCAGGTCCGGTAGCCATCAAGAAAGGTCTCGAACCTTTCCTGCCGACGCCCGTGCTCACCACGAAATCGGATGGAACGTTGGCTTTCGACTACAATCGCCCGCAGTCGGTAGGACGGGTACGCGCGTTCTATGGCAACTTTGGAATGTTTGTGCGTGCTCTCGCTTACATTCAGGCGAACGGCCCCAATGGCTTGCGGCAAACCACGGAAGATGCGGTTCTCAACGCCAACTATATTCGCAAAGGTCTCATCGGGAGTTACGATTTGCCTTATGCCACGCCGAGCATGCATGAAGTGGTGTTCAGCGATAAGTTGCAGTTGAAAAAAGGCGTGCGCACCATGGACATCGCCAAGCGCCTGATCGATTACGGATTCCATCCGTACACGACCGCGTTTCCGCTGATTGTGCCGGGCGCGCTCATGATTGAGCCGACAGAGAGCGAATCGAAGGAAGAAATGGATCTGTTTATCGATGCGATGAAATCGATTGCGGAAGAAGTCGAAGAAGATCCGCAAACGGTTTTGACCGCTCCCCATTCGACTCGCGTTTCGCGACTAGACGAGACCGCGGCAGCGAGAAAGCCCGTCCTGCGCTGGAAGCCGACAAGTTAACCACCCGCCATGCCTTTCGCGTTGTTTCGTTCGGGCACAGGCATGCCCCTTAAGCGCTCAATCCACATTTGAGCGTTGGTATGCATCTCCCTCGCTGAGACGCAGCACAGCCGCCGATGCGCTTCGGCAAAAACAGCGTGCTGAGTCCTAGCTCTTTCTAGATGTCACCGCAAAAAATGCGGCGGCTTCCTGCTCTACGTTCTTACTGCCACAATGCGGGCACTTGGGGTCTTCGTGGTCGTGCTCGTTCAGGGTAAGAACGGTTTCGAAGGGCTTATGACAATCGAGGCAAACGTAATCGTAAACGGGCATGGGAACCTCCCGTGGGATATAACTGGAAGAATTGTAACGCTACTGGAGATTGTCGATTGCTGATTCTTGACTGCTGATTGAAAACACGTCGAATTCCAGCCTATGCGGCATTTCAATCAACAATCAAAAATCAGCAATCAACAATTTCCCACCCTGTTACTTCGCGCTGATATCTACCGACGCGCGAGTTGTCTCCCAATCCATCTGTAGAGTGCAGCCATTCCCGGACTTTTCGTAGGAAATGGTGAAATCTTCCACCGGCGCAGGAAGTTTCGAAACTTTCATATCCACGCGAGCCAGTTCGTCACTTTCATACTTGTAGGGGATGCCCCATTCGCCGGTTTTTTTGTTAATGATCAGTGTCCATTTGTCGGCGTTGGGAACGGTAAAAATCGTATAGCTTCCTGCCGGCACGGTTTTGCCGCCAACGACTACATCGGCGCTGGTGACGAAGGTGGTCGCATCGTTCGCTCCGGTGCGCCAGACTTCGCCGAAGGGAACAAGGCCGCCGTAAATTTTGCGTCCCTTCATGCGCGGGCTGGAGTAGTCGGTCTTGATAGTCTTGCCGCCGCCCAGGTCGCAGGTCGCGGAAGCGGCTGGGCTCGGTTTGCTGTTCTGGCAGGCCGCGAAGATGGTGAGGCTGAAAATCATGCCCATGACAATGGCAATTCGTTTCTGCATGGTCTCTCCTTTGAGTAGCTCGAATACTAAGGTCGTTTGACGTGTGAGTTGGATTTATGTCAGCGGCCCATTATGCCCCACGTGTGGCCACGGGTACAATCTTGGCATGCCGGTATTCGAAGAAAAGCAGGAAGAGTTGGAACATTACGAGACGATGATGGGCGTGCCGCGCGGTCGCCTCGCCGTGACTATGGACACGATCACTGATGCTATGGCGTTGGTCGGCCAACACGGCGTTTACTGCCAGAGCCAGCGCTGGCCGGGCAAGCCTGTCATGGATATTCAAATCATCATGAAGAGCCTGACCGACGCGAAAGAGTTGATCCAGAGCGTGATGGAAGAGCTGAAAGACAAAAACAAAAGCTGATGAAGTTTTGTATCCTTACCTCTCGGGTCGCATCTCTAGATCACATCTTTCAGGAGGATGTTCATGCAAGCAAGAAAGACCACGGCAATTCTGATCCGGGTAATGTTTTGTCTAGCAGTCGCGTCGGCGGTCGCCCAGACCGCACCACCAACCACGACGACCAGTCTTACTCCCGAGGAGCGCGCATCGGCGCTACAACAGTTTCAAGCCACGCGCGACAATTTCCTCAAGTCGATTGCAGGGCTCTCGCAGAAGCAGTGGACGTTCAAATCTGCGCCGGACCGCTGGTCGGTGGCTGAAGTAGCCGAGCACATCACGGTTTCGGAATCGACGATTTTCGGCCTCGTGCAGAAGATGATGCAATCACCTGCGACTCCGGAGAAGCGAGAACAGGTGAAGGGGAAAGATCAATTGATTCTGGAGAGGATGCCGGACCGCAGTCACAAGGCGCAGGCGCCCGAGATGCTGCGTCCCACGGGCCGCTGGGCCACGCAGGCGGAGTTGACGAAGACATTTGAAGACCGCCGCAAGGCGACCATGGACTACATTCGGACCACGAATGACGATCTGCGGGACCATTTTTTCGACCATCCGGCATTCGGAACCTTGGATGGCTATCAGTGGTTGCTACTGATCTCGGCGCACAGCGCCCGCCACACCGCTCAGATCGAAGAGGTGAAAGCCGACCCTAACTTCCCGAAAGAGTAGAGCGGACTGCCAGGCCGCAAGGTCTACGAAAGCCCACGCAATCTATAGAAGAGTAACGGGTCGTCCCTTTTGTGGTCTGGGTTACTCACGGCTTCACAGTTACCATCACTACGCCATGCGAGGCTACCGACGCGGAGAATTTTCCGGTGAACTTTCCCATATCTTTGTGTAGCCACAAGTCGCGCACGGAAGCACTGACAGAGTCGGGATAACCCAGATCTTCCCAGTTCGCTGAAATCTGCTGTTCGGACCCTCCGCGATTCAACAAGATGACGGCGCGGCTTCCATCTTTCAGTTGCTTTGCCCAAACTTCTAGGTCGCCGTTTTTTGCAACGCGCTCGCCTTGACGACCGAGTGAGTCCTGATCGACAGCAATCACTTCTTTATTGGTGAGAATGTCGTGAATCTCCGGCCGCATATTGCGGAGGTCGTTTCCCGCGATCAACGGCGCGGCCAGAAGCGCCCACAAACTGAAGTGAGAGCGATACTCGACATCAGTCATACCGCCGTTGCCCACTTCAAGCATGTCAGGATCGTTCCAGTGCCCCGGACCTGCATAGGAATACAGTTCCGCTTCCTGATCGATAATCGCCAGCACACCATTGGAGCAGCAGCTGCCGTCCGGCCATTTTTGCTGGCCGCCCCAGCGGTCATTGATGTCGCCTGTGCTACGCCACAAATTCCCGCCCACTTCCTTGCCCCACAGCCAAGGCTTAGCCGTTCCCCACTCGCAAATACTGAGCACGATCGGACGTCCGGAGGCGTCGAGAGCCGCGCGGATGTTGGCGTATGAAGCCTTCGCGTCTTGCGTCGTCGTGTTGCACCAGTCGTATTTCAAATAGTCGACTCCCCAAGCTGCGTATTGAATGGCATCCTGATACTCATGGCCGAGGCCGCCGGGCCGGCCGGCGCAGGTCTTTGAGCCTGCGTCGGAATAAACCCCGAATTTCAGTCCCAGGGAATGAATATAGTCGCCGACGGCTTTCATCCCATGGGGGAAATGCTGCGGGTCCGCGACGATGTTTCCGTTTGCATCGCGGCTCACCTGCCAGCAGTCGTCAATGTTGACGTATATGTATCCCGCATCTTTCATACCCGATTTCACCACTGCGTCGGCCATGCCCTTGATCAAATCCTCACTCACATTGCAGGCAAACTTATTCCACGAATTCCAGCCCATGGGAGGCGTGCGTGCCAGATTTGCGGATGGACTGTGGTTTTCCTGCGCGTGAACACAGGGGATAAAAAGCGATATACAGAGGAGCAAAAACATAGCAGACATCACGTGGATCGTTTTCATGCGAACGTTTTATCAGAAGCGTCTGCGGATTGGTACCAAAAGATAAGGTCGTGAGCTGCTTGGGTTCTTAATGGGTTTTCTTCTAATGGTCCTCGACCTTACGGTAGCCGCCACTTGGCGACGGAGCATTCCGAGCGTTCCAAAGGTCTTACGATCGAACTGCGCACTCGCGACTTGCGATGATCCGTTTACAATGCCGAGTGATCAAATCAGGTTTCGCTCCAGGGAGGATTTCCATGCGCAGTCTCCGCACGCTAACAATTATTGGCATCATCAGTTGGGTTTGTGTCGTAATCGGAAATCCTGCGTGGGGGCAACGCGCCGCAGAGCCACTCGGAATTTTCGCGGATCACAGCGACGTGGGCACGGTCTTGCACCCTGGAGCCCTTGACTATGATGCAGCCAAGAGAAGCTATACCATCAGCGGCAGCGGCGAAAACATGTGGTTCGCTGCTGATGCTTTTCAGTTCGTATGGAAGAAAGTTTCTGGCGATATCACATTGACGGCCGATATTTCTTTTCTTACCACAACTGGAAATCCGCACAAGAAAGCTACCCTGATGTTGCGGCAAAGCCTGGACGCGGATTCTGTTTATGTGGACGTGGCCTTGCATGCGAGCGGAATGACGGCGCTACAATTCCGCGACGAGAATGGCGCGATCACGCGCGAGATTCAATCCAATATTTCAGCTCCCAAGCGCCTGCGTATCGCCAGGCGCGGCGATTACGTTTATATGTCTCTTTCGGCGGACGGCGGCGAACCCAAAGTCGCTGGAGGATGGCTGCGCATTCCACTGCAGGGGCCATTCTACGTGGGACTCGGTGTGTGTTCACACGACAAAGACGTGGTGGAGAAAGCGACCTTCTCCAATGTCGATCTAAGGCAGCCGGCGCCGGGCGAAGCGGCAAAACCCACTCTATACAGCA
>PKXU01000012.1 GCA_003132445.1 Acidobacteriaceae bacterium | reverse complement strand
GAGGAGATCAATGGTGATCTCCTCCAAGCCGGCTTATGGCCCGAGCTAAAAGCCTCGAAGGAAACTGAAATGCATGCCTGTGGTCCGGACTTATCATGGTCAAAAAAGCTTGGTTGCCTACGCGCAGGTTAACCTGTTTGCGATTCGGTTTGATCTGAAGGCGAAAGCAAGCCGTCGTGGCGTGAAAATTCGGTCAGTCGGCGGCTGATTGCCGACGGATTACGAACGTCAGTCCGAAGCCAGCGAGGGCAAGCCCCATCAGGACCTGAACCGCCGCGAGCAAGCGCGTGAACGTGGTGTTCGGCACAATGTCCCCGTACCCGACGGTGGTCTGCGTCATTGTGCTGAAGTATACAAAGTCGACGTAATCCCAGATTCCGAGTTTGTCGTTCGTTTTTTCCTCCGACAGGTTCGTGGCGCGTGACACAAATTCGAGAGGCGCTACACGCGCGCTTACGTCCTGTATTGCGAGGTCGATCACTTCCTTATACAAGGCAGGATCAGCGCCAGAGGCCATGCGCTGTTCCCACTCGGCCATCTCTCTTGCGGGCGGCTCCGTGTTCAGTGGGCCGGGAAAGCGAAACTCATTTCCGTATATCCGACGAAACTGATTCTCATACACGATGAGATACATGACTTTGGTAAGGTGGTTGGTGTATGGATCGACAAGCTTTGGTCCAAGATCGATCTCGCATAAGTAGCTGCCTGGGACGAATTCGACAGAATCATAATAGCTTCCCGCGTATTGCTTGGGCGCGACAGTCTTCAGGTTATTGAGCTGGGTTTCGGCAGTGTTGAAGAAAGCTAAGGTGTCTCGAAGCGGCTGAACCTGCTGCTCAACAGAGCTGTGCAATTCAAGATTGCGATACCTAATGATGTCAACATTAAGGAGAAAAGGAGGCACATCATGACCAAGGTTGGCAACGTAAATACGATGGTAAAACCACGCAAACAGCAGAATGTTGACAATGTACAAGCCGAAGACCGCGGAGAGCCGCTGATTCGGCTTGTATGTTAGCTGCCCGAATATCCATCGTATGGTCGCAAGAACAGCGTCGAAAGCACGGTCGAGTAAGGCCATGCCAGCGAATCCACTTAGGGCGTCAGGGCAGTACATATCGGACGCGCTGAATTTACGTCGCGATTCAACAAACGGTGGTGTCTTAAACACTGTGATTTAAGACACCACCCAACAAACAGCCTGTTCGGGTCGTGACGGATCGTCGGGCAACCGGAAATGATCCACAAACGAGCTTGGGGGAGATCAATGGCGATTCTCCTCGAAGCCGACTTCTGGCCCGAATAACTTCCAGTTTGCCCGTCATTCGCCCAGAATCATTGGCAAGCGTCCCATGGAACTCTTGGGCTTAAGGATGGGACGGTGGCTGCGGGGCGTCTCTTGCACCGCAATCGTTATCGGTTACTTTTCCCGCAGCAGGACCACGTCGGAGGTGTTCTGGGCACGGGCGACGGCGAGGGTTTTTCCATCCGGCGACCATTGAAATTCGGCGATGTGTTCAGAAGTGAAGTTCGTGATCTGGTGTCCAGCAGAGCCGTCGAGCGGTTGCACAAAAATGTTGTCCACGCCCTGATCGCGAACGATGTAGGCCACGGATTTTCCATCGGGAGTGAAGGTCATAGCGTTCGTAAAGCCAGTTCCGCCTCCTGTGGCCAACCGGGGATCGGGTTGGAGCAAGATGGGGGAGGACGGTGAACTCGAGTCCAGGGTTACCAGGGCCAATTTACTCACCCCTTGTGGATTGTCAGGGGTGTTTACGTCCGCGCCGAAAATCAGCCGCTTTCCGTCCGGTGAAATGGCTTCGCCCGCGCCAAATCCGTACATGCCATGAACGCCGCTCGCCGGGACCGGCTCCGGTTGTCCGCCTTCAAGGGGCACTCTCATGGAATAGTGCGGGCCGATACCGTCGTAGTAGTACACCCATTTTCCATCCGGGGAGCACACCGGGTAACTATCAAAATTTCCGTTGGTGAGTTGCTTAGGGTTCGAGCCGTCGGCGTTGGCCCGCCAGATATGACCTTGGTTCGTGCCACCGTGGAACACCCAGACGAGAGCAATGTAACGATCTCCGCAGCGCACCATATCCGCGATCCAGGAGTTCGGATCATTGAGGATGGTGGATCGCTGCTCGCCATCGAGATTCATCCGTTGCACGCTCTGCCCGTCGGAAACGAGCAGCTTGCCATCGACCGTCCAGGCGACGGACTGCACATCCTGGGCTTGCGTCAAGGGTTGGACGGTAGCATTTCTCTGAGCTCCGGGGCGGGGAAGCAGGCTGAGACTGTACGCGGTCCTTACCTGTACCGTGGCAGCGGTCTTGCCGTCGGCGGACAGGGTTAGCGTTTCGTACTCGTTCGTATCGCGGGTGATGGGTTGGATTTGCCCTCCGGCATGAGAAATCAAGCCGATTTGCGAGCGCACGTAACTCGGCCCCTTTTGGTTGTATCTGGCAAGAAGCCATTGACCACTCGGCAGCCACGCCACGTCAAACACCAATTCGTTCTTGAAAGACGCTAGAGGCTCCGCTTGCTTCCCGGCAACATCAAAGGATTTGATGGTGCCCAGCACATCGCCGAGAGTGAAGAGGCTGTAAGTAATCCTCTTGCCGTCCGGCGACCAAGTTACGTTGCGAGGCAGCGCGCCCGCCCCGTTGGCGGCGATTTGCAGGATGGTTTCGTCGCTGCCGTCGGAATTGGCGGTGAGCAAACGAAACCTGCCTACCTCTGGATCGTTGGCGCGAGCGTAAGCAATGCGATGACCGTCGGGCGAGAATGTGATCCCGGTATCGAGGTCGCGGAGAATCAGCTGCGGCGTGCCGCCGAGTACCGGAGTGCGGTAAAGATCCCATTCGCTCTGCGTGCCGAGGCCAGCCTTACGAAAATAAACGTAATTCCCGTCGGGCGAGAAAGCTAGGGACCTATAAACCGCCGCCGCCGGAGGGACGATTTGAGTATCGCTGCCCGTTGGCACGTTGCGCAGCCACAAGCTCTGCAGGCCATTATCGTTCTGCACGTTCAAGACATATTTGCCGTCGGGCGAGATGGCAGCCTGTTGTGCCTTGCCTGTGGTCGTGATCTGCGTGATGCTGAAATTTTGAAATGGAGTTGGCCCGCTGCGGCTGAGCAGCGAGTAGATGCCGAACCCCCCGGCGGCGAGCAGAACCAAGGCCACTACGACGATAGCCGCAAGACCAAATTTGTGTTCCCGCGCCACGGCGCTCACGCTCGAACCGCTGGCTGTGACGTGCGACGATGAGACCTGCGGCGCTGAGGACTGGGCTGGTGTTTGCCAGGAGGATGCACTCTGCTGTGCAGAGCTTTCTGCTGCTTCCTGCGTTTGGACCACAGACCGGTGGCCAGAACCGCTGTCCCGCTGCAAACGCTTTAAGTCACTGCGGATGTCTGAGGCGTGCTGGTAGCGCAGGTCCCGGTCTTTCTCGAGGGCCTTATTGATGATCTCTTCCAGCTTGGCTGGCAAATCGGGATTGAAGCGCAGAGGTTGTAACGGATCCCTATTAAGGATGGCGTCAAAAATGACGGCCGAAGTGTCTCCTCGGAATGGCACGGTGCCCGTCGCCATTTCGTACAGCACGGCACCGAAGGAGAACAGGTCGGTGCGCAAATCGAGTTCTTTGCCCTTCGCCTGCTCTGGCGACATGTAGGCGACCGTTCCAATGGCTGTGCCGGGACTGGTGAGGTATTCCAGACTGACGCCGGCAGTAACGTCAATTTCTCCCGCAGTCGCCGCTTTTCCCGTCGCCGGCGTCAGTTTGGCGAGGCCGAAGTCGAGAATCTTGGCGTGTCCGCGCTTGGTGACAAAGATGTTGGCCGGCTTGATGTCGCGATGAATAATGCCTTCGCTGTGAGCGGCATCGAGGGCATCGGCAATTTCAATGGCCAGAGACAGGATGGTCTCAGTCTCCATCGGCCGCCCGGCGATGCGGTGTTTCAACGTCATGCCATCCAGAAACTCCATGGCGATGAACGCGTGGCCTTCGTGTTCGCCGATATCGTAAATCGTGCAGATGTTCGGATGGTTCAGGGCGGATGCCGCCTGAGCTTCGCGTTGAAAACGGGCAAGCGACTGCGGGTCGCGGGCAACTTCTTCCGGCAGAAACTTGAGGGCGACAAAACGGTGCAGCCGCGTGTCTTCGGCTTTGTAAACCACGCCCATGCCGCCTCCGCCNNACCACGCCCATGCCGCCGCCGCCGAGCTTTTCTACGATGCAGTAGTGCGAGATGGTCTGGCCGATCATTCAGGAAATGAACAGTTTTTGGGTCGCTTCATATTACGGAGGCGCCATGCGGGAGTCAATGAATGGGCGTTCTATCGCGGTGGCGGCTTAACTGCTCGATGAGCAGCCCGCGCGGTAAGGTGTGACGCCCCTCTGTACCAGGGCTACCTTCCCGCTTCCGGATGGATCGTCGGAGAACCGGAAACTATCTAGAAACGGGCTTGTGGGAGAACGATGGGCGATCTCCCCGATACCGACTTCTGGCCCGCGTCGTTGAAAATTTGTTCCGGGCATAACTTCCGGGTGGTCCGTCGTTCGGGAGGGATCTCAGCGATTGTCAGCGTCAGACTTCCCAGAAGCCGACTTCCGTTACCAATGCGAGTTTCCATTAGAACCGGCGCATCGCATACCTCGGCTATTGACGGCCATTTTTGCGGCACGTAGGATTTCGTTATCCGTGATTAACCAGACCTTCTCGCACTATCGCGTTGTTGAAAAACTCGGTGGAGGAGGAATGGGGGTGGTCTACAAGGCCGAGGACATTTCTCTAGGCCGATTTGTTGCCCTCAAGTTTCTTCCCGACGATGTTTCTCGCGATACACAGGCCTTGGAGCGCTTCCATCGTGAGGGGCGCGCCGCCTCTGCCCTAAACCATCCCAGCATCTGCACGATTTATGAAATTGGCGAGCACGATGGCAAACGCTTTATCGCCATGGAATTTCTTGATGGCCTGACGCTGAAACACCGCATCGCAGGCCGTCCCGTGGATATTGAAACTGCGCTCTCGATCGCAATCGAAATCGCCGATGCGCTCGATGCAACACACTCGCAAGGCATCATTCACCGCGACATCAAACCTGGAAATATTTTTATTACCAAGCGCGGCCACGCGAAGATTCTGGATTTCGGTCTCGCCAAAATGACTGCGGCGAGCATTTCCTCTACCGGCGTGGCCAGTACCAGAACCCTAAGTCAGATCGAGGAAGAGTACCTCACCAGCCCCGGGTCAGCGCTCGGCACAGTTGCATATATGTCTCCGGAACAGGCCCGTGCCCGGGAATTGGATGCGCGCACCGATTTGTTTTCTTTTGGCGCGGTGCTCTACGAGATGACCACTGGCGCTTTGCCGTTTCGCGGCGAAAGCTCCGCGGTGATCTTCAGCGCGATTCTTGAACATGATCCAGTTCCCGCCGCGCGCCTGAATCCCGACCTTCCGATCAGCATGCAGGCAATCATCGAAAAAGCTTTGGAGAAAGATCGCGACCTCCGTTATCAAAGCGCAACCGAGATGCTTGCCGATCTGAAACGGGTGAAGCGGGAGATTGAAACCCATTCGCGCGTGACTTGGAATGACAATGCGTCAAAGGGATCGGGCTCAAACCCTGCGATTGCTGCCGCGAGTGATCCGTTTAATCGGCCCATTAGCGACTCCAAGCAGATCACTCAGGAACGCGTCGCCCAGACAAGCGCGCAAGCCGCATCCAGCAGCAAACATGCGACCGAGTCTGGAGTGACGCCGCAGGCGAGAACTGTAACGGCTGCAGTCGAAATCGTCCCGGGAACTGCGGCTACTCCTATCCAAGGCTCACGTTATTTTCGTTGGGTATCGGTGGCAGCAGTAATAGCCGTACTAATCACGGCACTTTTCGCGGGCGGATATTATCTGGCATCGCGGAGATCCCCTCATCTTATGGCTGCCACAGCCGAACCACGCACGCTGGCCGTTCTTCCATTTCGCAACCTTCGCCAGGATCCGCAAACTGATTTTCTTGGGTTCTCCCTGGCCGATGCCGTCATCACGAAGCTTGCCTATATCAGCGCATTGACCGTCCGCCCCTCATCTTCGGTTGAACGATACCGCAACCAAACCAACTATCCGCAGAAGGTCGCCGCTGAGCTCAAGGTCGGGACTCTGCTGACCGGCAGCTTCATCAAAGATGGCGACGACTTGAGAATCACGACACAACTGATCGACGTTAAGGCTGACAAAATCCTGTGGCAGGATTCTTTCGACACCAAGTACGACAAACTACTTACGGTGCAAGACCGCGTCTCTAAGGAGATCATTCAAGGATTGCGACTGACGCTTTCGCCATCAGAAGCGAAGAAGCTTAAGCCGCAGACGCCGATCAATTCTGAGGCCTACGAATACTATTTGCGTGGAGTCGATCTCTATTCTTTGAACGACTTCTCGGCTGCGATCACGATGCTGGAGAAGTCGACGTCAATCGAGCCAGGCTACGCGCCGGCGTGGTCATATCTGGGCCGCGCCTACGCGACCAATGCATCGCTGCAGTTCGGCGGACACGAGGGCTATGGCAAGGCGCAGGCGGCGTTTGAAAAAGCTATTGCGCTCGATCCTACCCTGGTCGATCCGCGCGTTTATATGGCAAACCTGCTCACTGATACCGGAAGGGTGGAGCAATCTGTCCCTCTGCTCAGAGAGGCCATACAGAACAGCCCCAACGATGCCGAAGCGCATTGGGAACTGGGATACGCTTACCGGTTTGGAGGCATGCTGCCGCAAGCGGTCAGCGAATCGGAGCTGGCGCGTCGCTTAGACCCTCAGGTGAAGGTCAATAGCTCGGCGATGAACGCTTACCTCTACCTCGGGGAGTACGAGAAATTTCTGCATAGCCTTCCCGTGAAAGATTCCCCGTATATCTTGTTCTATCGCGGTTTCGCCGAATATTACGCCGGAAGAACGGAGCAAGGTGCGACCGACTTTAATCATGCTTACGAGCAAGACTCGTCTTTGATGCAGGCGGCGATCGGCAAGGCGCTCAGTTACTCAATAGTTCAGGATAATGCCGCCGGTCTGGCTCTCTTGCACCAAACGGAAGAGAAAATCGAAAAGCTCGGAGTGAGCGACGCCGAAGGCATCTACAAAGTGGCGCAAGCCTATGCTGTCCTTGGCGACAAAGCTTCGTCATTGCGAATGTTGCGGCGCAGTGTTGAAGGCGGGTTCTTCTGCTATCCCTATTTTGAATCTGATCCGCTGCTCAATAATTTGCGCAAAGAACCAGAGTTTGTCGACATCGTGGGGCAGGCACGCCAGAGACACGAGCAGTTCAAGGCCAGATTTTTCGGAGGGTAGCACTCTCAGTTTTTGTTACGCGAAAATGGCTCGCGGCGACGATCCACATTCCACGGCTTACAGGACAGGCGATGGAGATTCTCGCAAAAGCCAATCAAGACGGGAACCCAACCGCCGGAGCATGCCTTTACCACGTCCTTCTCGATTCCTCCCTTCCGAATCACTGGTTCTGCAAAACCCATAAGCATCACCCCGTGGAACCAGGGAGAAAGCATCGAAATCGAAGGACATTAAGCGAGCAGTTGCGATCTAGATCCACAATTCTAAGCGTACAACTCCACAGTTTCTGGATTGTCGGGTCAACTGGAAACTATCCAGAAATGGGATGAGCAG
>PKXU01000103.1 GCA_003132445.1 Acidobacteriaceae bacterium | reverse complement strand
AAGGTTTCGCCAGTTCGCGCAGGCGCTCGGCGGCACTTTCGGGCGTGATGTCGCGCTGCGGAGTTCCCAGCATTTCGAAGCCAACCATGAATTTACGAATGGTCGCCGAGCGCAACAACGGGGGATAGAAATGCGCGTGAAAATGACACTCCGGATAATCGCCGCGATCCGTCGGCGACTGATGAAATCCCATCGAGTAAGGGAAGGGAACTTCGAAAACTTTGTCGTAGGTGGACGTGACACGATGCAAGATATCGCTTAAGGATTGAACTTCATCCGGCAGGAATTCGTTCATGCTGCCGAAGTGCCGTCGACTACAAAGCAGAATCTCAAATGGCCAGACCGCCCAGAAGGGCACGAGCGCNNGCGATGTAGTCGCACAGAAGACAGCGGGTGCGCGAATGCAAGTAGGCCCGCTGCGTCGCTAACTCTTTTGACGGCGCGTTGGGAATCGAAGACGTCGCCCAGATCTGGCAGTGAGGGTGAGGATTGCTGGCGCCCATCATGGCGCCGCGATTTTCGAAAATCTGGACGTAATTGATATCTTCGCGACCGCCTAGTTCGCGAAATTGTCCCAGCCAGGTGCGGACCACCTCCGCAATCGCTTCGTGTTCCATGGTTGCCAGGGTGAGATCGTGACGCGGAGAAAAACAAATTACGCGGCAGATTCCCGGTTCAGCTTCAGCCACCAGCAACCCGGAATTTTCTACATCGAGACGAGCGTGCTGCGTGTCAGGTTTCAGCGCGGCAAAATCGTTCTCAAAAACGAATGTCGAAGAATACGCAGGATTTCGAATTCCGCCAGCGCGCACATTGCCCGGGCAAAGATAACAATTCGGGTCATAGGCCGGCTCTATTGCGCTTGGCAGCTTCGCCACTTCTCCTTGCCAAGGACGCGAAGCGCGATGAGGCGAGACCAGCACCCACTCGTTGCTGAGGGCATTGAGTCTGCGATGAGGATCTTCCGTGAGTTTCAAATTGCGGCCTGGCAGCATTTTACGATGAGTAGTTTGGGATCTGTCGCGCGATTTGTCGGGAATCGATGAGATTTCTGTTTATACGAAGAGAATTTACGGGTTCGCTCGCTTCCGCCAGTGCGGCAGAGCCGGCTATTGGTTTGCGGATGAGGCCGGAGAATCAAATGTCTCGGGAGGATCGAAGAAGCACCTGTGCCAGAGCGCCGAATCCGATAGCGCGCCCGCTCGCCATTGCTGCAGCGTGTCCATGGTGGCGGCGATCATGCCGCCGTCGGCGGAATCGAAAATCACCACGATTCCAGCCGGCTGCGGCGTTTTCTCCGCCTGTTCCTTGTAACTTTTTTCCAGCAGAAATTTTGTGTACTCGATGCGCGCTTTGGGACCGGCATCCTTGGAATTGTCATCGACTTTCTGGACGGACAAGATTTTCACATTTTTGCCGCGAAGCGGCGCCCAATCTCCGGGGAACACAGCCGTTTCTTCCTGGGCAACGCGAAATAAATCCGCGGCCGGCGTCAGTTCGGACGCTGCAGTGGACGAGGTCTCCGGGGTTCCCTCCGGCATCTCGACGCTGGTGCGCCAAATCCATCCTCGCGACAGGCCCGAAATGCGCACATGAACCCAGTCGGGATTGAAGTCGAGCAGTTCAAATTCATCGTGCATGCTGGCAAGAAATTCCGGCTTCGCACTCAGACTGGGACTGAAAACCACCGGCGTGCCCGATTTCTTGACTGCGACCAGGTTCTTGGGATGAGCCTGGTTCTTGAGAATTTCCTCCAGGCTCTCGGCTTCTGCCTGCAAGCTGCTGTCAGACTTTGCAGCATTTTTTGTGTTCGGGTCGGATCGGTCCCGTGCTTCGCTGGCTAGCCCCTCACTTAACTTCGACGACAGCGGGTGATCGGTTGCGGGGAACTTGGGAGCGGGAGCCGAGAGCGTTGTTTCGGGTTGCGCGCTCGCCGGGGAAGAGGTTGCCGGAGAGGATTGCTTTGGTTTCGGGACTGTTGGGACAGGTTGGGCCGGAAGTTGAGCGGTCGACTTTGGTTGCGCGATTGAGGCCGTTCGCGAACTGCTCTCGGCAGCAGGCTTAGTTACCTGCGCCAGTTGATCTGCCAATTGGTCCAGAAGATCGGCTTCGAGCCTGCCATTGGAGGGCAGCAGCTGATACCCCGAATGAGCAGAACCCGGATCGGAATACCATGCCGTCACTCTTGTGGTGACCCTTACCAGACATCCGCCAGACGGCGTCGAGCTGACCTCGACGGAGGATTGGTAATAACCACGCTGGTAGCGGTCGAGTGAATATTCTCCAGGTTTCGCGAATCCGTCCAAAGTCGGAAGGCGTCCAGCGAGGTTGGCTTGCAGCGCGGTCAGCGCTTTCTCAACGGTGGCTTTGGACTGCGGAAAGGCGCGAGCGTTGGAATCGTTTTGCGCCAGCACTTGAATCGAGAGGGAAGCAAAGATGACGCCGCATACGATTGACGACAAAAGAGATGGCTTTAGCCGCAATGTCACGGGACCAACTCCAATTGGTCGCGCATAATCCATCCGTGTTGCCCGTCGTGTGTCTCTACTCCGAACCAATATGGAGTCGAAACCACAATCAACACCTCCGTGCCAGCAGGCAGGGATTGCAAAGTTGTTGCTGTGTGGAAGGGCGCGGACTGCAAGGGCGCTCCGGGCGCCTTTACCAACCTTTGCACTTGACGCCTCAAATCGTGAACCCGCTGCTCCAAAGTTTCGGCTGCGGGAGTCTCGGCCGCAGGGGCCCCATCCTTATCGCCCTTATTCGTGTTGGCCGGCGCGACACTGCCCGTATCCGGCGAAGGAACATTGGCGGCAGATTCCATCACTATCGACGTCGGGGCTGGAACGTGGGTGCTTGAAGAGCTGGTCCCTGAAGGGTTGGTCGTAGCGACGGAGCTGCTGAACGCTGGCGGCGGAGTGGCAGCCGTCTCATTGGCCGCAGGAGCTTCCATTCTTGCCGATTGTTCCTGTTTTTCCTTCTCCGCTTCAACCGTCTGCGCTTTCAATGACTCAATGGCATCAAGATGGTCGTGGATATCCTTATACTCGGCGGTTTCGACCGAGCCATTGGAGGGATGGCTGCTCTTGCGGAAATCCTCCACAAAGCGCGCGTCAATGCGAAGCACAGTATTTTTATCGCCCTGCGCCTTCACTATGTAACGAACAGCCAACGTTCCCACATCATTGCTGTCTTTGAAATTTCGAGGATCCAGCGCTTTCAGCCGCACCTTATAGAAAATTTTGCCGCCGTCGATCCGTTCCGGAAAAACGTTCGTCGAAGTGGCCTCTATCGCGTCGCTGATGTATTCGTCCTTGTTGTACTCTTTGGTTCCTCGAATGATCCCATTCTGAACTACATCTTGTACGACCTGTTCCACTTCGCTCTCGGGAAAAGGCAAATTTATGATCACACCCGCGCCGTACTGAATCCCGTTTTTTTCGCGCGCCGAAAGCGGCAATGCCACCAGGCAAGTGAAGAGAATTACGCTGAGTTTCCACGGCCTGCGGTTAGTTTTTGGGACGAAACCGGCAGGCATCGTCACCTGAGTTTTTGAGATCGGCACTCGATGTTCCTCTATTATCCGCAAGAGTCTCAACTATCGCTTGGCTCTGTCAACTGGTGACCAGATTGTTAAGAAGAGTCTCCTGCCGGAAACGTTTACGAATTTACCTTGTCACGAAATTGTAAAAAAAATCTTTGATCACCCTTGAAAAATGTGACGAGGGCATTGTAGGATTCCTTCCCGGTAAGGTGGTACGACCGATTTGAAAAATCGGTTTAGATTCTAAGGCCCAAGTCACCGACGCCATCGTTGATTTCATGAATCCTGGCGTAGTGCCTTGCATTTCGTGGGGAAGATTTTCAATACAACGCTAGGAGCCTGGCATGCGTATAAGGATGAAGTCGCGCCTTTGGAAGAAGCCGTATGGGCAACATCTCTTGGCTACGGCGCTGGTTCTATGCTTCCTGATTCTGAGCGCCAGTCAGAATGCGAATGCTCTCCCAGCATTTGCCCGCAAGTATGGCCTTCGCTGCTCGGCATGCCATGAATCCTGGCCCATGCTGAATTATTTTGGCCAAAAATTCAAGGACAATGGCTATCAACTCATGAACGATCGGGACGCCCCGATCTGGCAGAATCCCGGCTATTGGCCGGTAACCTTCCGCATCACGCCAATCTGGCACCGCGTCAGCACCGGCAAAGTCGCCGAAGATACTTATGCCGGCGGAGTGATTACGGGAACCACGCAGGCGCGCGTATCGACTTCGGGCTTTGACCTGAGCGGACTCGACTTCCACACCGGCGGTACTGTGGAGAAGAACATTTCCTTCTACGTGTTACCTTCCTCTGACTCGACCGCGTCGTTCCATTTTGAGACCGTCATGGCGCGCCTCGACAACCTCGGCGGTAGCCCGTGGCTTAACATCAAGTTAGGAAAATTTGAACTGGACAATCTCCTTTCTGAAAAACGTATCCTCACGCTGACTGGGAACGGTGGTATCTACCAGACCTACCACTTTATACCGGTAGGCGATGGAAACGTCTTCGGTCAAATCGGAGACAACCAGCTTGGCCTTGAATATATGGGACACTCTGCAAACGACCGCACTCGTGTTTCAGCAGCCCTCCTCAGTTCGAATGATGGGAACGTGAACCTGATTACCGGCTCCAATTCGTATACCGGCTTTTTTACGGCTAGCCAGGCCTTCGACGCCGGCAAATTGGGGGTGGAGCGCCTCGGGTTTTACGCCATGGTGGGAGATGCGGCAACTTACTATCGAACCACCGGTGGCGTTCCCATACCGGGTTCTGGAATTGGCAATAAGGGTTTCAGCCGCGAGGGGTTTGTTGGACAATTCTACTTTGGTCCCCACTTTGACCTACAGGTTGTGACTCAACACGGTTCGGATAACGCGTGGTTTGGGCAAGGGTATGGTGTCGCTATTGCCCCGGATGGCAATGGTGGGGCGACTTGCACCGCTGCCCCGTGCCCGCCCAACAATGTGCCAGGGACAACTCTTCCAGCAGGGGCGCAGGCGCCTACCTGGAACGGCGCTACTTTTGAAGCTCACTACGTTTATAGTCCGCAGTTAATCTTCATCGGTCGGTATGAATTGGAACGAATGTCGCAACAAGCCAACGGGCCGGGCTCGCTGACTCCTTCAGCGTCTAACCTGGGAAACATAACTACTTACACAATGGGTTTCCGGTATAACCCATTTATGACCAGTCGAGCTGGATTTGCCTGGCACAATGAGTACAACTGGCTGCACTACGACGGAATGGCTCCCGATGGCTCGAACCTGAACACCAGCGAGTTGCTGATGGGATTTGACTTCGATTTCTAGAGATCGTTCTTAGAGAGGGACAGACATGCGGACTAGATTGCGAATGTGGGCGCTGTTGACGGGTGCGTTGGCTTTGGCGCTGCCCATCCCTTCGTGGGCGCAGCTCACGACTTCTCAGCTGCAAACCTGGTTGAATTCGCCGGCTGCCAGCAGTCACGTTGGCAATATCACGGGAAATGCAAAAGCTGGCGCCGCACCTTACCGCCGGTACTGCGTTGGCTGTCATGGCCCGCTGGGCGATGGCAACGGCGAGAACGCTCCTTACATGCAGCCCCCCATGTTCCAGCAGCCACGCGACTTCCAATTGGGCGTCTTCAAATGCCGCTCCACTCCGACCGGCACTTTGCCTACCGACCAGGATCTTTTCGACGCTATCACTCGCGGCTTTGACCGCACCAACATGCCGCCGTGGAACACTTTAAGCAAACAGGAGCGCGTCGACCTCGTGGCCTGGGTGAAGCACTTCTCTCCACGCTGGGCGAATGAAAAGCCGGGAACGCCAATCGTCATTCCGCCTGAGCCGGAGGTTACGGGAGATCGAATTAAGGCAGGCCGTGACGTGTTCGCCAGAGTGCAGTGCTGGAAATGTCACGGAGTTCAGGGCATGGCGAACGGTCCCTCGGCTGCAACTTTAACTGACGATCTGGGCCGTCCGATCGCGCCCTTCAACTTTACCGACGGTACCCGGCCGAAGTGCGGCGATTCCGATCAGGATATCTACAGGATCTTTATGACCGGGTTGGACGGCACTCCAATGCCATCATTTGCCGACAACATTAAGCCAGATGAAGCGTGGGATCTCGTTTTCTATCTGCGAGCGCTAATGTCTCAGCACAGCAAAGAAAAAGAGATGGCGAAAAAGCTTGACCTGAAACCGGTCGACCCCAATGCACCCGCGGGCCAACAGTAGAGGTCCGAACGGCATCGCAAAGGCGTTTCAACTTTGCAGTTATGTAAGGAGAGATTTTCAATGACAAAGCGAAATAAGTTTATGGCCGTACTCTCGACGATGGTTCTGGTCTCCTGCGGTGCGCTCTTTCTCGGACAGAAAGTGAATGCCGCTGGTGAAGGCAAAATCAGCGGAACTGTCAAACTGGACGGCACGGCCCCGCACATGAGGGGCATCGACATGTCGAAGGATCCTTATTGCGTGAAGGCAAATACAGCGACGCCGGCGCATCTGCAGACCGTGGAAGTAGGCCAAAACAACGGCTTAGAGAATGTGGTTCTTTATATCTCGGAAGGTTGGACGGGCGCTGCGACGACTTCGACCGAGGTTCCAGTTTTTGATCAGAAGAACTGTATGTACACGCCGCATGTGCTTGCGCTCGATGCGGGTCAGACCTTTAAAGTAGTCACAAGCGATCAGACCACTCACAACATACATCCCCTACCCAATCCAATGACTGGCAATATTCCATGGAATCAGTCTCAGCCGCCGGGCGCTGCGCCGATTGAAAAGAGCTGGAAAAATCCGGAAGTCATCCCGGTCCAGTGCAATATCCATCCCTGGATGCATGGTTGGCATGTGGTGGTAAAGGGGCCCTATGCGACAACCGATAGCAGCGGCAACTACACGATCAACAACGTCCCACCGGGAAATTACACGGTCACAGCCTGGCAGGAAACCTACGGTACGCAGACGCAAAAAGTCACGGTAGCGGCTGGCAAGCCTGGCGCTGCCGATTTTACATTTAAGGCGAAGTAGACAAATCTTAACCCCTATTTACAAGCTGAAACTGTAGAATCGCCGCAGCCCAAAACTGCGGCGATTGCGCTAAACTCCCGGTAACTTGGTCCAAAGGCGGAGCGATATGGCGAAGATATTCGCGGTGACGATCGTTTTAATCGCAATCGGTTCGGCGATTCCCATCGTGATGCATACCTGGCATTTGCCCGAAGACATCTCCACTCATGGGCCGCTGATAGATGAGCAATATGGGGATACGATGGCAGAGGCGGGCATTTCGTTCCTGGCCTCGCAAATTTTACTCGCTTTCTTCATCTGGCGGTTTTCCAACGTCAAGCCGGGAACGAAAACCAGAAATTTTCCCGGCGGAGCGATGGGCCTGGTGATCGCCGCTTTTTTGCTGGTGGGCACTGAGGTTTTAGCGCTCGGCGTGTTCGGAGCGAAGGCCTGGGCGAGCGTATATTTTACTCCGCCAGCTGCGGATGCATTGCCAGTCCAGGTGCAGGCTGGACAGTTTGCTTTCTACTTTCGCTATACCGGTCCGGATGGAAAGTTCGGACCCATTCATCCCGATCAAATCAACGAGGCCAATGCTAACTTCTTCGGTCTCGATACCACCCACGATCAGGATTCCAAAGACGATATCGTCACCGCCGAGATGGCTATTCCGGTCAATCGAGAAGTCCACCTGCTCATGCATTCGAAAGATGTCGGTCACTCTTTCTTTGTCCCCGAATTGAGGGTTCAGCAGGATTTCGTCCCGGGCCTGGATCTCTCGGTTCACTTCACCGCAACCAAAGTTGGCAAGTATGAAATTGTCTGTACCCAGCTGTGCGGTCTCGGACACTACAACATGAAAGCCTATCTCGAAGTTATGAGCCCGGGAGACTACGACAACTGGATCAAACAGCAAGCGGCGCTGCAGTAACTATCAAGGCTGTGAAAAAAGCAACAAGTTCTCGTCTGAGGTGAGGGCAAATGCACGACACGTCGGCACACGCAGCGCAGCACGGAGCTCCGACCAGTTTCATCCGCAAGCACATTTTCAGTCTCGATCATAAGGTGATCGGGAAGCAGTATTACGCCCTCGCGTTGGTTGCGGTGGTATGGGGAATGGTGCTCTCGTGGATCATGCGGATCCATCTGGGATACGCCAATTTCGCCATTCCCGGCTTGCACCTGCTCTCTGCCAACGGAGCTCCCGGCAACATCATGACGCCGGAATATTACCTGCAGTTAATGACCATGCATGGAACCATCATGGTCTTTTTTGTGCTTACCACCGCTCCCTTTGCCGCCTTCGGCAATTTCTTTTTGCCCATCCAGGTGGGCGCCGAAGATATGCCCTTCCCCCATTTCAACATGATGTCGTTCTGGGTCACGTTCGTGGCCTTTCTGGTTCTTGTGTCATCGTTTTTTGTGGGCGACGGCCCCACCCTGGGTGGCTGGACGCAGTATGCGCCCCTGAGCGCTGTGGGTTCCGTTTCCGGTCCGGGACAGGGGCTGGGGGTGGTTCTCTGGGCGGCTTCCATCGCTATTTTTTGCGTGGGCCAATTGCTCGGTTCCTTGAACTTCATCACTACGACGCTCGACATGCGGACCAAGGGCATGTCGCTGATGCGGC
Organism: Acidobacteriaceae bacterium; assembly: GCA_003132445.1. Classification (GTDB taxonomy): domain Bacteria; phylum Acidobacteriota; class Terriglobia; order Terriglobales; family Acidobacteriaceae; genus Sulfotelmatobacter. The sequence continues at coordinate 23,464 of PKXU01000103.1, read as the reverse complement.
TTCCGCTTAGCGCCTGGGCCTGGTTCGTCACTTCAGTCATGGGATTGACGGCGTTTGCCGTCTTGATGCCCGCTTGCATCCTCCTGATTCTCGATCACGTTGCCGGAACCAGCTTTTTCGTTCCCTCAAATCTCGTGATTAATGGCGAAGTGCTGCCCCATTCTGGCGGATCAACTTTGCTGTGGCAACATCTGTTCTGGTTCTTCGGACACCCCGAGGTCTACATCGCAATCGTCCCTGGCCTGGGCATCGTTTCGCATGTTCTCATCACCAACATGCGCAAGCCCATGCTCAGCCACCGAGTGCTGATTTATTCCATGGGGGCGCTGGCGGTGCTTAGCTACATGGTGTACGGGCACCACATGTTCGTTAGCGGAATGAATCCATTTTCTTCGCTCGCCTTCTCTTTCCCCACGCTGATCATCACGATTCCATCCACGATCGTGGTATTGATCTGGCTGGGAAGTTTGTATGGCTCCAAGTTGCGAATCAACTCGGCTTCGCTCTTTGCCCTGGGATTTATTTCGATGTTTATCAGTGGCGGCGTCAGCGGCTTTTTTCTGGCGCAGCCCTCCATCGATATTATGTTGCACGCCACTTACTTCGTGGTGGGCCACTTCCACCTGGTAATGGCGGTTGCCGCCATCTTTGGAATTTTCTCCGGCACTTACTTCTGGTTTCCCAAGATGAGGGGCCGCATGATGAACGAGACTTTGGGCAAGCTTCACTTTTGGCTCACTTTCGTCGGCGCCTATTGCATCTTTATGCCTTTCCATTACCTGGGAATCGCCGGGAACGTTCGCCGCTATCAGGCCTTTACCGACGACTACCTGATTCCGCTCATCCCGGTGCATAAATTCATTACGATTGCCGCGTTGCTCACTGGCCTGGCGCAAGTTATTTTTCTTTACAACTTGTTCCACAGCTATTTCAAGGGAGCCCCGGCCAGCGATAACCCCTGGGAGGCCACTTCGCTGGAATGGAGCACGGCGACTCCGCCGCCGCACAATAATTTTGGCGATAAGATGCCGGTGGTTTATCACGATCCGTATCAATACAACGTCGAAGGCGCCAGCACCGAGTTTGTAATGCAAACCTCGCCCGAACAATACAACAATCCGCACGAAGAGAAGTAATTTCAGGACGGAACAGAAGTTTTATTCAGGAGATCCAGTCGTATGGCAACCACGATTCAACCGCCACCGAAAATCGAATCCGACCTCCGGCCCAGCCACGGTTCCGGCAATGGCGGCTGGCGGAATCTGGTTCCCGCCGGTGGCGAAATGCGGGGCGTCAGGGACTATTCGCCTCCTCCCGCGAGTACGGGGGTATGGGTGGGACTGGCGGCGATCAGCATGACCTTTGCCGCGCTCACGAGCGCCCTGATTGTTCGTCAGGGATCTGCGCAGGATTGGCGCCATTTCACTCTTCCTCCCGTGCTTTACCTTAATACGCTGGTGATCATTGCCAGCAGCTTCACGCTGGAAATTGCACGCCGTCGCATCGCCACTTTTATGAGCGGGGCGCGAAATCAGGCTGAGCGCCCGGCACGCTGGCTTTACATCACACTCTTGCTTGGATTGGTGTTCGTCGCAGGACAGACCTTCGCCTGGATGCAACTGAGAGCCCAAGGCTTTGGACTCGCTTCCAATGTCAGCTATTCCTTTTTCTACGTGTTAACAGTCGCGCACGCGCTGCATGTTTTTGGCGGACTTGGCGGCTTGATTCGAGTGATCGGAAAACTGAACCATTCAACACTGCGGCGAAGTACTTTGGTTGCCACTTCGCGGTACTGGCATTTTATGGGCATCTTGTGGCTGTATCTGCTTTTGCTGCTTTGGATGAAGNNAAAATGGCGATGTGGCTGTTCATCATCGCCGACACGGCTACGTTTGCCGGGTGTTTGGTGGCATACGGTTTTCTGCGAAACGGAACGCCCAACTGGCCGACTCCATTTCGCTTCTCCCCTACGGTCCTGAATGCGATGATCATGACCTTCATCCTGATCAGCAGCAGCTTGACGATGCTCATCGCTATTCGTGCCGCGAAAGTGGGCGACAAGTCCGGAGCCTTTCTTTGGACGATGATTACCGCTGCCGGCGGTATTCTTTTCGCTATCCTGCATCTTCGCGAATGGTTTTCGATGTTCGATGAAGGCGCGACGCTGTTCCACAATCCCTGGGGCACTCCACTGTTTGGCGCATCATTTTTCAGTATCACCGGATTGCACCTACTACATGTTCTCGGCGGCGTGGTCGCGCTCATCGCGGTGGGAATTCGCTACAAGGGAGGCCGCTACAAAGCGGACGATCTTGAGATCACTGGTCTATACTGGCACTTCGTGGACCTGGTTTGGATGTTCGTGGTGCCCTTTGTCTACTTGCTGAATGTTGGCCACTGACTAAAGCGATACTAGGAAAGTGATAGGAGAACATATGGTTCAGACCGAAGAGCGAGTCAGCAGTGGCGGAATTGGCCGATACCTCTTAGTTTACGTGGGCATCCTGATTCTGGCTGGGCTGCAATTCGTGATTGCTTATCAGCACATCGATGGCTCGCAAATGTTCGCCCGGATGTTCCTGATTGCGGTTGCCGAAGCCGGCCTGGCCCTCATGTTCTTCATGCATCTGTGGGAAGAGAAGCGCGGGCTACTGCTCTTCGTGGCCATCTTCACCCTCTTTGTGATCGGAGCCATGCAATACAGCTGGCCCGACAGCTTCCGGATGCTGGTGGGCGTCCCGACAACTCCCACAACGCCACTGCCGCATTGAGGTGTATGTGCAGATGAAGAAGCTGATGATCGTGATCGCTCTGGCAGGTGTTGCCGCTCTGCTCACGTCAACTGCGTCGGCGCAGAGTTGCGCTCTTTGTTATACCCAGGCCGCATCCTCGGGCGCTCGCATGATTCAAGCTCTGAAAAGCGGAATCCTGATCCTGATCGCTCCTCCTACGCTTGGATCGATCGGGGTGATTGTTGTAATGTATCGCAAGCGTAATCAAGTAAGAGGGACCGACTCTGGAGACGACAACGGCGAAGACTGGTAAAATGGCGACCCGAACCCTAATGGCGAGTCCAGTTTCTCAGCAGGCGCTTCATTCCAAGCTCCGCGACTATTACACTCTGACCAAACCGGAGGTGAACCTGCTGATTCTGATGACGACCTCAGCGGGTTATTACCTTGCGTCTCGCGGCCCTTTCCGATTTCTCGGCTTATTGAACACACTATTCGGCACGCTGCTCGTCGCCAGCGGGACTGCAACTTTGAATCAATGGATGGAGCGGGTTTGGGATGGCAAGATGCGGCGCACTGCCTCTCGTCCGCTGCCCTCAGGCAGGCTTTCCAGCCGCGAGGCACTAGGGTTTGGCATTCTGCTTAGCATCGCTGGCGGCCTTTATCTGCTGCTGACTGTGAATGCTTTATCGGCCTTGCTGGCGGTTTCAACTTTACTCTCGTACCTGCTCATCTATACTCCCCTGAAGCGCAAGACCCCACTCTGCACGTTGCTGGGCGCGTTCCCGGGAGCCATGCCAACACTCATTGGCTGGGCGGGAGCTTCCGCTCACCTTGACCCGAAGGCTTGGTATTTGTTTGCCATTCTTTTCCTTTGGCAGTTTCCACACTTCCTCGCGATCGCCTTGATGTATCGCGACGACTACAGCCGCGCCGGATATCACATGCTGCCCGCCTTTGACCGGGATACGCGCTTTACTCGCGCCGAAATTGTCGCATTTACGCTGGTTCTGGTGGGGGTGACAATGTTGCCGGCGGTCGGTCATGCCGGCTTACTGTATTGGGCTGGCATGTGCGCGGCGGGCGCATTTTTGCTCTATTATGTCGGCAAATTGGCGTTCTCGAGTTCTACGATCAGGGCCAGCCGCCTGTTGCACGCCTCGGTGGTGTATCTCCCAGTCGTGCTTGTAATCATGGTTGCCGCCAAGAACTAAGTCGTCCAAGAAATTCAGGCCACGGCGGTCGCGTCGAAGCCGTTGTCTGTTTCAAATTGAAAACTTCTGTGACCGATTGCTATCCCCGCATGGGATAATCTTCGCCTAAGTCCTCTCTCAGGTGCCAAACTATGCGTCGAATGTTGATTGCCGCTTTCTGTTTGTCTTTTTTCAGCTTAGTTCTCCCCTGCAGCGGAGCACAGACCCCCACCTCGAAGTCGCTGCAAATCTATTTCATTGATGTCGAGGGCGGACAGTCGACCTTAGTGGTCAGTCCGTCGGGCGAATCGCTTCTCATAGATACAGGTTGGCCTGGGAGTGAAGGCCGCGACGCTGACCGAATCATGGCGGCTGCACATCAAGCGGGAATTACGCAGATCGATTATGTCTTGATCACGCACTATCATCGTGATCACGTAGGCGGAGTTCCGCAATTAGTCGATGGAATCAAAGTTGGGACGTTTGTCGACCATGGACCGAATCTGGAAGACTCAGCCGTGACCCGTACTGACTATGCTGCGTACGAGAAAGCGATTGCAGGCCACGCCCATGTAGTCGTCAAACCCGGCTGGGGCCTTCCCATCAAAGGCATTGAGGTGCACGTGCTGAGCGCGGCCGGGGACCACATTACCAGCCCACTGCCTGGCGCCGGAACAGCCAATCTCTATTGTGGTTCCGAACCAGCTGCGGCCGTAGACGACAGTGAAAATGCCCGTTCCGTGGGCGTTCTGATCACTTACGGGAAGTTCCGTTTTCTCGATCTCGGCGACCTTACCAAGCAAAAAGAACTCGAGCTAGCTTGTCCGAACAACTTGCTGGGAACCGTCGACCTATTTCTGGTTACACATCACGGGGCTGATCTTTCAAACTCCAAGGCCCTCGACTGGGCTCTGCATCCGCGAGTGGCCGTCATCGACAATGGACCGCGCAAGGGATCAAGCCCCGCCGCGTGGCAGATCGTGCACGATTCTCCAGGGCTCGAAGACTTGTGGCAGCTGCATTACGCGGAGGAGTCGGATAAAGCTCATAACGTTGCCGATGAACGCATCGCGAACGTTAAAGAAAACTGCGAAGGGAAATACCTCAAAGTCGTGGCGCAGTCAGACGGCACGTTTACCCTCACCAATGGCCGCACCGGCGAACAGAAGACTTACTCCAAGAAGTAGGCAGATCAGCAATCCACGCATGATTGTAATCGTGATGGGAGTGGTTGGGGCGGGCAAGACTACGGTCGGTCGGCTGCTGGGTGAGCAACTTGGCTGGGTGTTTGCCGACGCGGACGATTTTCATCCCAGCTCGAATGTGGAGAAGATTCGTCGAGGTATCTCTCTCACTGATGAGGATCGAGCTCCCTGGCTGGCCGCGCTGCGCGAAGCGATCACGCGCTGGATCGGCGAAGGATCGACCGGCGAAGGGCGGAATGTCGTGCTGGCATGCTCAGCCTTGAAACGCAGCTACCGCCAGGAACTCGAGGCTGGGCCGGAAGTTCGATTTGTGTATTTGAAGGGTAGCGCCAGCCTGATCGCCCAGCGCCTTCGCGCTCGGCGCGGTCACTATGCGGGAGAACGAATCCTGGGCAGCCAGTTCGAGGATTTGGAAGAACCGAAAGACGCGGTGACCGTCGATATCGACGCCCCACCGCCGGAGATTGTAGCCGAGATTCGACAAAAGCTTGGCTTGGCGTAGAATCCTCGCACCACCGGAAGTCCTGGAAAGTTATTCTTGCAAACTGCTCCCGATCGCCTTGAATCCGCTGTTATTTCTCGACTGATGTGGCGGCTCATGCCGTTTCTGTTCCTGCTTTATATTGTCGCCTACCTCGACCGCATTAATGTGAGTTTCGCAGTGTTGCAGATGCGCGGGCAACTGGGCCTGAGTGACCGCGTCTACGGCCGGGCGGCGGGGATGTTTTTCGCAGGCTACTTTCTTTTCCAACTACCCAGCAACCTCGTCCTGGAAAAGTTTGGAGTTCGCCGATGGATCTCGGGACTGATGATCACCTGGGGAGTGATTTCTTGCTTAATGATCTTCATCCGCGGGCCAATCAGTTTTTATGTAATGAGGTTTCTGCTGGGCGCGGCCGAGGCAGGATTCTTTCCCGGCATCATCCTCTATATGAAGCGCTGGTTCCCGGTCAATGCCCGGGCCCGTGCGGTTGCCTGGTTCATGACGGCGAATCCCATCGCAGGCATTGTCGGCAGTCCGGTTTCCGGAGCTTTGCTTGGCCTCAGCGGCAAGGGACTTTCCGGCTGGCAGTGGATGTTTCTGATGGAGGGCATCCCGGCAATTCTTCTGGGAGTAATTGTATTTTGGGCTCTGGCGGACAATCCGCGCGAGGCGGCCTGGCTAAAGGGCGACGAACGAACCTGGTTGTTGGAGAAACTGGCTCTCGAACAGCAGGCAGAGTCGAGTTTACGAAAAGAAAATCTTTGGCAGGTTCTCGTCAGCGGCAGAATCTGGATGCTGTCGATGGTCTATTTTGGCGTCTCAACCACCATGTATGGTGTTACGTTGTGGCTTCCCAGCGTAATCCACTCGCTCTCGGGACTGAGTTACTTTTTGACGGGGCTGGTCTCGGCTCTTCCGTTTGTGGCGACCGCAGTGGCGATGGTTCTGGTTGGAATGCGCTCCGATCGTACCGCAGAACGGCGCTGGCACACAGCCATACCCGCGTTCGTTGGAGCGGCTGGTCTAGTCGCAGCGGCTTATGGAATTTCGACGGCAGTGGTAGTCGCATGCATCGGCCTGGGGCTTGTCTGTGCGGAGTCGATGGTCGGACCTTTCTGGGCGATGGCGACTTCCAGAATGGCAGGCCTATCGGCGGCGGCAGGGATCGCCGTGATTAACTCTTTGGCAAATTTAGGGGGCTATTTCGGTCCCGATATTATCGGATTCTTCCGCAAGGCGGGCGGAGGTTTCCGAGGAGGCTTATTGGCGATCGGGGCGACGCTGGCGCTGAGTGGCGGTATCTCGTTGATCGTTGGCCGGCCGTTCGGCATCGAGAAGAGCAATCAATAAACCCCATTTCGTAGCTTCCGCTTCGCTCAATCGAGTCCATTGTTTACAATAGAAACTTCGCCTGACTGCCGCTACAGGCTCTGTAGAGGAACGAACCGCAAATTTGGAATCGACCAACCACAATTCCAGTACAGCCCCTACCGTCTTCTGGCGCGTAGAGGGCAGCCTGCTCGACTTGACCGTAGTCAGGCCGGTGGCTTTCTTTACCTGGAATGCGCAAACCTTTGCCGAACGATTCCGGCGGCGGGGGCAGATCTTCCTGATGGCGCTGCTGCGACCGTTTCTTTATTCTACGAACCGCAAGTTTGCTACCCGGGCAATCCATACCGTCCTGCGCGGAGTGACTCGCGATCGCCTGGATTTGCTGGGTGAGGAATTCTTTCAATACAAGCTGAAGCCGCAATTGAAAGAGCGCGGCGTGCGTAAGGTGCAGGAGTTGGTAGAAGCCGGAGCGGAAGTCGTTCTGGTAAGCCAGGGACTGGAGCACGTCATGCGCCCGCTGGCGCAGCATCTCGGTGTTAAGCGGATTGTCGCAAACCGTCTTGATTTCCGCGATGGCGTTGCGACTGGCAGGCTGCTGGAGCCGGTGATTCGTCCGCGCGGAGCCTTCGCCCGCATTCGAGAAGAAAATCCGGACGGTCGACGAGCTCCCAAAACGCTGGCGCGGCAACTCGACATTTCTCTGGAAGACTTGCGCTCGGCCGTGATTCCGGCCGAGCGGCGCAATATGACTGCCCCGCGTCCCATAGTTCATTTCGAAGGACAGCGGCAGAGTCCGGGCTTCTCCGTGCGCAAAGCATTCTCGGGCAAGCATGTGATGCTGATCGGGGTCACCGGATTTATCGGCAAAGTATGGCTGGCAAATACCCTACTGGATTTGCCCGATGTAAACAGAATCTATCTGCTCATCCGCCGCCAGAAGTCGAATCCCGCCGAGCGGCGTTTTGAGAAGCTGGTGGAAGATTCGCCGGTATTCGATCCTCTATTTGACCGGCATGGTGACCGCCTTCCGGATTTTCTGCGCGAGAAAGTTGAAGTCGTTGAAGGCGACGTCACTCAGCCGGGACTAGGCCTCAACCCCGAGATTGCCCACCGCTTGCAGAAGAATCTGGATCTAATTATCAATAGCTCCGGGTTAACGGACTTCAATCCCGATTTGCGCGACGCTCTCGCCACCAACACCGATGCCGCGGTCAATATTCTCGAATTCGTACGATCGGCAGACCATGCGGGCCTTCTGCATCTTTCCACCTGTTACGTGGCCGGCGAACAGGATGGGCGAGTCGGTGAAAAGCTGACTGCGAATTACAATCCGCGTGGACTGGAAGGATTTGACGCTGAAAAGGAATGGCGCTCTCTTCAGGATTTTGTAAAACAAGCCGAAATAAACGCTGAGAGCGACGAAGTTACAGAGGAATTGCGCGCTCAGGCTCGAGGGCGGGAACACGCGGCCAAAGACCTGCATGGTGCGGCGCTTGAGAATCAGATTCGCAAGAATCGCGTGCGCTGGCTGAGAACTTATCTCACCGAGGCGGGAACGCGACGCGCGAAAGAATTGGGCTGGCCAAACACGTACACGCTTACCAAAAGCCTGGCCGAATCCCTGGTCGCCAAACACGGAGCCGGATTACCGGTCGCGGTGGTGCGTCCGGCAATCGTGGAAACTTCTGTCGTCAAGCCTTTTCCTGGCTGGAATGAAGGCATCAATACCTCTGCCTCATTGTCGTATTTGCTGGGAACTTATTTCCGCCAGCTGCCTTCGAATAAAAGTAAGCGGCTCGACATTGTTCCCGTGGATGCCGTTTGCAATGGTATGACGCTAATTGGGGCCGCCGTCATGGAGCGCCGGCACGACCCGCTTTATCAGCTTGCAACATCGGTGACCAATCCTTGCGATATGGGCCGTTCCATCGAATTGACTTCTCTGGCGCACCGCAAGCACTACCGCGCCCAGGAAGGTTTGGAATCCTGGCTGCGCCTGCGATTTGATGCGATCTCGGTTTCGAAGACACGCTACAACCGCATGTCCGCACCGGCGCAAAAGGCCATCGTAAAATCCATTCAGCGGATCATGGCCCCGTTGCCTCTCAAGAAAGCTCCTCTGGTGAAGGCCGAGCGGACTCTGGAACGCCTGGAAAAACTAATCGAGCTCTTCGAGCCGTTTATTTTGTTAAACGAGCACGATTTCGCGGCGGAAAACATCGAAAAACTCACCTGTGCCCTCGTTCCCGAAGAAAGAGAAATCTTCGCTTACGATACGCAGTCGCTCGATTGGTGGGAATATTGGATCAACATTCACATCCCGGCTCTGCGCCGCTGGACCTATCCCTTAATTGAAGGCAGGCCTTTGGAAGCCAGGCCTCCACGCAGTTTTCAACTTGCGCCCGTCAACGGCGATGCCGTGAAGACTGGGACTGACGGAGTCACGTGGCGATATTCCTGACCGGGTCGACCGGATACATCGGCGCGCACGTTGCCGCCAATCTGCTGGAAGGTCACGGCGCTTCCTTGAATGTATTGGTGCGGGCGAGCGATCCTCAGGAAGCGCAGTTGCGTCTGTGGCGCGCGCTGCAGTTGCATCTCGAGTTTCCTCATTTCTACGAGTTTCTGCAGACCAAAGTGCGGATCTTTTGCGGTGACCTTACCGCCCCAGGTTTTGGCCTGGGCCGCGATGAATACGATCGCCTGGTGCACACTACGGATTCCGTGATTCACTGCGCGGCGTCGCTGAACCGCAAGTCTGAAAAGAGCTGTCTGAACGTGAACTTGCGCGGCACGCTTGAAGTGCTCACCCTGGCGCGCCACGCCGAACACTATCACGGACTGCGGCGCTTCAGCGAGGTCAGCACAGTCGCCGTAGCTGGCAAACGCAGCAACGAAGTCGTCACCGAAGATCGTTCCATCGAGTGGGACCGCTCTGACTACGACCCGTACGCTCGCACGAAAAAATTTTGCGAACACATGACCCGGGTGCTCCTGCCGGATACCCCGAAGACGATTTTTCGGCCCAGTATTGTTCTCGGAGACAGCCGGCATGCCGAAACCACCCAGTTCGATATGGTGAAGGCGTTTGTATTTCTGGCGGGTCTGCCCGTATTGCCATTTCGTCCCACCGACAAAATCGACATTGTGAATGTGGATTTTGTTGCCGACGCGATTGCCACTCTGCACCAGAAAGAGCAGCCGCAGTATGACACGTATCATCTTTCTTCCGGGAACAGATCGCAGACGTTCCGCGAGTTGACGACTGCGCTGGCGGCGGCTCAGCAGAAACGCAGTCCCATATTCCTGCCCTTTGCGGAGAAGCCATTCGCTGGCTCGGTCAGCTTTCTAGCCAATCGAAAAGGACCGACGGGCCACGGCGCATCGCTGCTCAAAGTATTCATGCCTTACCTGGTTTGGAATACGGTTTTCGACAACACCCGCGTGACCTCTGAATTGGGACGCAAGCCAGTTCCATTTTCGCAGTACAGTTTTCCTTTATTGAAGTTCAGCCGCGAAAACAACTTCCAGTACAACTACGAGCCGTGGCCCGCGGCGCGCGGAGGAAGTGCCGCATGATGGACTTCATTCTGGAGGCCTGGGTCAGCAGCAACATCGAGCGCGCCAAGGCGCGATGGATGCTGGGCGGAGGCAAGCCCTGGCAGCCCGGAGAAAAACTGAAGTTGCTCTTCGCGGGATACAACGGCACGCGCAACATGGGTTCGGATGTGCGCGTGGACGAAATGTTGCGGCAGATTCGGCACATCCTGGGCGGGGACCGAGTCGAGTTCAGCGTGATGAGCCAGAACCTCGACTTTTCCAAGGGCTATTTCGAAGGCACGAAGCAGGTGCATCTGCCCGATATTTTCCCTCCGTTTTTGTCGGACGAGGTTCCCAAGCATCACGGTGTGGTGGCCTGCGAGGGCTCGATGTTCAAAAGCAAATTTGCCAATGCCCTGACGACGATGATGATTGGCTCCCTCGGAATAGCGGCGGTGGAAAATAAGATTTCCGTTGGATACGGCGCAGAAGCCGGCCATATGGATCCTTTAGTCGCCAAAATGTGCGGGCGTTATTGTAAGAATTCGCTGGTCATTACGCGCAATGAAGAGTCGCGTACTGTTTTGCGCGAGCTGGGAGTGCCCACGGAATTAGGCACGGACACCGCGTGGGCATTCGAGCCGCGGCCACCAGAATTTGGACAGAGTATTTTGCGAAAAATGGGATGGGACGGGCAAACCCCTGTTCTGGTTGTTTGTCCCATCAATCCCTTTGAATGGCCGGTGAAAGCTTCCGTCGCTAAATACGCCCTCCGGACCGTCACCGGCGCTTACAAGGAGAGCCATTACCGCACCGTTTATTTTCATAACTCTGGACCCACGGCCGATCGCGCTTATCAGCACTACCTCACGTCTATCGCTAACGCTGTCGATGCCTTCCGCAAGCAGCGCAAGGTCTTCGTGATCTTAGTGGCCACCGAACGCCTCGACGCCCGTCCCGCCAATCGTATCTCGGAAAAACTCGGAGGAGTGCCGGTCCTAACCTCCGATCAATACAACATGTACGAACTGGTCAGTATTCTGCGCGCCTGCCACATGATGGCCTCGTCACGCTATCACGGCATCGTCACCTCTATGCCGGCTCTGGTTCCCTCTGCCGGCATCACCATGGACGAACGCATTCGCAATCTCATGCGCGAGCGCGGTCACCCCGAGTTGCTGATGAACGTCGACGACCCGGATCTGGAGCAGAAGCTCTTGGCAGCGCTCGAAATCCTCGCGACCCAAGGCGAGCGCATCGCCGACGGTATTGCACGTACGGTGGTCAAGAATCTCAAAGTAATGGCGCGGATGGGCGTGTTTTTCGAAGAAGAAGTGCAGCGGCGCTATCCTGCATTCCCGACGCGCACCGGCGAATGGAGTTGGGAAGATTATCTTCCGCCCATGAACGCCTCGCTGCGTCAGTTGGTGGCGGCTTACAGCTAGGTCATCGTCCTTTCTGATAGAAGAAGAACACATGCCATTTGTCGGAGAAATATTTTCGCAACTCAAAGCGGCCGCGGACACGCCCGTGCTGCAGGAAATCCGCGAGGGCCAGATCACGCGCGTTACCGGTGGCGAATTACTAGAGCTGATCCGCAAGTCGCGAACTTTTCTCGCAGCCAGGGGACTTAAGCAGGGCGATCGTTGCGGGCTGCTCGCGGCCAACAGCATTCGCTGGATGGCACTCGACCTGGCCGCCATGGCCGAAGGCTTAATTGTCGTTCCGCTCTATTTTCGCCAGGGCCCTGCCGAACTAGTAACATTGATCCGGGATAGTGCTCCGTCGCTTGTGTGCTGCGGGGATGCGGGTTTGCGTGACGGTATCCAGCAGAACTGGCCAGAAAGAAATCGGCAGGAAATCCCGTCCCATTTCTTGTTTGACGAGATCTTTGCCGGCGCCGAAGGAATCGCACTCGACCGGCCGCAGATCCGCGATGAAAATCCCGTCACCGTCATCTACACTTCGGGCACTTCGGGCGAAGCCAAAGGGGTAGTGCTGACCGCGGCCAATGTGGGATTCATGTTGGGCTGTACATCAGCGCGTCTTGACGTGCTCATGCAAGGCCGATCGGGACAAGACCAGATTTTCCATTATTTGCCTTTTGGTTTCTGCGCTTCGTGGATCGCAATGCTCACTTTTCTTTTGCGCGGAAGCCTGGTGACGCTGAACACCGACCTGACGAAAATTCCCAACGACATGCCGGCAGCGGCTCCACACTATTTTCTGAACGTGCCGCAATTGCTCGAACGCATGCGTCGCGGAGTGGATGAACAGATCGCGCAAAAGAGCGGCCCGGCGCAGGCGATCTATTCACGAGCCAAATCGGCATGGATTAGAAAAGAAGGGAAGCAATCGCAATCGCTCGATTCCGTTTGGTTATGGCTGGCCGAGACGCTCGTCTTTCCTGCGATTCGCAAAAAGATGGTTGGCCAAAATCTGAAAGCTCTAATCTGCGGTTCGGCCCCTTTGAGCCTGGAAACTCAGGACTATTTCCGTATGCTTGGTATTCCGGTATTGCAAGTCTACGGGCTCACCGAGACAACCGGAATCTGCACCATGGACGATCCGAATCATGTCGCGCCGGGCCGAGTAGGGCCGGCGATTCCCGGAATTGAAATGAGGATCAGCCAGAACGACGAGATCATTGTGCGGGGGCCAAATATTTTTCCAGGCTACTGGAACCGGCCCCAGCAGACTGCAGAAGTACTGTACGACGGATGGTTCCACACCGGCGATCAGGGCGAGATGGATGCTTCGGGAAACTGGCGGATCGTGGGACGAATTAAGAACCTGATTGTTCTCGGCTCCGGCCACAAGATTNNGCGCTGGATGCGGTCAATCCGCAGCTTCCGCACTACAAGCAAGTGCGGGCCTTCCATTTGCGGCAAGAGCCGTTTTCCATCGAAAACGGAATGCTCACGGCAAATGGAAAGCTGAAGCGCGATTTGATCTCGTCGCGCATGAAGAGCGAGATCGAAAACATGTGCCAGGTGAAGCAGGCAGTGTAGTTGGGAAGGGATTGTTCTGAGCGTGACTCAATTCAACGGACAAGCGCTGTCGTGGCAGGTCCATGCAGGAGCGATCGAGTTGTCTCTGCACCGCGAGCCTTGCAACGAATTGGGATCGCAGTCGCTGGTGGAATTAGAAAAGTTCGTTTCCGCGCTGGACGATCTACAAGAGGACGCCCACTCGCTCATCGTGTACAGCACGCTGAAATGCGGTTTCTGCGCGGGCGCTGATCTGCGTGAACTTTACCAGCGTTCGCAGGCGATGGACCAAGCCAAGGCTGCCGAGGGTGTCCGCGATTTTCTGGAGAGAATCCACAGCGTTCTCAATCGAATCGATGCCGCACCATTGACCACGATTGCCGCCGTTCATGGCGTGACATTTGGCGGAGGATTTGAGCTGGCGCTGGCCTGCGATCTGATCATCGCCGACAAGATGGCGCGGTTTTGCTTCCCCGAGCTGAGACTCGGTTTGATCCCGGGATTCGGTGGAATCCCGCGCCTGAAAAGGGATTTGGGCAATGCCATCGTGCGCGATCTCCTTCTTACTGGTCGCAGCATCAACGCCACCAAGGCGCAGCAAATCGGACTGGTCAGCCAGGTCGTCTCGGAAGGCGAAGCGTTGCGTGCGGCGCAGGCTACAGCCGCCCAGATAGGGAAGTTCGACCGGCAGACTGCATTGACGGCCAAGCATTTTATCAAGCCTGTTCCTGTGGACGAGTTGCGGCAGGAGATCGAACTGTTTTGTGCGCTATTTTCGCGTCCCGCGGTGCAAGCCGGATTGAAGAAGTTTGTAGAGAGTACAGACGCTCAACCCTACTTGCCTTAGTTCCGGCTGGATTAGAATAACCCTCTATGGAAACCGCTGAAAAAACTCTCGAGGAAATACTCACGCTGGCCGCCGCTCATTTCAAAGTGGCGCGCGAAAAACTCTCCCCCGACGAAGATTTCTTCAAAGCGCTTGGCATCGACAGCCTGCAGACCCTCGACCTGCTCACGAAGTTGGAAAATCATTTCCGCGTAGAATTGCCCGACTACGAACTGCAGGGTGTGACCGACTTTCGTACGCTAGCTACGAAGATTCAATCTCGGTTGTAGCTAAAGCTCGCGTTGTTGATTCCCTGGGAACTACTTGCGAACGCGGTATCGGTTACTGAATCAGCAATTTACAATCAATCAATCAGCAATCTCTTTATGCTTGATCTCCGCCAATACACATGTTTGGGAGCGGCACTGCGCGATGCCCTCGACCGCTTTTCTTCTAAAACCTGTTTGATCGAAGCGGAGCGCGACCGCGAGAAGCTCCGCCTGACTTATTCGGATTTCAAGGAAACTGCACTGCCGCTTGCGCGCGCGCTCGAGGATGCCGACTACGATGCCGGCGACCGTGCCGCCATCATCATGACGAATCAGTCTAAGTGGCTCATTTCCGCCTATGCGATCTTTTACTGTGGCGGAGTGTTGGTGCCGCTGGATTATAAGCTGACCCCGACCGAACACCTGCAACTGCTCGCACATTCCAAGGCCAAGGTCCTCGTCATCGAATACCATTTGTGGCGGGCGATTACACAGTCTCCGGAATTCCACAGCATCGCAACGAAAATGGTTCTAGTGACGGAGGCGCCGCTCGGCGTGGAATTGGCAGGCGCATTCCGCTGGGAAGACTTCAAGCGCAAAGGCGCGCCCGACTTCGTCATGCGACAGAAGGACGACGTCGCCTGCATTGTCTATTCGTCGGGCACGGGCGGGCGCCCGAAGGGATGCGTGCTCACTCACGAAAATTATCTGGAACAGTGTCGCGCGCTGACGGCATGGTATCCCTTTTGGCCGGGCTTGCGCTATTTGAGTATTCTGCCTACCAATCACGCCATCGATTTCATGGTGGGCTTCATTGGACCATTTGTGTGCGGCGCCTGCGTGGTGCATTTGCGCACGCTGCGGCCTGAGTTCGTGCGCGATGCCTTTGTGCGCTATCGAATTACTTACGTCTCGCTGGTTCCCATGATCGTGAAGAATCTGGAACGCGGCCTGCGGGCGAAGTTCGACGAACTGCCGGGATGGAAGCGCGCTTTCTTGAATGCCATGATTGCCACGAATCGTACACTCACGCGGCGCCGGCCAAATGTGAAACTCAGCCGCATGCTGCTGCCGAATGTGCATCGGGGATTCGGNNTTCTTTTACGATCTCGGCATTCCCGTGGTCAACGGTTACGGCCTCACCGAAGCTGGCACCGCGCTTACGCTCAACGACCTGAAACCTTTTCGAGCGGATACGGTGGGCAAGGCTCTGCCGGGAGTCGAATTGAGAATTATGAGTCCGGATAGCGAAGGCGTTGGCGAAGTAGCCGCGCGTAGCAAAACGGTAATGTCGCACTACTTGGACGATCCGGAACTTACCCTTGAAACGATTGTCGACGGCTGGCTGTTGACCGGCGATTTGGGCCGGTTTGAGCGCCACGGACATTTGCAACTGTTTGGCCGCAAGAAAAATATGATCGTCACCGAGGGCGGGAAAAATATTTACCCGGAGGACATTGAAACCGTTTTCGACGGTTTGCCGGTGAAAGAGTATTCCGTGTTCGCGGTAAATTATGTCTGGCCGAAAAAGGAATTGGGGAAGGAAACGTTAGTTCTGGTGCTGCGATTGGAGCCGAACCAGAAAGTAGACAGCAAATTGCTGGAGGAGATTGCCGCTCGAAATCGCCGGCTGCCGGACTTCAAACGTGTCGGCGCATATTTGATCTGGGACAAAGATTTTCCTCGAACGGCCTCGATGAAGATTAAACGCCAAACGCTAGCCGAAGGAATTGGCAGCTCGATAGACAGGAAAGCGGTGGTAGAACTGTAGCCGCGAGAATATCCCACCCGAATTGATGGACCTCGAATCTTGGAGCAAACCTATCTTGCGATCGTAAACCCGGCAGCAGGAGGCGGACGGAGCCGCAAACTCCTGAGCCCGGCGCTGGAGCGTCTGCAGGCCGGCGGCATCAAGGTAGAGGTGATGGAGTCACAAGCTGCCGGGGACGCGACAGAAATTGCCCGCAAGGCCTATGTGCAGGGCACCCGAAAATTTATCGCCGTCGGCGGCGACGGCACTTCCTACGAAATTGTGAACGGCCTCTATCCGCAAGCCCTCGAGGGTGAGCGCCCGACTTTAGGATTTCTGCCACTCGGTACCGGCAATTCCTTTCTGCGCGACTTTAGCGATCGCGGGGTGGAGTACGCCATCGAATCTCTTCTCGCCCACAGGAGTCGAGCCTGTGACGTCCTCCGTCTGCGTCATCGCACCGGTGTGATCCACTACATTAATTTGTTGAGCATGGGTTTTACAGCAGACGTGGCCACGCTCCGCGCCCGCCGCTTCAGCGGATGGGGAGAGTTAGGATATGTGACCTCAATTGTTCTGACGCTGGCCCGCTTTAATCGCCGTCCTTTCCCCATTCGAACCGAGGCCAGCGAAAACTTTGACAGGCGCAGCTGCCTCTTTTTGTCTTTCAACAACAGCAAATTCACCGGCGGCACAATGATGATTGCCCCGCACGCCCAGGTCGACGATGGCCTGGTGGAATACGTTCGTTGGGGGCCGATCGGGCGATTGGGGCTGATTCGCAATTTGCCCGGTCTTTATGACGGCACCCATATCGAGCACTCACTCGCCGAGCGCAAGGCAGCGCGGCATATCGAGTTCAATCTCGATGGTCCGGCGGATGTGATGGTCGATGGGGAAGTATTGACGCTCCATTGCGAGGAACTGGATGTGTTGCCGGGAGCACTGAACGTCGTGGCTTAAGCGGTTCGGCCCGAGAGCGTCATGATAGAGAGCGCCATGATATAAGGATGAATCATGTCTGAAGAACGCCGAAAACGGCAACAAGGGCGCGATCAGCGCGCGACAAGCGAGGGAAACACCAGGAAGATGTTCACTTACGGGATCATCCTGATCCTTTTGGCCGCTGCATTCGTAGGCGGCCGCTACTACCGAAATCACAAGTACGATTCGTTCGCGCAATGCCTGGCCAGCAAACAGGCCAAGATGTACGGCCTCTACTGGTGCCCGCACTGCATGGATCAGAAAGAAATGTTTGGCGCATCTTTTCACTATGTACCCTACGTGGAGTGCGCGATCAAGGGGTCAAAGGAACTAGCTGCCGAGTGCAAAATGGCGGGGGTGAAGCTGTTTCCCAGTTGGCAGTTTGGAATGGAGCCACCCAAAGAAGGAGTTTTATCCCTGGAAGCCTTGAGCGACAAAACCGGTTGCAGCTTACCATGAACGATTCTCAGCCGGTTCCATCTGCGCCAAAAACAGCCGTACGGCGCGGCAACCGCGTGCTGTTTGTCGTGATTGCGGTCCTGTCGTTAGCCGGCGTGGTCGACTCATTGCTTTCGCTGCAGCGCCACTATGCCAAATCGACGACCGCTTTTTGTGACATCAGCGAGAAGTTCAGTTGCGATATCGTGAATCGCAGTGAGTGGTCAACCGTAATGGGAATTCCGGTGGCGGCGATTGGAATCGCAGGCTACGGACTATTATTTGTTTTGTCGACCTTCAGGAACCTAAGAAGTGAAACGCCAAATCGCCTGTTGATTGCGTCGCTTGCGGGATTATGTTTTGCTCTCTATCTTACTTACATCGAAGCCTACGAACTGACCACGTGGTGCATCTTGTGCCTGGCGTCGCTGGTGCTGATTTTCCTGATCAGCCTTCTTGCAGTCGTAATCAGGCTGAGACGTGCGACAGCATAAAGCGAAAACCGCCGACTCTCACATTTCTGACAGTGCACATTCCCTGATGAATGAAATCCAGCAAAATGAAAGTTCTATAGATCGGCCAGAGCCAGATCCGCGAGAGCCGAACGTGATCCGCGTGCAGGCAGCGACCGGAGATCTGCGCCTGCACGAATTCTCCAGCCGTATTTTTCGTAACAAAAGATTTCTGCGCGTATGGCTGCCTCCGGCATACGACGAGCCGGCGAATACGAACCATCGCTATCCGGTCCTTTACCTGAACGATGGTCAAAATTTATTCGAAGCTGCGATTTCATTCACTGGCGTGGAATGGCAGGTGGATGAAACCAGCGATCGCCTGATCCGCGAAGGCGCGATCCCGCCCATGATCATTGTAGGCATAGACAACGGCGGCAAAGATCGCCTGCGCGAATACATGCCGTATCGCTCCATGCAACCGATGATGCTGCGCGTCCAAGGCAGTCGCTATCCCGACTTCCTGACGAAGGAAGTCATGCCGTTGGTTGACCGGCACTACCGCGTGGCCCACGGAGCGGAGAATACCGGATTGGGAGGATCCTCCCTCGGCGCTTTAATCGCACTTTACACGGCGACTGCGCTCCCCGGTGTGATTGGACGGCTCCTCTTGGAAAGCCCCTCGCTATGGGCATCCAACCGGCACAGCATTCGCCAGAGTCGCAAGGTTAAGCAATGGCCGGAACGAATTTTTCTCGCCACAGGAACTGCCGAAGCGGGCCGCAAGGATCAAGATCAAAGCACGGTCGACGATGTCCGGGAACTGGCGGCAATCCTGGGCCGCGCCGGGTTGAATGAAAAGCGTCTCAAGCTCGTCATCGACGAGGGAGAATCCCATCACGAGTCCGCCTGGGCGAAACGTTTTCCTGAGGCGCTGACATTTTTGTTCTCGAAATCCGAATAGACGTTTTGCTTCTAGATATTCACGATCAGGTGTTCACGATGCGGGATTCATCTGCGTCAATTATCGCCGCGCGGGCATTCGACCGAGTTTGACTACAAATCTGGCCGATAAAGTACAGCGCACCCGCCATCGCAATTACCGAAAGCTGGAGATGCGTCCATCTGGCGAAAGGTCCGATCAGCGGGAGCATGTAGGAGAAGTAAAGAAGCGTGCCTAACCATCGAGTTGGAGTCGTGAGTGGCTGAACTACCAGCCAGTCCGCCAGCAAAAGAAATGCAGGAGCCAGAATCACTAGATCGTAAACTGTGAGATGCGGCGACACCAGCACACTGGCGAGAAGCAGCGCTGAATACCTTAGCGGAAAAGGCGCCGCCCGATTACGCCAACACGCAATCGTTAACCCCAGCACGACGCCCGCACTCAAAATGTAAAGGCTGAACGAAAGTCCAGAGATCGAGCCCCAGGGCGCGACTGTGGGGAGCAGCATCGACCAGAATGTTCGCAGCGAGTGCGTTTGGTACGGCTTGGGCTCCAGCAATGGCCACACTCCCCGCGCGTTCCACATCAAGCTGATCCAGCGATGAAACGGTTCGATGCTGTAATACAGAATTCCGATGAGGAATTGACCCGCCGCGGAAAAAGCTGCTCCGGCCAAAATCTTCCAAGCGCCGATGGAGAGAAATACGATGGCTGCGGCCAGACCCAACTGCGGCTTAAAAGCTAAACACCCAAGCGCTAAACCGGCAAGAAAATGTTTCCGCTCACGCAACAAAAAAAACATCAGCGCAAAGCAGGCCAATGCAAGTGCCGACGTTTGTCCCCACGCGATCAGGTGGAAGAAAGCGGGGTAGGCGAGCGCAAGAATAAACGCTGTTGTTCCATAGCCGCGGAGGTTTTGGCAGGCGCGCCAAACACTGTAGCAACAGGCGCTGTAGATGCTTGCACTCCCAATCCACCACAAGGCCAACGCCCAGCGGTAGGAGAGATACGCCAGGGGCGCCACAAAAATCGAGAGCTGCGGGGAATAGAGAGGCAGGTAATGAATCCCCGCAGCCTCCGGTACGCGTTGCGCCGACAACGCAGCCTGCGCATTCATATTGTATAAATCGGACCCGCGATGCGCGATTGCTAGCGTACCTAATGTGTAGAAATGAAGAAAATCCGTACCTTTGAGATTATTGTTTCGGTCGCGCAAACCTGGTGTGGCAACGGTCCAGATATAAAGAGACCAGAGCACCACTGCGAGAACCAATCCATGCGCGCGCAGACGCTTCGCCGTCAGCCATGAATCGGGATGATGGGGAAAGGTTTTCAGGAATTGGGACCTCAGTTTACGGGATACGGTTCCAGTTGGGGTGGAGATTCATCTCCGGACATAAGCCACACACTGCGATCCTGGAAATACCGCAGCAGCTCCAGGTTTTTTTCTTTCCCCATGTCGCGAGCCCAGACGATGCGCGCTCGGTCGATATCAGGAGCGTTATAGATCCAATCGCGATCTACGTTGTGGTCTGGCCCATAACGCACAATTACCAGATGTTTTCCGGCAATGCTATTGAGCCGCTCAACAATCCGTACACGATCCATGTTCCCCAACGGCCAGTGAGGTTCCAGAGGAGCGTGCACGGCAATTCCAGCCAGGCGAAGAATAATCATTCCCACACACACCACGGGCACGCTTCTTACAAGAAACTGCCCGACGGAAGCCCCGTCATGTCGCCACAAGCGAAGGTGCCGCATGCACTGGACGAGTACAAGATAGACTAGTCCCAGGGCGGGCGCGACATAATGTGGAAAGGTCCAGGTTTCCACCAACCATCCGACACAGAAGATACAACCGGCAACCAGAGGCAAGCGCATGCGCCGATCATGGACAATCCAGGGAAAGGCAATCAGCGGCAACAGGAATGCTGGACCAATGAAAAATCGCCAGAGTTGGACAATTTTGTTTGCCGTCCGGAGCACAAAGCCGACTACAGTGCGACCTTCATCAAACTGACTCACTTCCCATCCGGCATAATAGTCGCGCATTACCGCGTGATGATATTCGGGAACGGCGCGCTTCGAGAAAAATAAAAAATACGGCGCCACGGCATAGGTCTCGCGGTCGGCAGCATACGTCATGCGAAACGGGCTTCCTGTAACCCGCCAGTAGTAGTAGCCGGTAGCCAGCGCTGCGACGACGAGAACACAGGCCGCAGGCAGAAACATCCGCAAAAAAAGCCGCGGCCATGCTGGCAGTTTTCGCCCCTTCAGCCATACTAAAGTCCCAACCGCCACGGCAACGCTGAAAATCAATCCTTCGTAAGGACGGCTGTTCGCCATCATCGCAAGGCCGAGAGCCAGCAGAATGCCTTCTCGAACACGAGGATTTTTGCGGAGTCTGGGAATTACTCCCAGCAATAACAAGCCTCCGGTGGCGGCCAGGGCAGGGCACCAATAGCTATTCATCCAGTAGCTGAAAGTTGCAAAGCGCAGCACGGCAAGCATTGCGCCAAACAAAGCCCAGGTAGGCGGGAACCACGCTTGCAGCATCCAGCATAGCGCAGCACACATACTGGCAGTCATGAGCCATATTCCGATCCAGGGATGGCCGCCAATTGCGATGCCCGCCGCCATTACCAGCCCCTGCCCGGGCGCATACATCGACATGTAAGTGGGCCGCTGAATGATCTGGAAACTTTCGAAGTGAACCCACATCGGGTGCGTGGGATTGGTCAAATGTCCCGACACGAACGTATTGGCGGCAAGCAAATGGCTGTATTCATCATTCCAGTCGGGAAGAGGAATTCCGAGCAATGGAATTAACAGCGCGCGAATGCTGAGAGCGAAAATGCCGACAAAAAATACGCTGAGCGTGCGACGGTGCGCGAGACGAAAAAAAAGAACCTCAATTCGATCAAAGAAGACCGAACTTGCTGGCGCGTGGCGGCGCAGGGAAACAAATACGGCGGCCAGCACCATGATTGCTTCTGTGATGGTTAGCAACCACGGCGCCAGATGTCGATAGACTTCGTTCATACGGATCTGGCCGAGAAGGGCAGATCAGTTGCGTTTCCGGCGCAGCAAATTTACTTGCTCGCAGCTTCCCTGACGCCGATCTCTTCGAACAGGCCATCCACAATCTGAATCATTTCATTATCGACCACGCGATTCTTGGAGATCGCCTCTTTCAACGGAATCGATACGATTTTGTTCGAGCGCAGTGCCGCCATGCTGCCAAATTCCCCGCGGTGCACCATATCGATGGCCCCCAAACCATACCGCGTCGCAAGGACACGGTCGAAGGCGCTGGGCGAACCACCCCGCTGGATGTGTCCAAGCACAACTGCGCGCGTTTCGTAGCCGGTTCGTTTCTCAATTTCACGGGCGAGAATATTCGCGACCCCACCCAGCTTTGCGTGGCCAAATTCGTCTCTCCCCATATCCTGCAAAATAGGAGCTCCGCCGCCGGTATCGTTCGAAAATTTCGCACCCTCGGCGACAACCACGATCGAAAAGTACCGTCCACGCTCATGGCGTTGACGAATCGATTCCGCAACTTTGTCCACGTCGAACGGACGCTCGGGAATCAGAATCACGTCGGCTCCGCCCGCAATCCCGCTGTAGAGCGCGATCCAACCCGCATCGCGTCCCATCACTTCCACAACCATCACGCGGTTGTGGGCTTCCGCAGTCGTGTGCAGACGGTCAATCGCCTCGCACACCACATTGCAGGCGGTATCAAATCCAAAAGTGTAGTCGGTTCCGCCCAGATCGTTGTCGATGGTCTTGGGCACCCCGACCACCTGAAGTCCTTTCTCGTGCAACTTCTGCGCGACCGACAACGTGTCGTCCCCACCAATCGCCACCAGCGCGTCTATTTTGTTTTTTTCAATGGTCGCGATGCATCGCTCAATTCCATCCGGACGCTTGGATGGGTTGGTTCGGGAAGTACGCAGAATCGTCCCACCCCGGGGCAATATTCCGCCTACTGCGTCCAGAGTCAGTGGCATGCTCTTGTCTTCAATCAGACCGCGCCAACCCTCCATGAACCCCACAAACTCGTCGTGATAATGGAACACGCCCTTACGCACTACGGCGCGAATCACCGCGTTCAGCCCAGGGCAATCGCCGCCGCCGGTTAAAATGCCGATTCTCATCGTCTGCTCCTGTGCAACCATGACTTCCGAATGAAGTTCTCCGAATGCACCCTCGGTGCAGCGCTAAGAACAATGCCAAGAGCAAGGGTGAAAATCGGTTGGAAAACATAGAGTAACACTAAATCGATGCGCGCCAAAGCCGCGCACTCGAAGAAAATCGTTC
>PKXU01000007.1 GCA_003132445.1 Acidobacteriaceae bacterium | reverse complement strand
CCCAGGATCATCATGCTGATGAAGCCCACGGTGAATGCATGCCGATGAGAACCCATAAAGGTGTGCGCGAAAACCTGATGAGTAAGAACTCCGTAGAGTGGAAAGAACGGCATCATGCCGCAAGCGATCACCAGCCAAACGTAAGCGGCACGGATGAACTTGAAAGTACGATCCGGCTGCGTCGCCCTCCGGAACACCCCAATCTGCACGGCCAGGAGCACGGCCCACAGCGGCATGAGCAGGTAGGCTAATTCGAGGCCAATTGCGAAATACAGCTCTTGGGTAGTGAGCAGCAGTACGTAGCTGATGATGTTCGTTAGCAAGCTGCCATTGATCAACCAGAAGATCAGTGTCTGGCGATCATGCACTGGCTTCCCAAGACCATAGACGTGGGGCACGAAGCGCTGGCTCACGCCGGCGATGATCAATGCCGCGAAGCCGAGCAACTGGATGTCTCGTAGCGGACCATCGATCAGGGCGATGCGCATAATCAGGCCGTGCTCGGAATGCGCTGTAGCCTTCGCAAAAAAGAATACTGCTTCCAAGATTGTTCCCAGCAAAAACCAGATGAACGAACTGGCAATGAACTTTTCGTACGGGTTGTGCGGCTCAATTGACTGCCGAGCCGTTCGGTAGAGCACCAACATGAAGATTACGACGGCAGTAATCTCGGATAGTCCCGACACCGCACCGAGCACGAATGAAGCCAAGTCGGGCAGCAGCATATGGGCAAGCATCCCTGCCACGATCCCCGTTCCCAAAAGATAGAAGCTCAGATTCGCCAACTCCGGTCGCCAGAGCGTGGTGTTCTTAAAGCGTGGAAACGACTGGTAAGCGAAGCCCATCACAAACATTCCTACCCAGCCGAAGATCATGGCGTGTGCGTGGGCGTGGATCGAAGAGAGGAGGCGCAACTGCAAGAAGCTCTTCCCGAAACCGATCTGCAGAAGGTTGATCGCACCCCACAGGCAACCGACCGTCAGCACGATCGCTAAACCAGCTTTGAAGAACCGGCGATAGATGTAGTCCTGCAAACTTTCCTTGTAGACGTACGCCTGGGCGGACGGGTTCGCCATCTCGGTGTTGATCTCGCGCAGCAGTTCGTCCAAGTTTGCCTGATGGACCGCAGCAAAGAACGCTAGCGGTTCACTGGGTCCGTGCTCGCCGCCGCAACCCTTCAAACCGTGCTCATCGAAAATGCGTCGGGCGCCAGGACACAGCGCCACGATTTCTGCCACGCTGGTATCGCCGGTGATGTGATTCATGACGTTGTCCCCCTCATCCCTAAACAAAGACCATAGAACTTGGGTTGCCGTTCAGCCATGACTTTTGTCACGACTTTCGAAACACCGCGTTCCGCCAGAGCTATCGACGCGCTGCCAATAGCGGTGACGGCCTGACGACGACCACTCCTTTCATGCCGGATCCCTCGTGCAAGGTGCAAACGTAGCGGTAGACGCCTGGCTCCGTGAAGACGCGGGAGAAAGATTGTCCGGGCTGCAGCAAACCGGAGTCGAATGGACGAGCACCCGAAGGAAGCTTCACATCTACTACGGATAAGGCTTTGCTGGCATCATCCACCACGTTGTGAATCACTGGCGAGGAGTTCTTCCAAACCACTTTGTCCCCGGCATTCACGGTGATCGCTGCCGGCACGAACCCCATGTCTGTCATGCCGACGGTTCCCTGCGCGACCGGCTCCGTGAGCTTGGCCAGAGTCTTTCGGATCGCTGCAGCAGACAGCTTCACCGAGCAGTTGGGGGCGAGTTCGTCCACAGTTCTCACCACAAAACTGCGAACGTGTGGATCCTCCACTTCGACTACGCTGCCAAAATATCCCGTCACATGTACAAGACGATTGGCGTTTTGGGAAAACAACAACGGCCTTGCTTCCACGCGGTAGATTCTTGATGACTGGAGGAGTTGCAGCATGGCCTTGCCGTCATTCGCCAATGTGAGGCAACCATTCAGCTCTGTAAGAGAAGGTTCGGCTTCCGCGGCCGCCAGCCCGTGTGCATGATTTGCTCCATGTGCATGCCCGGGTTTAGCAGCATGCTCCATCATGTCGGGCATGGGCATCTCTGAACCCGAATCGACTGCTACCGTCTCGGCCATTGCAGTGCCAGCTCCCGTCGGGGTACTTTCGGCCTCTCTGAGGCTTGACATGGCATCAGCCTGAGTCATGCCTGAGACACGAGGAGATCCGAGCACGATCGAGTCAACTACTGGTCCCGGGTGCATCAAAGTTGCGTTTTCGGCACCAGAAATCTGAAAGGTTGCCATCAGCCCCTTCGCCATCCGGGCCATCGCATGGTCCATCATTGGGAACTGTCCCGGAATACTGGCTTTGAATTCCAGAATCGCGGCTGCGCCGGGAGGCACACTGGCGGTTTGGATGCTCGTCAAGGGAGGAGATGTCAGAGACCCCAACAGGTAATCGCGAGTAAAGATCTCACCTACGACATGCAGCGATGATGTGTCGTTGGGCCCCGCGTCACCGAAGAAGACGCGAACCGTTTCTCCAACTTTTGCCTGCATCGGGTGCGTTTTCGTCAGAGCGTCTACCGCTCCGTTGAACACGAAATACTCGGGACTTTCGTCCATCAGCTTGGCATCGCTGAATTGTTGCATCCCTGTCTTGCCTTTGGCAGCAGTGGTGTAAATTTCCCCCTGCATGACGTAGTACTCGCGATCAGCAGGCGGAAGTCCACCTTCTGGTTCGACCAGGATCAACCCATACATGCCGTTGGCAATGTGTTCGGCAATCATCGGCGTGCCACAGTGATAGACGAAGAGGCCCGGGGTCGTCGCCTGGAACGTGAATGTTTTCGACTGACCGGGAATCGTCTGAGTAAACGCAGCTCCTCCGCCCGGGCCGAGCGCCGCATGGAAGTCAACCGAGTGGGCCATGTGACTGCTGGCGTCGTTGCGAAGCGTCACCTCCACTGTGTCTCCCTGTCGAACTCGAATCATTGGGCCGGGTACCTTCCCATTGAATGTCCAGTAGCGGTAGGTCGTGCCGGCAGATGGATCAAGTGTCCCCACTACCTCCTCGGCCGCCAGCGTTACGTGGACTACGGTTGGTTTTCGGTCTCCAACGGCGGGAGGAACATCGGTCGGATCACGAACCACGTCGACCGGTTTTGCTGTGCCGTTAACATGGCCTGCGTGTGTGGACGTCTCTGCAACCGCACCGTTCGTTCCAGCAATCAGGAACACAATCAGCAGCAGATTGAGAAATACTTGCACATCTAAAAATCTGTAATGAGTTCTTGTCGTCATATATCCCCCACTTGGGCTTCCACCAAAATCGTACGAAGCGTCTCCGACCGTAGCGATGACTTCTGTCACGGCGGACCGCCGCTCTTGCTCCTTGGTGCCAGCCCGTCTGTATTGGTCCATCATCATTTGCGGCTTGACCTATACTTGTGTCGGGATGCGATAGATCTCAATGGAGCATCCGTACTATCGCCATAGTCAGTTGTCACAGGAGCCGCTAAATGCTGGAGAGTGAGCTGTTTGCATTGCTCCAAGGAACCACCGACGCAGCATTCTCGGTGACCGAAGAGGGCGAGATCCTGTCTTGGAACAAGGCTGCGGAGAAACTGTTGGGCTACTCCGCGGCAGAAGCAGTCCACAAAACTTGCTATGACATTCTGGAAGGCATGGGGGCATTGGGGACCCGAGTATGTCATCAGCACTGCAGCGTGGCTGAGTGCACAGCGGGCAATACGGAAATTCCCAACTTCGACATGAGCGTGAAGACGCGCTCAGGGGAGCGGTTATGGGTCAATATGTCTACCATCGTGTTCGATAATCAGCGCACGGGGCGCCGCCTAATGGTGCACATGGCGCACGACATCACTCAGCAGAAGAAAAACGAAGAGTTGACGCAGAAGATGCTCGAATTGTCGAAGCAGGTGAGCTCGCTTGCCGAAGCTTCTGTGCGAGCGGAACCGGCTCCTGCGCTATCGGAGCAAGAGAAGCATGTCTTGCGCCTGTTCGCCGAAGGTAAGGATAGCGATGAGGTCGCGAGCACTCTGAGTATCAGCCCGCAGACCCTCCGCAATCACCTTCACCACATCAACCAAAAACTCCGCACCCACAACCGCCTGGAAGCAGNNCAGTCCCCCGTACAACTGTCCCCGATTCCAGTACGAACGCTTCATTGTGCGTTTTTCTCACACGCGGCACATTGGTTTCAGCCGGTCGTAACGGCGGGAGTTGCCAATGATTTCCCAATGCTCCAACCCACAATGCGGAAAACCCTTTCACTACCTCCGCGGAGGAAGGCTGTACCGGTTCGACGTACGGCGGCCCGTTGAGCCCTGCAGGGATATTCCCAATGCGATCTGCGCGAGCAAGCCCACGCAATCCAGCGTGTTTTTCTGGCTTTGTGGTGATTGCGCCAGCAGATCCTCGCTTCAATTCTCCCTGCGGGAAGGAATTTCTCTAGTTCCCCTGGAGCGGTTTCCCGAGGGCAGCAATCCCGTGGTAACCCGCGCCGTCGCGGCCGAGTGACTTTGCGAAAGGAATGAAGATATGACTACACAGTGCGTAACTGCGCAGATTGAGGGATCTCCCTATGGACTGAACCGACTTCCGCACCTCGGGAGCTCGCTGCTGCAGGTATTGATTCCAAACGAAGTACAAAGCATGTGGCAGGAAGAGGCTTGGCAAACGGATGCTGGTCGCAGTGCCCGAACGCTCGTCAAGTACCCTGATCTCCGTATTGTCTTGGTCTCGATGAAAGCCGGAACGCGTTTCAAGCAGCACAAGACGAGTGCACGGTTTGCCATCTTGATGCTCGCTGGTCATGTACGCCTCCACCTCCCCAATGCAACCGTGGAAGTACCCAGGGGAGAGTTGCTGGCGCTCGACCGCGACGTATCTCACGACGTGGAGGCAATTCGCCAAAGCACGTTCCTGTTAATCCTTGCCCGACCCGACCGGGAACCGGAGAAATGCCATGAGTGACTTCATACAAGAACTGAAAAATGATCACCGCGTGATTCAGCAAGTCGTGGCCGGCATGAGTGCGGTCGCGGAACTGCTCGATTCCGGCAAGCAGGTTGATCCCAGCGTGCTTGCCGATCTCGTGCAGTTCTTGCGTGTCTTTGCCGATCGATGTCATCACGCAAAGGAAGAGCATCATCTCTTTCCTCTGCTGGCAACCAACGCCAGCGTGAGCACGAGGCGCGAGTTGGAGTCCTTGGAACGCGAGCACCGTTTGGCCAAGCAACTGGTTGGTCAATTGGCGAAAGTGGCAGCAGTTTACGTCCACAACCCGGGAGCGGTGCGGTACCGTATTATCGATCTGCTTCAGCAACTCGTCGAGTTGTACCCAGCGCACATCTGGAAGGAGGACTTCCTGCTGTTCCCACTGGCGCAGCAGAACCTGTCGCCTGCCGAACAGCGAAATCTGGAAGAGAAGTTCGAAAATGTCGAACACGAAGTCGGGGAAGACGTGCACGCCGGCTTTGAGATGCTGGCCAAGAAACTTGAGGCGGTTGTCGAATATCGCAACACCGGCGCTTGCCCGCTGTGTTCTTCGGCGGCGTAACGAGCACTGCGAACTCACCAACGGCAAGTGCACGGTGACCATCGGCGGCATCAATCACTGGCACAGCGGGCCCGTGACGCTCATCACGGCATTTCGGACGGACGTCGCGCAAAGAAGCGAAATCTCCCCGCACCAGTTTCAACCTTCACATCTTTGAAGCCGATGGTTTCGAGTCTGCCAGGTAATGTCGCTGGATCGACGAGGACCATTGTGTCGCGAACGTGAAAGATTCTCATTAACAGAGACCGCATGCTGTCCGTCCCCGCAAAAACGCCACCCGGCCCGAGGACCCGGTAGACCTCCGCGAACAGCCGATTCTGCAGGGCGGATGAAGGAACGTGGTGAAGCATGGTGAAGGAGACGGCGCCAGAAAACGTACCATCGCGGTACGGCATTGCGGTTGCATCCGCGCACTGTACGCGAACATTCGAGTTTGCCGTGCGCTGTCCCAGAGAATGCGCCAATTCTCGGTCCACTTCGATGCAGTTGAGACTCTTGTACCGGTGCCTGAGCCAGTCCGTAGTCAAACCTGGGCCCGGCCCCACTTCCAAAACATCATTGCCCAAATCGACCCCACGCAAAGACCAAGGCAGGATTTCATTTTCAAGTTTCTGCTTCCATGGGCCTGATCGACAGTACCACCGGTGTAGTCGGTTCATCTTCATCAAAGAATAATTGATGCCTGCCCGGCCAGGGAACCATTGCTGCCTTGAGCGGGTTAGGACGAACGACCTTAGTCACAGGATGCATGGGACAGGCGCCGTCGACCGTCTGTAGCCGGGCCCACCGCAGGATCCAGACTGAGGTTCACATGAGAGGTAGGCCTGAGCAATTTCTGGATTACGTCCCCCGCACTGTAGATCGTTGACCCCTCACGTAGGAACCGATCAATTCCGGTCAAGTCATTTCCCGAGGTGATCAGAGCCTGCTCGGTGTATTTTCCGTTTCGGACCTGCGGGTGTCCGATATTTGCCATTAGGGCGTTGCAGAGACATTTCTTTCCCACCGTATGCTCCAGCTTTCCTCCCTTTGACAAATACGTTGTCACGGGCTCTGCGGAGCAGCGGTAGTCGATCTCTCCCGACGGCGTTCTGTACGCTTCACGCAGATAGCCCAGGTCACAGATCCGGGGACGAGCGGAGTAGACTTCCTCTTCGGAAAGCGACCCTTCCAAGTGCGCTACCTTGAATGGGAAACTGGTCGGTGAAGCCACCGAATCAGTGAATACTCGCGCGGTGCCCGAGCGGACCTTCTCCAAGAGTGCACGCTTGTAGCTGCTCTTTAAGCCTGACTCTTCGCAGAATGCAAATGCCGTCCCAACCTGTACACCTGCAGCGCCCGTCTTCAAGGCTTCCGCTAGCTTCTCGGCCGAACCATATCCGCCGGCAAGCCAGAACGGAACGTCGAGAGCGCGCATCTTCTCGAGATCCACAGTATCGCGCTCTCCGTAGACCGCTTCTCCCCTCTCGTCAAGCTGCAACCTCCCGCGGGGCGGCGCGTTGTGGCCGCCCGCTGTGTATCCCTCAATGACGAATCCGTCGACCTTACCGTCGGCCTTCTTCAGCATGGTAGTCGCCAGGGTATTGGAAGCGATGATGGCGATGAACTTCGGCCGGGTGAGTGGCGGAAGATCGCGCCCCACGAATTCCCTCGGCGCGAAAACCATCGTTCTGTCGTCATCGTCGTGCGCTCCCGTGACCTGGAGGAGATAGGTGGCAGGCTCGTGATCTGCAAAGCGGTCGAGCACTCCCGGAATCTTGAGCGGCACCCCGGCCCCCATCAGGACGTACCCTACGCCAGCAAGCATGGCACCGTAGATCGAAGGCAAATGCGGGAGTTGAACCTTCTCGAGGTAATTGATTCCGACTGGATTGTCGTGACCTTCGCGCGCCAGGANNACAAAATTAGCCACGACGCAAAGTTCCCCTAGCTCGGGAGGCGTGTCCTTCGAGTGCGTTGGCAACGACTTGTAGGGTGCTCTTTCTGCTTTCCCGCCAGGGATGTAATACCGGCCCCAGACACGTTCAGCAATCTCTGGAATCGGAAACTGATCAAGACCGCGGCGCATGTGGCCGCCGGGATCGCCGTCCTGCAAGCGCCTGGCAAAAATCAAATCCAAGGCAGTCCCAGAAACCACGCCCAGTTGGCCAAGCCGGGATACCGCTCTCGCCAGCCGCCAATTAGAAACTGCTGCGCCCATTCCGCCCTGAATGATGGTTGGAAGATTACCCATAATGAACCACAGCACGACCACACATTGTTTCAGAGATGTGTGATTCTCATTGTCCGAGTTCTGTAATAAATCTGCGTCCTTGCCACCCCGAGATGGGAGAACAACTGTTCCGCTGCTGGTTGGAGTAACTCTCTGGTTCTACTTGCGACCTGTAGATATCTCAGTGACGACTCTGACTTGTCTCCGGCGTGCCATTTCCTCGGCGATGGCCATCTTCTCGACATCAGACAACATTCGGGCCGCTAAAGGAAACACCAGGCTGTCCTCGACACTGATGTGCTGTTTGTACATTGATGCGAGACTGGCGACGGCCTTGCGAAAGTCGTCGACGTCAGGACTGGATAGACAGCCGGTTAAAAGATACTGCGCCCCCAGGCGGTCAACTTCGGCGTGCAACGGAGCTGCCCAGCGATGCTCGTCCTCCAGATGGTCCAGCTTCGAGAACGCAGACTCGATTTCAGGGTCGTGAATTTGACGCAACCGGGGGAATAGCGACTCCTCCTCGTCAGCCGTGTGCTTTGGTGCGGCTTGCGCGAAGTACCGCAAGGCAGACTCCAACCCTCGGCGGGTCTCCTCCGTGGCAGGACGGTCGATCACATCCGCAACCGTCTCGAGTGTGCCGGGGAACATCTCAACGCGCCGGTGGCAGTCGGTGAGCAGGCCGGTGGGATCAGTAAAATTGTGGGTCGGGGCTCCAATCTGGACAGGCATAGTCTCAGTTTATCGGCCGCGTGGAATAGCGCTGTGACAAAAGTCTCAGAGGGACGAAAATGGTTGCTGACGGCCACTAGACCGACTGGGATGTAGGACGACTCATGAACGTGACCAACAGATTGATCGCAAAAATCGTGACTGCGGTCATCTCTACCACAGCCGACACCGGGAGCCACGACCATGCCCATCTCGCAAAGCCTTGATATGCGAGGATCTCAGAACTCACGCGCAACGTACACCCTATGCCCAGCAGCAGCAGTGAAAGAAACATCAATTTGGTGCTGAAGAGCAAGCGCATTCCGGAAAATGCCGGCAGAATTCTCGGGCCCACACTGAACACCATGGTCGCCAAAAAACCCACGGTCAACGCGTGGCGCGATGCACCCCAGATACCGTGAGAACCCTCGACCGCGTTGGCCCAGATTCCCAGCGCGGCCGCGATGATGGCCCAGCCGTACGCCAAGCGTACAAATACGGGAAAGCTCGCGTGCACGCCCTTTACTTTTGCGGGCTGCTGTGTACGCTCGAAGAAGCGGAGCGCCCAAACCGCGACGATGATCCCGCCCAACAGCAACAGCACTGCCGGTCTCATCCAGCCCGTCATGGCAGCAAACACGCCCANNAGTTCACTGAGACTGCCAGGAGCAGCACGCGCCCGCGTACCGCGCGCAACCCCAGAAAAACCGGCAGCCATTTGGCACTGAATCCCCAGACGAAGGGAACAAGGAAACCCCAGGTCTCGAGCACCAGGGACCGCTGGTCGAATTCGGTTGGAAGATCCGGCGAAACACCGCGATACGCGAGAAAAAAAGATGCGCCCAGGTTGACAACCAGCGTAAGCAGCAGACCTACGGCCGCCACAATCACCACGCCTACCCATTCGTCTAACTTCTGTTTGCCGGAGTCCTGAGGTCGGTGACCGGNNACCGGAAACCGAATGAAAGAAGATTGCGAATGCAAGTAGTTCCAGTGCCGCGGATACCGGAAGCACGACGCGCCATTGCCACTCGTAGACACCGGTCAACCAGCGCAGGCTCACTCCCAACGTCCAGAGCACCCAGCACACCCATGCAGCCCGGAGCGCAAACGGATTCATGCGCCGCAACTTCGGAATGGAATAGAAACCGATACCCAGGATGAATGTGCCGATCCAGCCGAAGATCTGCGCGTGGCCGTGAGCCTGGATCCATCCAGCAGAGACCGAGTTCGCGGCATGGCGGCTGCTAATTGCCAGCAAGTTCCAGACGCCGAGGAATGTTCCCGGCAGAAGCATGAACACCAGGCCGG
>PKXU01000187.1:66435-78366 GCA_003132445.1 Acidobacteriaceae bacterium | reverse complement strand
AAATCCGTGAAACAAAGGATTTAGAGGCGGACGGTTTCAACCAGACTGTCGCGACCTGCGCAATAATGCCGTGAATGAAATCCACAGTCAAGGTTGGGCGTCACATACGGGACTGTGGAAAAGAATCAGTGGTGGGGTCTACTCGGCGGCAGCGTCCCACCCTTGCAAAAAACGCAAGGATGTGCCACCCGTCCCCCAAGCCGAGCCATCGAAAGAAAAAGCCTCGCACTGGTCGGCGATAGCGATATTGCGTGACAGGGCAGCGTTCTTAGTTCATGTTTACATGGTTTTCGCATGCAGCATTTGTCTCTTGAGCATAGTCTGGGGAACCGAGTATCTGACCGCAAAATTCACTAAGATATTGAATACGCGGCTGGCCGAGCATGTCTGTATAGTCAATATGACCGTAGATGACGACCAATACTTTGCCAGCGCTAATGTCGTTGAAGATTTGCTGGTCAACAATGTCATCCGAATAAGCAAAGACGGAAGGTTTGCTTCCGGGAGGAGTTATCCTAACCAATCTATCTGTCGCCCTGTGCAGCCGAATTTGCTTCGCAGCAGCGCTTCCTACAGCGATTCTAGCGTCGCGCCCAATCTCGATGGCTGGAGATTTCCCGTAATTGCTGATGTGAATTTCAACCGCCAGATGCCCTTTATGTTCGCCGGACGCGACGATCCATATCTTAGTAGTATCGCCAGCCGGGGCGATGGCTATATACGGTCTCTCATCTGCCCGAAACTGCTCTTTGGCATTCGTATTCGCAGTCTCGGCTGCATTGGCCGCTCGTACAGCAGCTTCAACAGCGCTCTGCGCTTGGCGTCGAGCGGAAATTTGTTCTCGCCATTGTCGGACAGCCATATAGCCATAGAAAACGACGGCAAAGAAAGTCAACCACTCCACAAGCAGCCTTACTCTATCCCGTCTTTGTGTGCGGTCGTATTCGGCCCTGCGCTTGGCTTCTGCGCCCTCTGGCTCATGCACGAGGGCGACTACTTCTATTTTGGGCTGCTCCTTCTGCTGATTGGCGTGTGCATTTTTGTCTATGGATTGGATGGCATCTTTGATGTGATGGAGATCAACACCCAGGGATGTGAAGGCCTTCCGAGTTTCTCTCAGAAGCCTCTTAGTGAGATTAATGAACTGGCGAGTAACGTAATCCATGTGCGTCAAATATCTATCGTGCGGGGCTAGCGACCGCGATTTTACAGGCTCCGGTAAAAAAGAAAAAGAAGCAGACTAAGAAGTCTGCCTACTGCAAAGAAGCCCAAGAAATCCGGCAGAGACTAGAACGGTTGCGCCACCTCCCGCGTTCCCTTCGGGCGCGTGATGTGTCGAGTCGCTCTTGCCCGTGAGGCCGCTGTAGGTGAGACCTTGACCGGCGGCTTCGGACGTGACGGTGGAGTAGGGATGCTTCGACTGCGTAGCGAGGATCGCTTCGCACTCCTCACTGCTTCGCTCAGCATGACAGCGGAAAGCGGCGGTTACCGAACGCAAGGATCGGACGCCCCTGCAGATTATCCGTCTGCCTTCAGGCACGGATGCTAAGTAGTACGCCTTGGTGATTGTAGCTTGTGCGAAATAGGCGGCAGCGCCGCTGGTTCAGCGAACGCCGGTCGTGGCGCGGATGCGCTCGATTTGTGGCAGAACACCGTCGTGAGACTTGCCCTCGCCGGCAGGGGGTGACCGAAGCTTCATGAATGTTTACCTTTTTTTACTCGCCGTAGACGCTCGCTATCGCCCCGAACATCATCCAAGTAATGCGCCACAAATGAATCGAAAGGTGGCAGTGCGCGTGCACATATCGGAGGATAGGCCAGAACGATGCGAGAGATGTCTCCCCCAGTGCGAACCGCTCTGCCCGTGATTGACCGCCTTGCTTCTTGGCGCCTCGTGCGTGGCTCGCGTTCATGCCGACCTGAGCCCCTTCGCCGAACTTCCTATTTGCCTCGCCTGTCTTCGTTGCGCCTGACTTTATTGTGGCTAGCCTTATTTTGTTTGACTCTCGGTTTATCGGGCTGCACAAAAAAACAAGCTGCTGCACCACCCGACGGGGCTGCCCTGTTCACCAAGAAGTGCGCGAGCTGTCATCAACCGAATAATGACATGCGCGCCCCCCCGCCGGACGCGCTGCGGCAAATGACCAGCGCGTCGATCCTGGCCGCACTCGAGTCGGGCAGGATGAAATGGGAGGGGAAGTTTCTCTCCAAGGCGCAGAAAACTGCGGTCGCGGATTACCTGGGCGTTGCGAATGTTTCTACCGTAGCCCAAGCGAGCGCTTACTGCGCGCGCGATCTCGATCCGCCGCCGAATCCGCCGGTGTGGTCGGGTTGGGGAGACGATGTGAAAAACAGCCGTTTTCAGCCAGCCCGCGCCGCTGGACTGGATCGTGATCGGCTCAAGAACTTGAAATTCAAATGGGCGTTCGCCTTTCCCGGAGCGGCGGCGACTTATGGGCAGCCAACTTCGTTCGCCGGCAAATTGTTTGTCGGCAGCGAAGATGGCACTGTTTACGCTCTCGACTCTGCGACAGGCTGCATGTGGTGGACTTTCAAAGCGTCGGCTACGGTGAAGACCGCCATTTCGGTGGGCGAGAAAGGAACGGCGGTTTTCTTCGGCGACACTAACGGATTTGTTTACGCAGTTAAAGTTGCGGACGGCTCCGTGGTTTGGAGAGTGCACCCCGACTCGCATCCGGCAGCGCGCATTACCGGTTCGCCGCTGCTGGTGGGCACGCGCCTTTACGTTCCGATTTCTTCGGGAGAAGAAGGTTCCGCGGCTGACCCGAGTTATCCGTGTTGCACCTTCCGCGGCAGCGTGGTCGCGCTGAACACTGCTTCGGGAAAACAGCTGTGGCAAGCTTTTACCATCGCGGAAGTTCCCAAGCCAACGAACAAGAATGCTCTGGGTGTGCAGTACTGGGGCCCATCGGGTTCTCCGGTATGGTCGACTCCGACTGCGGATTTGAAGCGGCGCGCGATTTACGTCTCCACGGGAAATAATTATTCCGATCCGCCCACGGATTCGTCGGATGCGGTCGTGGCCTTTGATATGGATTCGGGCAAAAAGTTATGGTCACGGCAATTCACCGTAAAAGATGTCTGGAACAGCGGCTGCGTCTCGGAGAAAAAAGATAGCTGCCCCGCCGCGCATGGGGACGACTACGATTTCGGCGCTCCGCCCGTATTGAAGTCGCTTGCGGACGGGCGGGATATCCTGCTGATGGCGCAGAAGTCAGGGATGGTCTTCGCAATCGATCCTGATCAGCGCGGCAAGCTGCTGTGGCAAAGCCGCATTGGACACGGCGGCCCTTTGGGCGGGATCGAATGGGGTGGGGCGGCCGACAGCCGCTACGCCTATTTCCCGCTCTCGGATTTCGATTTTGATAATCCCATAGTCGGCGGAGGATTGTTCGCGCTCAACCTTCGCACTGGACGGCGCGTCTGGTACGCGCCTCCGCCGAAGCCCACATGCGGCGGAAAATTCGGCTGCAGTGCCGCGCAGATGGCACCGCCTACTTTAATTCCCGGCGTTCTCTTCGCCGGCTCACTGGATGGTCATCTGCGCGCCTACGACACTCGGGATGGCTCCGTGCTATGGGACTTTGATACCGCACAAGAATTTCACACGACCAACGGTCTCCGCGCCCACGGAGGGTCTCTAAACGGTGCCGGCCCCGCAATCGTTAGCGGCATGGTTTACGTGAACAGCGGCTACACCAACGCGATGGACGGGAACGTATTGTTAGCCTTCTCGGTCGAGTCGAATTAAGCGGCACGTCTTAGGCGGCACCACTCAGCGGCACATCCGTCAGCATGATCGCGCCGGACACCGATGTCCCCCACATAAGTTCTACCCCGGGATGGTAGTTGCTCGGGCATGTCCTTCTGTCGTCCACTAATGGTCCGATGGCCCGTTGCAGACGCTGTGCTCTTGTGAGAATCTCTGTTGACCTGGACGCGGGGAATCCCATGAAACGTCGGCTTGTTTTAGCTTCGCTGGCCATGACTCTGATCCTGGGCCTGGCAGGTTTGAGCGGCTGTGGCAGTGGGTCGTCGAGCACCCAAACGCCACCTCCGCCAGCGCAGCCCACGATTACCAGCTTCACCGCAAGTCCGACAACCATTACGGCAGGATCGAGCGCGACTCTGACGGGAGTCTTCGCGAACGGCACGGGCGTTATTACTCCCGGCAGTTTGGCTGCGACCAGCGGCGCGGGCGTGAGTGTGAGCCCGACTGCCACTGCTACCTACACGTTGACGGTGACCAATGCCAGCGGGACAGCGGTGACTGCGATGGCGACGGCGACCGTCAATACTGCGGCGGTTACTGCTTCGGTGACGGTGGACCTGGCGAGCAGCGGGCCGGCCTTGACTGACAAGCTGCTGGGTATGAACATGGCCATTTGGTACGACCTGGTGTCGAACAAGACCGCAATTGTGGATGCTTTCCAGGCTGCCGGCTTAACCCAGGTGCGATGGCCGGGCGGATCGGATTCCGACCTTTACCACTGGGCGACCAATACCCTGTGCGACGGCGGCTATGCCGATCCGAATGACACGTTTTCGAATTTCGTCAACGACATGGCCGCTCCCACTAACCTCGATGTGGCGTTGACGGCGAATTACGGCTCGAACTCAACCTGCAACGGGGGCGGTGAACCAAGCGAAGCTGCCGCGTGGGTCACGGCTGCGTTGGCCGACGGCATTACCCCCAGCCATATGACGGTGGGCAATGAGGAATATGGAAGCTGGGAGTATGACCTGCACTCCACTCCGAACGACCCCACCATCTATGCCGCCGCGGTGGTGGGAAGCAGCGGATACTACCAGTTGATAAAGACAGCCAGCCCGAACACGCTGGTCGGCGTGGTTGTGGACGCGGATAACGCGACTGGCGGATGGGACAATACCGTGCTGTCCAATGCCAAGGGGTCCTATGACTTCGTGGAATACCACTACTATCCGGAGACGCCGGGGCAGGAAAGCGACACTTTCATCGTGCAGCAGGCGGCGCAGGAGTTGACCACGAACATCAATACCATCAGGTCGGAGCTGACTAAGTGGGGAACTCCGGACACGCCGATTTACGTGGGCGAGATCGGAGGGGCTTATACCAATCCGGGTAAACAGAGCTGGTCGATCACCCAAGGCTTGTATGCCGGTCAGGTTCTGGGCGAGATGATGAACGCTGGCGTCTCGCGGCTGACCTGGTGGATTGGCTTCGGCAATTGCAACGGCGCTAACGGAAACGATAGTACGTCGCTGTATGGATGGCAGGATTTCGGAGCCTACAACGTGTTCTCCGACGGATCGGAGGATACGACTTGCCCGGGCGCGGGCCCCATCGGCACCATGTCTCCGACGGCGCGAGCGTTTCAGCTGTTCAGCCAGATGGGCGTCAACGGGCAGACGGTGCTGACGGCGACCGTCACCGGCGACACGACCGATGTGCGTGCCTATGCGGCAACTAACCCCAACGGAACGGCCCTGCTGCTGTTCAACGACAACGACACTGCCTCACAGTCGGTGACGGTCACGCTTTCGGGCAAGAGCTCTTCTTCTAGCGTGAACGTCACGACTTACGACAAGGCCATTTATGAGCTGTCAGGTTCGCCGACGGGCACTCCGCCGGACCCAGCAGGGACGAGCACCTGGGCCGCGCCGATGACCACCAACATGGGGCCGCAGACGCTGCCTCTGAGCCTAACGCTCACTCCCTGGAGCATGAACGTGGTCATCATCCAATAACCGACTCTAATCGAGGCGAAACATGCCCAGATCCAGCCCTCACGGATCCGGATAAAGACACTTGGTTTTCCCA
This sequence comes from Acidobacteriaceae bacterium, assembly GCA_003132445.1. Lineage (GTDB taxonomy): Bacteria > Acidobacteriota > Terriglobia > Terriglobales > Acidobacteriaceae > Sulfotelmatobacter. The sequence goes on along the minus strand of PKXU01000187.1, from coordinate 72,542 downwards.
ATAGCCTGAGCAGGACCTTCGAGACAACGGATTGAGTTTCGGTATCAGAAGAGAAACTTCAGCGCCACTTGAATCACCCGTGGACTTACATCCGACTGGATCTGCCCGAAAGTCGGCGACTCGATGTCACTGACCGGCAGCCGGAAATTGGTATGGTTCAGCAAGTTGAACAGTTCGCCGCGGAATTGAAGTTCTTTAGATTCCGTTAGGTGAATGTTCTTGAAGGCCGAGACGTCCCAGTCTACGTATCCGGGGCCCTGGACTACGTTGCGGCCTTCGTCCCCAAAAACCTCGAACCGGCCAAGAGGATCCGGTTGGAGTTGCTGAAACGCGCTAACGTTGAACCATTCCTGCGGGGTGCGCGGACCGGAGTTTGGGTTGCCAATCAGATTGGGGCGGTTCGCGGAGAATCCGGTAATTTCCGGCGCCTGCCCTTGCAGCGAAACGTCGTTCGAGTCGAATACCGTGAACGGACCGCCACTCATGGCAGTCAGAATTCCGTTCAGCTGCCAGTTGCCGAGAACGCGCCCATACCAACTGTGGGAGTGCCCCAGGAACGGCAGGCTCCATTGATAACTCAGCACGAAGCGATGGTGAGAGTCGAACATGGACCGGCCACGCTCGGCCGCGAGATCAAACGGATTTTGCGCCAAGTCATTTTCACCGGCAACTGGCTGCGAAGCGGAGCCGGTAATGTTGAAGGAAGAAACGTCATCGATGGAGTGCGACCATGTGTAAGATGCAAGGAACGACAGGCCGTGGCTGAAGCGCTTGCGAAGGCTGGTTTCCAGGGCGTTATAGTTGGAATTTGCGACACTCGCGATCTCACCGACGGAGCTGTAGATGCAATTGTTCGGGTTCGCTAAGGTGCATCCAGAATAGAGGCGCCGCTGGTTCACGTTGTTTTCGGTGGAAATCGGACAGGGCACTGCCACCGAACAACCAGGGCTAGTGGTGTCCGCGCCGGGGACAAAGACTGGCGGATTCCCTTCAATGAATCGAGGCAGCCTTACACCGGTCGTGCCCACGTACCCGATTTGAAAGAGCCAGTCCTCGCCGAAAGACCGTTGAATATTCAGATTCCAATCCTGCGCGTAGGGCAGGTGCAGATTGCGGGCGACTACGAGCAGTGTCATCGGCTCGGGGAAAGCTTGACTGAAGGGATTTGGGGTATAGAACGGATTGGCAAATGAGTTGACGGGGAAACTAATTTGCTGAGTCTTAAGGTAGGGAGGCGAACTGACGGGATCCTGCAGTGGGCCGCCTTCTCCGGTGTAGTAAGGTTCATAGAAAATTCCGTAGGCTGCGCTGATCACTGTTTTGGAGTCTCCGCGCGGATCCCAAGCCAAGCCTACGCGCGGAGCGAAAGCGGTTTTCTGGGTTGAAATCAAGCCCGCAGGCACGCCCGGATCGCCGGGATAAAGAAGTCCCGCTGGAGCACTCGGAACGACTTGCGACTGTGCTCCGGGAACGAAGAGATTCACCTCGTTATGATTCTCGGTGGACGGAAATGGCAGCTCGTAGCGAAGACCGATGTTCAGCGTTAAGTTCGACGTAACCTTGTAGGTATCCTGCCCGTAGGCATCCAGAGCTCGGTCTCGGATTTCGCGAGCAAAGTTTCCTCCGCCTTGCAGAAAGACAACCGGATTGCCAGACAGGAAGCTGGCAAATCCGTCACTGTAGGGAAAATTGGCGAACACAAAGAAGCCGTTGCTGGCGATGCCCTGCAAGGCGTTGATCTGATCGCGCCGATAGCCTCCGCCAAATTTCAGCTCGTGGCGACCGCGAATCCAGCTCAGAGAGCCGGAGAGGTCAAAGGTATTCTGAAATGTATTGCGCGGTCCCGTGATGGGATCACCCACTGAGGCGTATCCGCCGACCTGGATAAACGGCGGTCCGGCGGCTGAAGGCAGCGTGGGAGCGTACTGAAAGCCCAGGTCACCCGGCGACTCATGATTCAGGTGCTCGTCGAGCAGGAAAGTGTTGCGGAGGAAGGAAAAGCGCGCGACGCCGATGGTGGTGGGCGAGAAGATGTGGGTGTCTTGCATGACAAAGTTCTGTGCGCGGTCATACTCGCCCACTGGAAAGCCCGGCACGTTCGCTCCCACCGGCGAAAGAGGATCCGTCGTCGGGCCACTGCTATACATGTAGCGGAAATTCAGAGTGTCGGCGCGAGAAAGATAATGATCCAAGCGCACTCCGAATTGGTTGTTATTCTCAATGAGAGTCTGCGTGGCAATGAACCCGTTTTCGCCAACGTTGGGCAGCGGAAAAAACGGCAAGACATTCGCGGCAGTCGGATCGATCGGAGTGAAAAGCGTCATCTGGTTGAACGGTACCGGTGTTCCGAAAAAGGTGAGTTGCCCATTCGGGTTGCTGCAGAGCCCGGTTGTCGGGTCGATGGTAGCGTTGAGGTCGGTACACTCCTCCGCGAAGTTGCCCTGCCTTTCCGCCGCCGAAGGCACGGTTGCAGGCACGGTCTCACCCTGCTGGTTGCGGAAGCCTTCGTAGTATCCGAAGAAAAAGGTCTTGTCCTTGAGGATCGGTCCGCCGAAGGTGGCGCCGAATTGGTTTTGCTTCAGAGGCTGCACGCTTTGCGTGAAGTAATCGGACGAATCCATTGCGTCGTTGCGAAGAAATTCCCACGCGGCCCCATGAAACGAATTGGACCCCGATCGCGTAACGATATTCGTGGTCGAGCCGGTGTTCCTTCCGAACTCCGCATTCGCGTTGTGACTAAGAATCTTGAACTCGGCAATCGCGTCGATCGGGGGCTTGAGAACAAATCCGCCGTCCACAGAGCTCTCATTGTCGGCGCCGTCAATCATAAAATTGTTTGACTCGGGCCGCTGGCCGTCCACGGCATAGGCCTGGTTCTCTCGTGCCGGACCTCCGGCTTCGAGCAGTCCGGGAGTCAGCGGCACCACGCCAGGCTGAAGCAGTCCGAGCTGAGAAAAGTTGCGGCCGTCCAGCGGGAGGTCGAGAATCTCGTGCTCCATCACGGTTTGCCCGAGACTGCTGACCGTGCTCTGCACCAGAGCTGCATCCGCGCTCACATCAACCTGTTGTGTCTCCGACCCGAGCTTGAGGTGAATGCCGACGGTCGCGGTCTCATTGACATCCAGCGAGATTCCCTGCTGCAGGTACTTCTGGAAACCTTTCGCTTGCACCTCTAACTGGTAATGTCCGATCGGGAGTTCGACCAGCACGTAGGCTCCCTGACGATCCGTGACCGCCGCACGAGTCAAGCCGGTCTCGGTTTGTTTTGCGGTGACCGTAGCAGCCTGGACGATGGCACCGCTAGGATCGCTCACAGTTCCGCGAATGCTCCCCGTGATTTGCTGTCCAGCGAGGTTCAAACTTGTAAGCAGGGCAATCAGGAATAACGTCAGCGTTCTCGCTTTGGGCATGCTTTTCCCCATTCGTCCTCAAGAATCGCAATTGATTTCGCAAAACAGTTTCTCGTCGGCTCTTTAGAGAACACGCGCAAGATTCGCCCACAGATTGAAGTGCGGCGACTATAGGGACGCTTTGCAGCGAGGTCAATAATCTGAAAGCAGTACTTGCTTCGATCACCAAGTGGAAAGTGAAAAAGAAGGCGCCGGTAATGTTTTCGCATTATTGCGGCGCGACTCTTTTCCCAGCTAACTTGTCGCCACTCCAATCTGTCTTCGCTACGGTGGTATCAGTCGGAGGCGGATAGAAGATTGAGACGCTGGATGAGGGAGTACATTGAATTGATATGAACTCAGACAACGATGCGAAGCATTCGGCAGGCCCGGATAGCACTCCAACCGCGAAGCCGAACACGAAAATCAGGATCATCGAAGATGCCGAAGCGACCGGCGAAACGGCCGCAGCTTATGATTTTTGGCGGGCTGGGTCTGGCAGACAGCAAGTTCCCGGCATCATCAAGTGCTTCGGTGCGCGCCCGGACTTTCTGCGTCGAGTGATTGAGTTCGGAAACACAGTCCACTTCTCGGAAGGTCATCTCTCGCGGCGATACAAAGAATTAATCGCGAGCTATGTCTCCTATTTGAATCGCTGTCCATATTGACTGGATAGCCACGCCTACTTCCTGCGTGTCCAGGGAGCACCTGATCAATGCGTACAAGCAATCGTCGAAGGCAAGCTTGACGAAGCTGGCCTTACTCCGGCGGAGCGCGCCTTGCTGGATTACGTCAAGCTGATCACCGACGCCGCCTATCGCTCGACCGCCGAGGATGTTCAGAAACTTCGAGACGCAGGCTGGAAAGAAGAGCAGATCGCAGAAGCCGTCTACATCACTGCAATGTTCGCATTTTTCAATCGCGTTGCTGACGCATTCGGCGTTCCTTCGCAGGACTACCTCGGGACAGGGAAATTGACACCTTGAACGCCGACGACATCTGGCCTATTGAGTCTCAAACGCGAACGAATCTGAATAGCGCGGAAGCATAAGATTTGTCGCGGCTGCCAGTGCCAACGCTGCTGCGAGAAGAATCAGCAAAGAGGAATAGGAACCAGTCGCATCGAATGCACGCCCCAGGATTACCGGCCCAATGGCTCCCGCAGCGGCATAGAACGTCCAGGTGAGACCATAAAGAGTGGAAAAAGCGCGCAGGCCAAAATATCGCGTCAGCAAGTAAGGTGTAATGGCCGCTTCGCCTCCGGCCCCGATGCCAATGAGCGCAGCAGCAAGACAGCCCGCAGGAAAATTAGTTGCCCGAGCGAGTAGAAAAATGCCCAGCGCGGTAATCAGGTTGATTACAAGCGCGACCCGCGGCCCGAAAAATCTGTCTAACAGCCCTCCCACCACGATTCTGCCAAGCAGGCTTGATCCGCCGAGTATGGACGCGCAGAGCGCCGCACTTCCCGCTGTGAGGCCTCGATCGGTCAGCAATGCGGACAGGTGTGTGATCGCTCCGTTCATGCTGATTGAACTTACGAAAAGAATGGCCGTGATAATCCAGAAGGCAAAAGAGCGCAGGCCCTGCTGCCACGTCATTCCAGCATGGGCAACCGGAGCGGCCTCGTTTCCGATCGCTCCACGCTCCCGGATGTAGCGCCAACTGAGGGGCAAACCGAGTAACAACGCCAGACCACCGAGAGACGCGTACGCTGCACGCCAGCCATACCGGCTGATGATGGATTGAGCAACGACGGGTAAAATCATGGCTCCCAAGCCCGCTCCAACCATCACGAAGGCCAACGCCGTCCCCAAACGTCGCTGAAACCACGTCGAAATCGATCGCGAATAAGCCAGATGAGCCGCGCCATTCCCAACGACGCCCAGCACGAAGCAAGTCAGGTAAAACTGCCACAATCCGGAGCGCAACAGCGACAATGATGCGATGGCGCAAACATATACCGTCATACAAATGAGAATGATGCGGCGAGGGCCAAAGCGATCGATCCACCGGCCAAGCAATGGGGAAATGAACCCCAAAGTGACGGCGGCGACGGCGAAGCCGCTGGAGATGGCTTCGCGACTCCATCCGAATTGCGCAGCCAGCGGCTTGACGAATACCGAAAACGTATAAACGAACAGCGAGCCGAATCCGGCCATCACGCCGAGACAAGCCGCTAACACTACCCGCCAGCCGTAATAGCCGAGTTGGAATTCACTGGGGGCGGTCAGGCTGTCGGCGCGTTGCGTCATAGCGATGTCGACTTCGATAGTTCCGTGAACGGACTCGTCGCTCATTCGTTGATCTCTTGATCTCTACACCTTGGCAGGGGTCAGATCATACACAAGGCGCAGGACGATGTGTAAGTCCTTCCTCCGAGGAGGAAGGTGGAACCCGAAACGTACTCGGCTACCGCGATGATGCGATCACTTAGGAGCTTTATTGGGACTTTAACAGCCAGGAGAAAGAAGCGCTGCGCATTCCTTGTTTCTCCGCCAGCGACCACGATGGAACTCCGTATCAATTGCCGTCGCTATTGGCTGAGGGATCATTGAAGGCGCATCGCGTTTGCGTTTCGGATCGTAGGAACTCATGGCGACGATTCCGTGGTCCGCGAGATAATGCGCAGTTATGATCGGGATGATTGGGCGAAGTATTCGGTGCCCCTGACGAAAAGAGCGAACTTCGAATCTAACTGGTCGGGGCGATAGGATTTGA